>CAZTMX010000270.1:0-3429 GCA_964614855.1 uncultured Anaerolineaceae bacterium | reverse complement strand
TGATGCTTCCGCCGAAGCGCTGGAGATGGCGCAGGAAAATATCCATCTGGCTCTGGAGAAGAGAGCTGCACTACAGGGATCTGAGCCGGCGCGGGCTCCGGCCGGCGAGCCGCCAGTGTCAATGATTCAGGGGGATGTATTCCAGCAATTGCGCATGTTGCGAGACCGTGCCCGTACTTATGACCTGATCATCCTGGACCCGCCAAAATTCGCACCTACCACTGCCCAGGTGGAGCGGGCAGCGCGCGGATACAAAGACATCAATCTGCTGGCCTTCAAATTGCTGGCGCCGGGTGGGTTGCTGGTTACTTTCTCGTGCTCAGGCGGGGTAAGCGCCGAGCTTTTCCAGAAGATCGTCGCCGGCGCCGCGCTGGACGCGGGTGTGGATGCGCAAATTATGGAACGCCTGCATCAGGATGTCGATCACCCGGTCGCGCTCAATTTTCCCGAAGGGGAGTATTTGAAGGGATTGGTTTGCAGAGTTGCCTGAATGTACTGATACTAAAAAAATCACTATTTTTCCAAGTATTGACTAATCTCGTTTCTGGTCGCTTTTCTTGCTGAGATAATTCGATATCTCAATTGTGCATATTGTCAAGATATTTCTGAAGAATTCAGGTCATAGTGACCTACTACGACAACCAGGGCCGCCCTTTTATGTAAGGCAGCCCTGGATTTGTGGAGATGTCGGGAATCGAACCCGAGTCCGAAAGATTCTTCCCGCGGATCTCTACGAGCGTAGCTGGTGTTTAGGTTTCGCTTGTGGCGCCTATACCAGCACAGGCGGCGCACTCGCTATCTGCCAGGACCCGAAAGCCCCTCTTTCGTACGCTCAGCAGCATCG
The DNA here is from genome assembly GCA_964614855.1 of uncultured Anaerolineaceae bacterium. Classification (GTDB taxonomy): domain Bacteria; phylum Chloroflexota; class Anaerolineae; order Anaerolineales; family UBA4823; genus CAWJHE01. The sequence goes on along the minus strand of CAZTMX010000270.1, from coordinate 2,585 downwards.
GACGTACGGCACTCCCGCTTTGTGACGCCCGGTTCCACCTCCGGCAGGAGATCGGGGTGGGCGGACGTGGTCCCTCTGTTGGGGGCCAGCTACACTACGAATCGCTTATGCAGCGAGGGGCAGTGCAGCGTAGTTTGTGCGATTGGCACTTGTTGTTTGCGCTGATTTAACGATATCGGCGCCTATCGGCTCGCAATCCGGGGCCTGCCTCTCCCGTCGAGACCTATCATCCCCGTGAGGCTTCTATTATACCATCCACCTCCGCATGTCTCCAGGTGTATTTATGTTATACTGAATCAAAGCCGCAGCCTAAATATCTGGTTGCGTTCCAAGTAACGAATGGATCATACCGGGGTTTCTACCTCTGAAGGAATGCTTTTGCACCCTTTGCACTGCGCCATCCTTCGCCGCTTGAAACCCCACACAATGGTGACCGTGGAACAAGAATTAAGCGACGATCTGGCTGTAGCACAGGCTGCAAAAGGAGACAGCCTGGCTTTTGGAGTTCTCTATGAACGCTATATTGGACGCATCTATAACTACATCTATTACCGGACGGGTAATATCAGTGAAGCCGAAGACCTTACCGAACGCGTCTTCCTGAGAGCACTGCAGCACATTCCCAGGTATCACAACCGGGGGCTGCCTTTTTCAGCATGGCTGTACCGGATAGCTCATAACCTGGTGGCAAACTGGCACCGGGATGACAGCCGCAGGAAAGAAATCCCCCTGGAAGATGGGTTGTCACACCCGCACAACCCGGCTCATCCAGAGGTGAAAATAATGCAAAGCGAAGAGCAGGAGCGTTTGATTCGCATTATCCGAAAACTGCCGCCTGAAAGACAGCAGTTGATCATTCTGAAATTTGTGGATGACCTTTCTAACGCCGAAATCGGCCTGGTGATGGGACGCAGCGAAGGCGCGGTGAAAAGCCTGTATCACCGCACCCTGCTCGCCCTGAGAGATGACCTGGACGCCTTAGCAGAAGCAACCGGCAAAGGTCAACCATCCACTTGACATCATTGACCGGGAGGTGAGTATATGTTGCGTTTGGTTATGGACAGTGCTGGGGATTTGCCTGAAGAATGGCTGAGTGAATTGGATATCCGCATGATCCCTATCAATATCCATTTTGGCGAGCGTACCTTCTTGCAGGGGGTGGATTTGTCAAATGCGGATTTTTTCCGCATGGCAGACCAAACACGCAATATCCCAAAGACATCCCAGCCGTCTCCACAGCAGTTCATAGATTTCTACAACAAACACGCTCAACCAGGGGATACGATCATCTCGATTCACGTCACCGGAAAATTGTCCGGTACCCTGGCATCGGCGCAAATTGCCGCCAAAGAACTGGCAAAGAAGTTCAGGATCTTCCCCATTGACTCCGCCAGCGGGTCTGCTTCCATGGGTTACATGTGCCGCGAAGTGCGGCTGATGGAGCGCGCGGGCGCCAGTGTGGAGGCGATTGTGGAGCGATTGGGACGGATCAGCCGCAGTGTGCAGATCTGCCTGACTTTAAACACAATGGAATATGCCCGGCGCAGTGGGCGGGTAAAGTACCTGCAAGCAGTGGTTGCCTCGCTGTTGGATATCAAACCGGTGATTGTCTTAAAGGACGGTGTAATCGAAGTTACAGACCGGGTGCGCACCCGTCATAAAGCATTGGAGTTGATCGTGGAGAAAACAGCGCAAAAAGTGGGGCGCAAATTAGTAAATGCTGCCGTGGTGCATTGCGAAGATCCTGCCGCCGGGGAGGGACTGATGCAGCGGGTGCGGGAACGTCTGAACTGCCAGGAATTATTTATGTCCGATCTTTCCATTGGGGTTGCCGCCAATCTTGGACCAGGTACGGTTGGCGTTGTCGCCTACCCGGTCGAAGGAGCTTGACGCATGCCGCTCAGAGAGCAAGACCTGGATTCATACCTGGAGAATATGCTGACACCAGTAAATGTGCGCCGGGGTTTTTCATCCAGCCTGGAAAATCGCCTGCTGGCACAGGTGCCGCAGGCAACTCGGGCATCGGGAAGTTGGCAATCGCTTGTGGTGGCTGCAGCTGGGATCATTGGGCTAACGTTATTGCTTTACGCAAGTATTCGTGTGATCATCCTGGCTGCACAAAAGATCGCTTCAATCTGGAATACGCGCGCAGGTTAACCCGCATAATCTGGAACACGAGCTCAAAACAGCCCGCTATGCAAATTGGCTTGTTGAACCTTTTTTGTGCCTTGGAATGAAATCGGCTTACCCTAACAACAACTTGCGCAACCTCTGTGCCTGCTCGAGCAGGTCCGCTTCTATTGGCAGGGCGTAGTCTGGCGTTACTTTCAACAGCAGCAACCTGGCGCTTTCTGCTGCTCCTGCAGGGACATCTTCCATTGTGTCGAGGATTTTTAGATAGTCGTAAGCGCTTAAAGGCTGGCTGCTCCCCTTTTTTGACCACGTAACTTCCTTTTGTGCGAAAAATTCTTTGATCGCAATTCCAGCAGCGCGCCGTGCAAAAACCCTTGCCATCCCCTCGTTACCACGCTGCCGGGCGGCCAGTCCGTGCACGATTTCCTCATCAAAACGTATTTTCCACTCAG
>CAZTMX010000269.1:0-3510 GCA_964614855.1 uncultured Anaerolineaceae bacterium | reverse complement strand
CTTACTGGACCCCAATATCGCCTATCTTACATTAGCCGGTGGTTTGATTTTTGCTATCCTGGCAATCCTAAACCCGGGTACCGGTTTGCTGGAATTACTGGCGCTGTTCGCCTTGCTGGCAGCGGGTTGGGCGGTTTACAACCTGCCGGTAAACGCCTGGGCGCTGCTTGTTATCCTGGTGGGGGTGGGCTTTTTTATCGCTGCAGTGCGAAGAGCCCGTTTGAACATCCTGCTGCTGCCGTCCATCCTGGCGCTGATCATAGGATCAGCCTTCTTGTTCCGCTCTGATATCTGGTGGCAGCCAGCCGTCAACCCCGTCCTGGCAGCTACGGTATCCATCCTCAGCGGCGGTTTCTTTTGGCTGGTAGCCCGCAAAGTACTCGAAATCAGCCAGACCATCCCCGTTCACAGCTTGGATAACCTGATGGGTAAAAGCGGCGAAGCTCGTTCAGACATTTACATGGAAGGATCGGCGCAAATTGACGGGGAGTTGTGGAGCGTGCGCAGCGAAAAGCCAATCCCAACCGGCGCAAGGATCCAGGTGATCGGGCGTGAAGGTTTGCTGCTGCTGGTAAAAAACATGGATAAGGACCAACCCGTGTTGTAAGTTATCCCCGGGCGATCTATTTCCCGGTTTATAAGAATCAATAAATTTTTCTTGGAGGAACTATATGGATACATTATTTGCGAACTCCGCTTTATGCCTGGTTGGCGCGGTGTTGTTTATCGCCTTGATCTTCATCGCCAATGCCATCCGCATCGTCCCCGAATACCAGCGCCTGATCGTGTTCCGCCTGGGCCGCTGTATCGGCGCCAAAGGTCCGGGGATCGTGTTCTTGATCCCGATCGTTGACCGGGCGGTAAGAACTGACTTGCGCGAGCAAGTGCGCGAAATCCCGCACCAGAATTCAATCACCCAGGATAACGCCGCGGTTTCTGTGGATTTTATCTGGTACTACAAGATCATGGACCCAACCAACAGCGTGCTGCAGGTGCAGAACTTCGAATCGGCAGCCCAGGGTATGGCAACCACCACACTGCGCGCCGTCATCGGCGGCATCATCCTGGATGATGTTCTCTCCAAGCGCGAGCACATCAACAACCTGCTGCGCACCCGCCTGGACGAAGTGACCGAGCGTTGGGGCGTCAAGGTGACCAATGTGGAAATCCGCGAGATCAACCCGCCGCGCGAAATTTCGGACGCCATGAACCGCCAGATGTCCGCTGAGCGCAACCGCCGTGCCGTGGTGACCGAATCCACCGGTCAGCGTGAAGCTGCCATTAACGTGGCTGAAGGCGAGAAGCAGGCGAACATCCTGCGCGCTGAAGGTGAAAAACAATCTGCCATCTTGCGCGCTGAAGGTGAGCGCCAGGCGCAATTGCTGCGAGCCGAAGGCTTCTCCATGGCGCTGGATAAAATCTACGAAGTCGCCCAAACGGTAGATCCCAAGACCATGACCCTACAGTATTTTGAGACCCTCAAGACCATGGGCACCAGCCCTGCGACAAAATACATCTTCCCCATGGAGTTCACCGGGTTGCTGGATAACTTTGTAAAAAGCCGCAAGGAAGAATAGCGTTCAGTTTTGCATTCAAAGCTGAAACCCCAGGGGTAAATTGCTGCATCACCTTTTAGCAACGTGAGCACATGCTTCTAACAGACACAAATCAGCCAGGTAACCGGATACAGATCCTTCCGGCTACCTGGCGCGATCTGAATTCCTTACGACACATCGAACAGGTTTGTTTTCCCAAGGACGCCTGGCCCTTGTGGGACTTGATCGGCGTACTGACCTTTCCCAATGTGATACGTCTGAAAGCAATGCGTGACGATAAGATGATCGGCTTTGCTGCCGTGGACCTGCGCCCATCCGAACAAACTGCCTGGATCGCCACCATCGGCGTGCTGCCTGAATATCGCGGCCGCGGCATCGGCAGGCAGCTGATGCAGGCATGCGAGCAGCAAGTGACGCTTAAGAGCATCCGCTTGAATGTGCGCACCTCCAACCATGTCGCCATCCAACTCTACCAGGATTTGGGGTATATCAAAATTGGTGTCTGGCCGTCTTATTACAGCGATGGGGAAGAAGCACTGATCATGGAAAAGCTGCACAGATAAGCTATAATAATTCGCAATGACCAACGGTATCTTTCCAGAAATCATTATACATACGCACGATTTGAAACGCCTGGCAAAAATTTTGCAGGACCAGCCCGTTGTGGCGGTAGATACCGAGTCCAACAGCCTGTACGCATATCGCGAGCGTGTCTGCCTGGTTCAATTCACTGCCAACGCACATAACTACCTGGTGGACCCGCTGGCATTCAATGATCTCGAGCCTTTAGCGCCCCTTTTTGCCGCCCCAAAAATCGAAAAGATCTTTCACGCTGCAGAATATGATTTGCTGTGTCTGCGACGGGATTTTGGTTTTGAGTTTGCCAACATATTTGACACCATGGTGGCGGCACGCATCCTGGGCAAGGATGCTGTCGGGCTTGGCTCTGTTCTTGAAGAGGAGTTTGGCATTAAGCTGGATAAACGCTATCAGCGCGCCAACTGGGGCCAGCGCCCGCTCTCCAGCGAGCAGTTGGAATACGCTCGCCTGGATACGCAATACTTGATCCCCCTGAGAACACGCCTGTATTCAAAGCTGGTCGAGCGGGAATTATGGCCCCTGGCCAGGGAAGATTTCGACCGCCTGGCAAACACGCGCTGGGAAGAAAACGGACGGATCCACAACGGCGACCAGCCGCTGGATTGCTGGCGCATCAGCGGGTCACGCGACCTGCCGCCGCAAAAGGCAGCCGTGCTGCACGAGCTGTGCGCCTACCGCGATGAGGCAGCACGCTCACTTGACCGCCCGCTGTTCAAAGTCATCGGCGACAAGACGCTGCTGGCGATCGCCGAGGAACTACCACAGAAAATCGAGCAATTGGCTGCCGTCCCAGGGATGACCCCGGGGCAGGTGCGGCGTTACGGGGGACGCCTGCTGCAGGCAGTGCAGCGCGGCTTGAAGGCAAAACCCATCAAATATCCACGCCCGCAGCGCCAGGATGAAAAGTTCCTCGAGCGCCTGGAAAAACTGCGCAACTGGCGTAAAGCCACCGCCAAACACCTGGGGGTGCAGTCGGACATTGTGCTGCCGCGCGACCTGATGCAGACCCTGGCAATGGAGCAGCCACAAAACAGCCAGGCCCTGGCAGCCCTGATGCAAGATGTCCCCTGGCGGTTTGAACATTTTGCCAGCCAGATACTGGAAATCATCAACCATAGGAAATCAACATGAAAATCTCGTTTTACGGCGCCGCCCAAACCGTTACCGGTTCGCAGCATCTGCTGGAAGTCAACGGCAAGCGCATCCTGCTGGAGTGCGGCTTTTACCAGGGCAGGCGGCAAGAATCCTACGAGCGCAACAAAAATTTCCCCTTTGATCCTGCCAGCTTGGATGCGGTGATCCTTTCGCACGCACATATTGACCACTCGGGCAACCTGCCCAACCTGGTGAAGAG
>CAZTMX010000268.1:0-3828 GCA_964614855.1 uncultured Anaerolineaceae bacterium | reverse complement strand
CAGGCCTAAGCCCTGACGGCGGCCAGGTGGATACTGGTGCATTGGCAACTGAGCCCTATTACTCCGAACCGGCAGCGCCCCTGGATGTGGTCAAACCAACAACTGCTTCAGTTGCTCGCCCAACCTTTACACCGCGCCCATCAACTGGGACAACCGCCGGCAGCGCAAGCGATACCTGGACGGTGATGCTCTACCAGGATGCGGATGACAAGGTTCTGGAGCAAGATATTTACATTGATCTGAATGAAGCCGAAAGGGTCGGCTCTGGCCAGCAATTGAATATTGTAGCCCAGGTCGACCGCTATAAAGGCGGTTACTCGGGTGACGGCAACTGGACTTCGACCAAACGTTTTTATGTGACCCAGGATTTTGACCTGAATACACTCGGTTCACAAGAGCTTGACGACCTGGGTGAAGTCAACATGTCGGATGCAGACACCCTGGTGGATTTTGTCACCTGGGCGGTAAAGAATTACCCGGCGGACAAATATGCCCTGATCCTTTCGGACCACGGCATGGGTTGGCCGGGTGGGTGGAGCGACCCAGATCCTGTAGCTCGCAGACAGACCTCCACACCGTTAGCATCTGCCATTGGCGATCACCTGTACATGGATGAAATGGACCAGGCGTTGACGGAAATCCGCCGTCAAACCGGGATCGATAAATTTGAACTGTTGGGAATGGATGCCTGTCTCATGGGGCACCTGGAAGTCCTCTCTGCGCTCGAGCCGCACGCCCGTTATGCCGTCGTTTCGCAAGAGACTGAACCTTCCCTGGGCTGGGCGTACACCAGCTTTTTAAATGAACTGAAAGCCAACCCAGCGATGAATGGTTCAGATTTAGGGAAAGCCATTGTTGCCAGCTACATCATCGAAGACCAGCGCATCGTCGATGACCAGGCGCGTGCAGAGTTTGCCCGGCCGAGTGGTGGGTTGAGCGGTTTATTTGGAATGATGAGCGGACCCACCGCCAGCCAGCTCGTAGCCCAACTTCAAGACGGCATCACCATTTCCGCTATTGATCTCGAAGCCATCCCGGCTTTGATGGATAATTTCAACGACCTGGCAGCCGGGCTGCAGCAAACGGACCAGAACGCAGTCGCCAAGGCTCGTACTTACACCCGCTCATACACCAGCATCTTTGGCAGCCAGGTGCCGCCTTCTTATATCGATCTGGGCAACTTTGTCCAAATCGTGGCAAAGGAGTCCGGCAGCAATGGCGTAGTGCAACTGGCGCGAAACACGCTTGGTGCGGTGCAGCAGGCAGTGATCGCCGAGAAACACGGTCCGAAAAAGTCCGGCTCTTCCGGGATTTCGATTTATTTCCCTAACTCGCAACTCTACCGCAACGCAGCTACCGGCCCGCAATCTTACACTGTGATTGCTGACCGCTTTGCCGCCCAATCCCTTTGGGATGACTTCCTGGCATACCACTACACCGGGCGCAGCTTCGAAGCGCAAACACGCTCGGCGGTGGTTCCGGAAAGCAGCGTGCCAGTGCGCGCACCCGGCAGCGGCGAGATCAGCATTTCTCCGATTACAACATCCTCCAAGACAGCAACCCAGACCCAACCTGTTTTGTTGAGCGCGGATATCCTGGGGACGAATATCGGTCATATCTACATTTTCACTGGCTATATCGACACGCAGGCGCGCTCGATCAACGTGGCGGATATGGATTACCTGGAGAGCGGAGAGACGCGCGAAGTGGATGGAGTGTATTACCCGGTGTGGTATGACGGTGAAGAATTCACCCTGGAGTTTGAGTGGGAACCGCTGATGTTCGCCATCTCCGATGGCGTAAATGACGTGGTCACGCTGCTGCGCCCGCGCAGCTTCGGCGCAAGCGCCGAAAACGCAGTCTATACCGTGGATGGGATTTACACCTTTGCCGACGGCGAGACGCGCTATGCACGCCTGTATTTCAGCAACGGGGTGTTGCGCCAGGTGTATGGCTACACCAATGACGAATTCACCGGCTCACCGCGGGAAATTGTCCCGCAATCCGGCGACCAGTTTACCATCCTGGAAAGCTGGATGGATCTGGATGCGAGCGGAAGAGTGACCCAACCTGCCACGCAGGAGGGCGGTACGCTAACCTTTGGTAAACAGACCTTAATCTGGAAGGAAATGTGGGCTGCCCCCGGTCAATATATCCTGGGATTTATGGTTGAGGATTTGGATGGGAACCTGAAGGAATCTTACACCCAGGTAACAGTGAGATAGAATAACTCTTTCTCAAAAAGAAAACTCTTTTAAATGAGATGACCGCCAGGCGTTTGCACCTGGCGGTCATATTTTGTCTCTGTTTAGAAAATCCATATCAAGATCAAGATGGGCAGCGCCAGCAAAAACAACAAGCCGACCACACAGCCAAATACCAGACCCAGAACCCCCAGCACCAGCCCGATGATGCTGCCAATCAGCCCCAAGACGAGGCCGATAATGCCCCCGATGATTTTGAAAATAAACTCAAATATACCCATTGCAATGACTCCTTACTGACCACTTGGTTGATATGATGATCCCTGATTTTTGTTTCCGGTTCTATCTCAGGAAATCTATTATATATACGTGTGGATAGGATTTTGGTTGCAGTGGGCATTGCTGCCAGGTTTACTTGCGCACCACCCCCAGACCTGGCAAATCTGGCAAGAGCATGTTTGCACCCTGGTAGGTTACACCTACAAACGGATCGTTGTCGATCAGCAGCGGACCGTCCAGGTCTGCATATTCACACAGCGGGGCAATCTGCGCCGCGGCGCTGACACCCAGGGAGGTCTCAACCATGCAGCCGAGCATCACCTGCATATCCAGAGCGTGGGCGATGTGGATAGAGCGCAGGGCTTCGCGGATGCCGCAGCTTTTCATTAGCTTAATCACCACCCCGTCCACTGCGCCGGCATGCGCAGCTACATCGCGCGCCGAGCGGATGCTTTCATCGGCAAAGATCGCTGCGCCCAGGTTCTGGGCACGCAGCCAGCACAGACCTTCGATATCACCTACCGGCAGTGGTTGTTCGATAAATTCGATATCGTACTGCGCCAGGCGGGGGATCAGGTGGGCTGCCTGCTCGCGCGTCCAGCCAGCATTGGCGTCCAGGCGCAGACGTGCCGGGCAGGCTTTGCGCACAGCGGCGACGATGGCTTCATCGTCATCTGAACCGAGCTTGATCTTGATGATGGGCAGGCCGGATTGGCGCGCCCGCTCCGCCATGATCTCCGGTTCGTCCATGGCGATGGTAAAGGATGTCTGCGGGCTTTTCGCGGGGTTCAGACCCAGCAGCCGGTGCAGCGGATGACCGGTGGTTTTGCCCAGCAAATCATGCAAAGCCAGGTCTACCGCAGCCCGAGCCGCACGCGAACCCGGAGGCAGGGAAGCCAGCAAGTCTTCCAGGTTGAAGGGATCCCAATCGCGCTCGCCGATGCCAGCCAGATATTCCATGATCCCGGCCTGTGTCTCGCCGTGGTAAGCAACCGCTGCTGCTTCTCCTAAGCCCTCGCCAATATGTACAATCACATTGAAACGTTGCAGGCTGACCCCGTGGGCAATGCGGAAGGGGACACGCAGATCCAGGGTAATGGGTTCAAATGTGAGTTTCATAAAAACCTCCGTACTCCCACCAGGTTGTCATGCAGCCAGGCCCGGTAAAGCCTGTGCTCCGGGTCCAGGCTGTTAATCGTCGTCCCCCAGGCTGCCCCGGTAGCATGCACCACCAGGTCGCCGCCCAGCGCGATGGCTACGTGGGTAACAGCCTGGTGGCGTGCATCCACCCTGGAGGCGCTTTTATCGGCAAAGAAGAGCAGATCTCCCGGCATAGGTTGACCGG
>CAZTMX010000267.1:0-3845 GCA_964614855.1 uncultured Anaerolineaceae bacterium | reverse complement strand
CTCAGGAATATCCGCCAAAACACGGTGATCGCCCTGGGAACTGTCGGCTTGCTCCTGGTGGGCGTAATGCTGGGCGAGGTCCACATGGCTGCCGGGATGCTCATCCATCAGGCTTCCGTTTTGCTGGTGATTCTCAACGGTATGCGCCTGATAAAAGCCTGAGAAAAAATGTAATATTCCCTTAGGAAAAAAATCAGCAATTGTAGTACCCGAAGCAATTTTGGAAACGTCTATGCAGATCTGAGGGTGTATATAGATCATTATTGCATTGCCTTCTTTACATTTAAAGATGTAAAATGGAATAAATTTCTATTCATTCCCTGTGGAGAAGGCATATGACGATTATCCTGGATGGCTCCAATTTATCAACCGATCAGTTAGTGCGAATTGCCCGTTATGGCGAGAAGGTTGAGCTTCACCCTGATGCGCTCGAACGGATCAAGACCTGCCGGCGCATGCTGGAAGAAAAAATCGAAGCACACGAAATCATGTACGGTGTTAATACCGGTATTGGAGAATTCTCCGAAGTGGTGCTGGATGATGAACAAGTTAAACAATTCCAGCGGTATTTGATTTACAACCATGCTGCAGGGATCGGAGACCCAACCTCTATCGAGAATGTGCGCGGCGCCATGGCAGGCCGCATAAATGTCCATGCGCACGGAAATTCTGGCTGCCGGCCTGAAATCACGCTCACCCTGGTTGAAATGCTCAACCGTGGGGTGACACCAGTTGTCTGCCAAAAAGGCTCGGTTGGCGCTTGCGGAGACCTGGCGCCTATGTCGCAAATCGCCCTGTTGATGATGGGGGAAGGTGAAGCCTTTTTCGAGGGCACTCGCATGAGCGGCAGGCAGGCGATGGAAAAAGCCGGCATTCCAATCCCAGGGCTGGAAGCGCGCGACGGGCTGGCAACGATCAACGGCTCAAACCTGCTCACAGCCATGAGCGCCATCCATCTGTATGACATGAACCGCTGGCTCAAACAAGCCGAGATTGCCTGCGCTATGACCCTGGAAGCCTTGTTTGCGAATATGAAACCGTACGACCTGCGTATTCACCAGGTGCGCGGTTTCCACGGTGCCATCCGCAGTGCAAAAGCCTTGCAGAAATGTATGGCGGGCAGCGATTTGGTGACCGGAAAGATGAAAGTGAAAGTGCAGGATGCCTACTCGATGCGCTCCACCCCTCAGGTGATCGGCGCCGCGCACGATGCAATCGCCTACGCAAAAAGCCAGGTGGAAATCGAGTTGAACGGCGTCGGCGATAATCCCATCTTTTTGCCCGAATACAGGCTTACGCTCACAGGCGCAAACTTCCAGGGCTCTCCCGTCAGCCTGCCAATGGATATGGCTGGCGCCGCCATCACGATGGTTTGCGTGCTTTCTGAGCGCCGTTTCAACCGCCTGACAAACCCCGCATTAAGTGTCGGCCTGCCCCCCTTCCTGACCAAGGGCGCCGGGATGATGTCCGGTATGATGCTCAGCCAATACACCTCGGATATGTTGATCGTTGAACAGCGCATTCTGAGCATGCCAGCCAGTATCCAATCCATCCCTGCGGCAGCCGACCAGGAAGACTTTGTCTCCATGGGTATGAACACGGCCATCAAGAACGGTCAAATCCTGGACAATGCCATGGGGGTTTTGGGGATTGAATTTATGGGAGCAGCACAAGCACTCGATTTTCGCTCATTTACATCAGGAGATGGTGTCCGGGCTGCCCACGCAGTTGTGCGAAAGTATGTGGACCACCTGGATATAGACAGACCCTTGTATGCCGACCACAACAAGATGAAAGAGCTGGTAAGATCGGGAGAAATTCTCGAGGCAGTGGAAGCCGTCGTCGGCGAGTTGGAATAATGAAAAAAGGCTCCTCCCGAAAAACGGGGAGGAGCCTTTTTTTGATCCAATGCTTGTGGCTTATTCGATGGGAATAATTAACCACATAAGCAGGTACAACCCGATGCCTGGGATACCGCCCGGTATCAAGGCAAGAAGAAAAGCCAGGCGAAACCAGAAAGTAGAAATACCAAAGAACTCTGCCAGCCCACCGCACACACCGAAGATAATTCGATTGCTTCTCGACCTGCGTAATTTTTTCGTACCTGTTGACATGTTTACCTCCATAAACTCTTTACAATACATTTACGCAGAACACCCAAAAAGGTTTCACGATCGAACCAATCTGCTGCGATAAAGAAAATCCGGTTGAAGCTGCACAGCCAGCTGCAGGGTGTTAAAGTGGATATCGACGGTATCCTGAACTTCTTTGGCATACCCGCCGCCCAGGACCACTGCAACAGGAATGCCCGCCTGGCGGCAGTGTTCAAACACAATTTTGTCCCGCTGGACCAATCCTTCTTTTGTGATACCTATCCTACCCAACCGGTCGCCCAGGAACGGGTCCGCTCCGGCAATATAGATCGCCAGGTCTGCATTTGCCATCATCAAGGCATGTTGCACCCCGCTGTCCACCGCTTCCAGGTAAACCTCATCACCGCACTGGTCTGCTAATGCGATATCTAGATCTCCTGCCTCTTTCCGGTAAGGGAAGTTTTTCTCTCCATGAACTGAAAAAGTGTACACCGTCTCATCAGCACTAAAGATCGCCGCTGTACCGTCACCCTGGTGCACATCCAGATCTAGGATAACGACACGCTTTGCTTGCCCATCTGCCTGCACAGCGCGGGTTGCAATAGCCACATCATTGAACACACAAAACCCCTCGCCGTGTCCCGGGTGAGCATGGTGTGTTCCTCCTGCCAGGTTGGCGGAAATTCCATCCGAAAGCGCCGCCCTGCTGGCGCAAATTGTCCCACCACTTGAGAGTCGAGCGCGCTCCACCAGGTCTGGCGACCACGGGAAACCGGTGCGGCGCATTTCTCTTTCGGTCATCTCGCCCTTGATTAACCTGGCGAGATAATCCGCATCATGGACGCGCAGAATCTGGGCCTCGCTCGCCGGCTCGGATGGGCGTAACTCTCCATCTGTAACCAGACCTGCTTCTATCACCCTCTGGCGCAACAAAGCGTACTTTGGCATTGGGAAGCGGTGTCCAGGCGGCAAGGTGACTGTGCGGTGATCGGAATAGAAAATTTTCATGTGCTTACAATCAATTATTGATACGAATTTACCCTTTTTGGTGACACAGGCGTTATACTATGTCCCGCCAAAAAACATCTGACGAATATTCACCACCCAAATTGCAGGAAGGTTTGCGATGTCTCATTTTTCCCTGGTCGCTTTTGACGCTGATGATACACTCTGGCACAACGAAAAATTCTATCTTGAAACCCAGGAAAAATTTAACCGCATCCTGGCCAAATACCATGAACCGGTATGGATCCAAGAACGATTGTACCAGACAGAGATGCGTAATCTGCAGCATTTTGGTTACGGCGTCAAAGCTTTTACCCTATCCATGATAGAGACCGCCATTGAGCTTACCGAAGGAAGGATCAGCGGTGCTGAGATCAAGCCCTTGATTGACCAGGCCAGGCGGATGATCAATAACCAGATTGAGCTGCTGGATTACACCGCTGAAGTCATCCCACATATTGCGCATTCTTATCCACTAATGCTGATTACAAAAGGCGACCTGATGGACCAGGAACGCAAGCTGGAGCGCTCGGGCTTGCAAGGGTATTTCAAATATGTGGAAGTTGTCAGCCAGAAAACCCCTTCCGTTTACAACAAATTGCTCAACCGCTATGCCATCCAGCCAGACAGGTTTTTGATGGTAGGAAATTCGCTGCGTTCCGATATCCTGCCCGTGCTCGAACTGGGTGGCTATGCAGTCCATATCCCCTTTTCACTTACATGGCAGCATGAAGAAGCAAAAACCCC
>CAZTMX010000266.1:0-3874 GCA_964614855.1 uncultured Anaerolineaceae bacterium | reverse complement strand
CCGATCAAGAGCATGACCGTTCCGATCACAGAAAAAACCCGCAAGGGGCGGTACATGGTGTACGAGCGCACGATCGTGCTGCTGGAATGTTTCAGATACTCGCCGATGCCGCGCATCAAGCGTGATGGGCGTGTGGGCGGGTTGGTCTGAATGGGGATGGACACCACATCCATGCGATTATTGCCCGCCTGGATGATCGTTTCCAGTGTGTAGCTGTAATAGTTCAGTACATTTGTCCGCAGTGCAGCCTCGCGCGTAAAGGCGCGGAAACCACTGGTGGCGTCTGGGATCTTTAAACCAGAAGCAGAGGAGATCACCAGGCTGCCGATGGTCTGCAACCTGCGTTTGAACGGTGAAAAATATTTGAGCGTGCCAACTCCACGATCGCCAATCACAATTTCCGCCTTGCCGTCCAGGATGGGCTGCACCAGGCGGATGATATCGCTGGCCAGGTACTGGTTGTCGGCATCGGTGTTGACGATAATATCCGCTCCCCGGCGCAGACAGGCATCCAGGCCTGCGGTGAATGCGCCGGCCAAACCGGTGTGATGCGGCAGGCAGACCACATGATCGACATTTGAAGCGCGTGCCACTTCAACCGTGGCATCACTTGAGTGATCATCGATCACCAGGATTTCAACATCGCTTACCCCCGGGATCTGGCGCGGTATGGCAGCCAGAGTCTGGGGTAAGACATCTGCTTCGTTGTAACATGGGATCTGGATAATCAATTTCATCATGTGGCTCTTGAATAGAATTGGGTAGATGGTTTAGTATACCAAATAACGTCCTACTGTTAAAAAATACCAGTTACTCATCGAATACTATTTTGAATATCCACACCCTGTCTTGGTGGTAAAGCGGGATGAAATGCTGATCGGACGCCAGGGTATTGATATCCAGGAAGGTGCCAGCATGGTTTACCGACCCTTGCTGCTGTCCGATGTAAATGTAATTATGCCCCCGCTCTTGCAGCAAATCGAGCACATCCGGGTGTGTAATCCCTTTTTCCAGGATCAGCGCCGGCAGCTTGTTGACCCAGGAGCGGTAATCTTCGACCGGTCCTTTTTCGAGCGAGTAGGTCAGCGGCGGCAGCGAGGTGCTGCGCCCCGCCAGCAGCGGCAGCCACCAGCCTCCATCTGTCCCCGCGATCACGGTATTATCGTAAGCAAACAGGCTATTCACCAGGAAGGAGGCATCCTGGGGGGTATTCTGCCGGATCCAGTCTGCCGCCCGCAGATCGGGTCGAGCAGCCAGGGAGTGCTGCAACGGATTGATGTCGTAGAGACGCTTGCGGCTGCCCAGCACGGCTGCGGCAGTGAAGACCAGGAGAAGGGCCAGGGAAAGCCAGCGGGAAATGTCGCGGGAAGTTCCGCTGGAATTTCCCGAAGAACTTCCCGAGGAAATCTCCGCCGGAACCGGTTTTTGCCCGGTATTGTCATCTTCCGCTGAGAAATATCCCCAGGCTGTTTGCACCAGCCCGACTATCCCCGAGCCAATCAGGATGGATGCCGGGATATAGATCGCAATCAGAACTGCAAAGCTGTTGAGGATATCCTTGCCGGGCAGGCCGAGCCAGGCGGGGTTGCCCGCCAGGTAAGTCAACAGCCACCAGGCGCTGATGAGAGCGACGCCTTTTTCTTTGCGCCACAAACCCCAGGCGATGAAAAAGAATAAAGCCCACCAGAAATAGGCAGGTAAGTAGACGCTAAGGTTACCCAATTCCGCCACCTGCGAGACCGGGTTGCCGCTCTGCGGGAGGCGGATATTCAGCATGGTATTCAACCAATCCGCCAGGTTGCTGGAAAAAGCGCGTAAAAACCAGGGCAGAAAGAGCACCAGGGCGCCCATGACCGTTGCAGTGGTGCGCAGGAACAGCAGTTTGAAGTTCCACTTGCGGGCATAAAGCAGCCAGTAAGCCAGGATGAACAAACCTGCCATCAGGGTCACCCGGTAGTGGGTGATGGCCAGACCGGCGAAGATCAACCACAGTGCGATTATGGACGGCCAGGTTTTGTGTTTTTCTTCAAAGAAAGCGCACAGAAGCCAGATTGCAGCAACCAGGATCACCTGACCGGCAAGCTGGGTATAGCGGCCCCAGTTGGTGTAAAAGTTTGGCATCTGCAGCAGCAAACCAGCCAGCAGCACCGCCGCAGCCCCAGCCCAGCGATTACGACCCAATCGGATTGCCAGGGGCGCCAGGCTGATAACCGCCAGGATATTGGTGATTTGCCCCGTCCAGAGCGTGGATTTGGGCAGGGTTGCGCCTGTGAGCCAGTGAAAGACAGCTGCCAGGCTGTGGAAGCCGAAGTGGTAGGAAAAGGTCAGCGATTCGGCATAGGGATGCCAGGATTGAAACAATCCACCGTGGTCTACCAGCAATTGCGCCATGACCGTGTGCTGGTAGGAATCCCCCCACATGGGAATATCCAGGCTGCGCACTTCCCAGAAACGGACCAGGATCAGCAGCCCAACGGCGATGAGAAATGCCACATCGGCCCAGGGGAGATTCTGCGGTTGAAGAAAGCGCCGCAAACCGGACTTCAGATCGATCTGTGAAGCGTTACGGTTTTTAACCACCAGGTAGAGTGCGGCAACCCCGGCAGGGAGCCAGGCATAGAGCATCCCCAATTGCAATCCAACCAGGTTTGTCCACAATAACAGCACAGGGTAAAGGGGCAGGCTGGCGCCTGCGGATAACCCAAGCCGCGTTATCCAGTCCAGGGTTTTCCAACCAGGCCACAGGGCGCTCAACAAGGCCCAGCCTGGGAGTACAAACAGAAAAATAGCGCTCAGAATATAAAGCAACCAGGTCCAGGCTTCTTTTAGCAGACCGGCAGCTGCGGATGGCGGGTTGTATGCCAGCTTGAACGCCATCTGGGCATCTTGGGGGATTTTGTTGTAATACAGCGCACCGTTGAGATAGGTGTTTCCAGGGGCCGCGCTGATTTTCACGCTGCCGTTGCCTTCGACTTTTAGCAGGACAAAGATGTCTCGCCCGGTAGTATAGCCAATGGGAGGAAAATTGAAATCGTAATACCCTGCCTGGCGCACCTGGCCCATAGCCAGCGAGGTCTCCGCCAGGTTCTCATTGGATTCAGGTCTTGCGCGCAGCAGCAGTTTGATCGATCCATCACCCGGCTCATGGGGTTGCAGGTAGATGGATACCCCCTCCAGCCCGTCATAGCGCGCCATCCCAGTTTGACCGATGGAGGACTGAGAGTCCAGCAAAAAATCTCTGTCCATCACGGGTTGCTCGACCTTTACCAGAGATGCGCAGCTTGTGGAGAGAAGGACAAGGCTGAGAAACAGGGTTCTCAGCAGGCTGTTGAGCCGTATTCCTAGTTTTCCAATCCTGGCCCACCGGGTTGGGTGATGGTAAGGCGTTCTTGTCATTGGGATATTCTCTTCGCTTTACACACGATGATGGTTTCTCATTCATCCTGCAATTTTTGACAGGCTGCACGCGTGAACTATTATAAACGGTATCAATTCCAAACATAATGATATACTCGGATTATGCCCAGCGATCCCTTACGCGTTTGTTATTTTGGCACATACCGGTCAGAATATTCCCGTAATAAGGTGATGATTGCTTCTTTACGCGCTTGCGGCGTGCAGGTGATTGAGTGCAACGAGCCGTTGTGGGGCAGCGTTGAAGACCGCGTGCAGCTTGTGGGCGGCGGGTGGAAAAACCCGGGTTTCTGGTTTCGTATTCTAAAGGTGTACTGGCGCCTGGCAGCCAGGTTTTTCAAGCTACCCGATTACGATGTATTGGTGATCGGATACCCCGGCCAATTTGATGTTTTCCTGGCGCGCTTGCTGGCATGGCTGCGCAGAAAACCCCTGGCCTGGGATGTCTTTATGTCCATTT
>CAZTMX010000265.1:0-3975 GCA_964614855.1 uncultured Anaerolineaceae bacterium | reverse complement strand
GAGAGCTGATCGACCTGGTCAACTTGAAAGGGTTTGAAGATGCCTACCCGCATACCTTGTCTGGCGGCATGAAACAGCGCGTGGCGATCGCCCGCTCTCTGGCTTACAACCCGGAAGTGCTGCTGATGGACGAACCCTTTGGCGCGCTGGACGCCCAAACCCGCAAGCATATGCAGCGCGAATTATCAAAGATCATCGAAAAGAGCAAAAAGACCGTGGTTTTTGTCACCCACAGCGTGATCGAAGCGGTTTTCCTGGCGGACCTGGTGGTTGTGATGACCGCCCGCCCGGGCAGGATCAAGGGCATCGTTAAAGTGGAGCTGCCCAGACCGCGTTCTTATGTGGAAGATCATTATTTGGAATACCGCGAACAAGTCCTGTCCCTGTTGGAAGAAGAAGTCGAAAAAGAGCTAAAGGAAGACGGGGTTCATCCCGAGCTGTAAGCACAAATACTGGGGGAAGAGCTGGCGGTTATCACCCCACTGCCATTCAAATCAGATTAGAATTGCCAAAACTTTTATTGATGGAATTTAAATGGCAAAAACGATCTTCTTCCCAATCTCCAATGCAGGCGGTTCCGTTTACATCCTGAAAACATTCAAAGACAATGGCTACCGCGTCATCGCAGGAGACGCCACTCCGTATGCCATCGGACGGTACATCGCGGATGCCTTTTACCAGCTGCCCTGGCGCAGAGAGGCAAATTACTTCGATGAGGTCATCCGAATCATCAAGCAGGAGCAAGTTGATGTTTACGTCAGTTCTGGAGAGTGGGAATCGCTACAGGTAGCACGCACCCGCGATAAATTTCTCGCTCTGGGCTGCACCCCCACCGCCGCAAATTTAAAAACGCTGGAATTGGGCGTGGACAAATGCAAATTATTCCATTTCTTCAAGGAAGAAGTTGACATTCCCCTACCCCTGTTCCACAGTGTTGAAACCCTTGAGGATTTTGAAGCCGGATTAGTGAAGATGCGTGGAGTGAGAATTTGCATGAAGCCCGCCGTCGCCTCCGGTTCGCGCGGTTTCATTGAGGTAAGTGATGAACCGATACCTCCGGAACAGATCTTCAGCAAACGTCTCAATCACCTGGTGGTGACGCCGGATTATGTCCGTGATGCTTTCCGGAAAAATGCCATCCCAAAAATGATCATGATGGAATTCCTTGAAGGCGAAGACAATTTGAATGCCAGTCTGGTTGGGAAAGACGGGAAACTGATTTATTCATGCGTGCATACCCGCGAAGCAGTCAAGGATGGGCTAAGCACCCGTGGAAGAATCGTGAAAAACGATGAGATCGTTGAATACAATCGGCGCATTGCCGAAGCCCTCGACCTGACGGGTTACATTGTCGCCCAATATATTGGCAACAAGATCATCGAGATCAACCCACGCTGGTCAACCAGCATCATCCACGGCAGCGTGAACGAGTTCCTGATGGGAGTCAAAGTGTGGACAGGGGAGCAGATCGACATCGATTCGAATGACGTCAAGATCCAGCAGACTTTAACCTATGAAAGGTACTATGAAACGCTGATTCATGATGATCAAGGAAATCAATTTTAGAGGTTTTATTGGCTGAAATAGAAAAAAAAGCGCCGAGAATTTTTCACGGTC
Source organism: uncultured Anaerolineaceae bacterium (assembly GCA_964614855.1). Classification (GTDB taxonomy): domain Bacteria; phylum Chloroflexota; class Anaerolineae; order Anaerolineales; family UBA4823; genus CAWJHE01. The sequence continues at coordinate 2,358 of CAZTMX010000265.1, read as the reverse complement.
CTGAAAATATTTGCGGGATTGGTAGATCTATCGCTGATTGGCAACGTGAAAAAAAGATGGTGAAGTCGGATTTCATTGTTTTCACTGATAATACAAGTCACAATAACAGCCATAGAAACCTAAAACTAAGAGAGAAAAATGTTTTTGAAGCGAACATTATTCAAATAGAGTTTTTTATTTTCGCGATTTTAAATTATGATTTTTTTCATTTTTATTTTGGCAAAAGCCTTCTGCCCTTAAACCTGGATCTTCCAATCCTCAAACTTTTCGGAAAAAAAATCCTGATGGATTATCTGGGCAGCGACATCCGCATCATCTCCCTCGAACAGAAGAGAAATCCCTACTACCATCTTCGCTCACCCAAGCACGCGCTCGACCGGCATGAGTGGATCAAGAAACTGCGCATGCGCTGGCAAAGCTTGTGGTTTGACCGCTGTCTGGCCGCCAGGTTTCTTTACGCCCACGCGCTGACATCCATTCCCAAACGAAAAATCGTTAACCATTTGTGGATCAACACCAGCATGGATCTGAGCGGCTACCACCCAACCTTTGTTACCAAAAATATCCCGGTGATCGTTCACGCCCCGACGAATTTTAAAACCAAAGGGACGCCCTATGTTGAAAAAGCGATAGAAGAGCTGAAAAAAGAGGGCTATCAATTCGAATACAGGATGTTTCACAAGGTGCCGAACACACAAGTGATCGAATTCATTGAAAAAGAAGCTGATATTGTGATCGATCAATTAATCAGTGGCGGATTCGGCACGCTGGCGATGGAAGCCATGTGTTTTGGCAAGCCGGTCTGCGGATTTGTGCTGGAGGAAGTGCGCGAAATGATCCCAGACCTGCCGATCGTGCAATGCACCATTGACACAATCAAGGAAAAGCTCGCCTGGCTGATTGAAAATCCTGATGAAAGAGTCAAGTCAGGAAAAGCCGGATGGGCATTCGCGCAGGCGCATTATGACCGCGATAAAAATAACCAAGAATTATGGGCGCTTTACATGGAGATGTTGGGGAAATGAGAGATGGCGCGCATTGAGCATCTGAAAGCTTTTTGCCTGATCGCCGACTTGCATAGTTTTTCACAAGCCGCGGAGCAATGCGGACTGAGCCAGCCCGCCCTCAGCCAGCAGATTAAATCACTTGAAGAGGAATACCAGACGCAGCTGCTGCACCGTAAAGGCGGGCGGATAGCCCTCACCGAAAATGGAAAACTATTATATGAATACGCACTGAAGATCATCGCGTTATATGAACATTCTTTGGAAGAGGTGCGCCCGCAGAACAACGTTTTGGAAGGCGAGCTGATCCTTGGGGCAAGCTCAGGGCCGGGCGAGTTCCCTGTTCCCATTTTGCTTGGGATGTACAAGCAAGCGCATCCAGAAGTATCCGTTTCGCTCAAAGCCGGCGACACGAATGAGATCATCGACCAGGTGCTTAACCATGCCTTGGAGATCGGTTTTGTTGGCAATCAGCGACCAGACAGCCATTTGAGTTTTCAGCCATTTTTTGACGACCAAATGGTATTGGTGCTTCATCCCTCACATCCTTTAACAAAACGAAAAAAGATCTCCATCCAGGAATTCCTCAGGATACCTTTGATCCTTCAGCAAAAAGGCGCAGGTGTGCGCGAAACTTTTTTTGAGGCCTTAAAAGAACAAGGCGTCCAACAAGGTGAAGTTAAAGTGCTGATGGAATTAGGCCTTCAGGACTCAGCCAAAGCCGCAGTGATGGCGGGTTTCGGCGGCGCTGTGATCTCGCGTTTGGGCGGCGTGAATGAACTGGCGTCCGGCAAGCTCGTGGAAGTCGAAGTTGAAGATCTGGATTTCTCGCGCCCCATGTATCTCTGCACCAACCGCACACTGCCCCTCACAAATTTGGCCAGTGATTTTATCGTTTTTGCGGAAGCCAATAAGTTGAAAGTCATTGAAGAATATCTGGCTCCATTAAAAACCCCGAAAGGTAAGTGATTTATCTTTGATCCATTCGGTTGTTTTTGTGTAAAACATTTATTAATCCCTACGCGCAATTCTTGCATCTCCACTTAAAACATGTTAGAATTTTTACCGTAAGTGTCATCTTTATTGATCGCGTCGAAAAGTGGGCTCTACCCACTTTTCTGCGTATAGGACAAGAAGTGATAAAAAAAGTGGAGTAACGCTGACATGAAAAACGAAATAGCTTTGGCTTTCAACGAAGTGCTGGAAGAAAAAGGTCTGCCCAAGGAGACAATCCTTGAAGCTTTGGCGCAGGCCATGGTTTCCGCATTCCGTAAATCGGTCAACGCTTCCAACGCGCAGGATATCCGAGCCAAGATTAACCTTGACAAGGGAGAATTTGCCATCCTGGTGGAAA
>CAZTMX010000264.1:1947-3984 GCA_964614855.1 uncultured Anaerolineaceae bacterium | reverse complement strand
TCGACCCCACCCTGACCGCTGCGGCTCAGAATTCGATCGCCACCGGCTCCTACCCCTCCCGCACCGGCATCGTTTCCAATTCCTATCACAACCCCACCGATTCTTTCTACTGGTACCGGCGCGGCTATGACGAGTTGTTGGATCAGGCTGAACCGGTCTGGGTGACCGCCTCGCGCCAGGGGCTGACCAGCGCCGCGGTCTTCTTCAACGGCGGCTCGCCCGCCCACCCCGGACAGACCGCCGATTACACCATCGGCTACGGCATCCAGGACGCCTACTCCAAACAGATATCGGTGGCGCTCGATACCCCGGCGGACGGCTGGCAAGGGACCCTGCCGCAATGCTTCAGCCCGCCGCTGGAAGGCAGCTTTACCATCCAGGAAGTCAGCCGGGTGTACCTGTACCTGTGCGACCAGAGCGACGACAACCAACAGAATTACGACGCCGTGTACTTGAACACAAAGCGCAGCCTGGGAGCGGAAACCCCCCTGCTGCATACAGGCGACTGGAGCTCGCTGGTGCTGCTGCCCAGCAGCCTCGCCGGGGCAGATTTCCTGATCCAGCACATCCAGGCGGATGCTGCTGCAGCCGAGGTCACCCTGTTTTACAGCGGGGTGTATCACAACACCGCCAGCCCACGCCACCTGCAAGAAGCGTTGAACCAGCAATTCGGTTTCTTCCCCTCCGGCGCCGATTCCTATGCGGTGGAGCACGGCTGGATCAGCGCCGAGGATAACCTGTACCTGCTCAAGCGCCAGGCGCGCTGGATGGCTGAAGTGGCTGCCTGGGTGTACCGCACCTACCAGCCCGACTTGATGTATACCTGGCAGGACGCCTTCGATGCCGCCGGGCACGCCTTTTTTATGCAGGACGAGCGGCAGACCGGTTATACCCCCGAGCTCGCCAGCCAGCAGCAGGCGTATTATCTGCAGGCAGCCCAGGCTGCCGACGAGGCGCTGGAGATCATGCTGCAAGCGCTGAACCTACAGCACGCCACCCTGATGCTGGTCTCGGATCACGGCATGGCGCCCATTCACAGTGTGGTGTATGTCAACACCATCCTCGAGCGCGCCGGGTTGTTGGTGCTGGATAACCGCAACTATGTGGTAGTGGATAAATCCAGGGCCTTTGCCGTGGCTTCGGGCGGAGCGGTACATATTTACATCAACCTGCAGGGTCATGAAAAGAACGGCTTTGTCACCCAGGAGGAATACCCCGCCCTGCAGCAGCAGATCGTGGACCTTTTTGCCAGCCAGGTCGACCCTGTTAGCGGGCAGCTGGTCTTCCAGCGGGTGCTGCCAAAGGAAGACCTGCCCTTGCTGCACCTGGATCACCTGAACTCGGGTGACGTCTTTGCCCAGGCCGTCCCGGGGTACCACCTGGACGGCTGGCGCGGCAACGATGTTGTCTTTGAGCCGGCGCTTTTTTACGGCCAGCACGGCTATGACAGCACCCTGCCGGAAATGCACGCCCTCTTTATCGCCGCCGGCGCCGGGGTGGGCGCCCAGGGCGAGATCCTCCCGCCGGTGAGCGTCGTCGATTATGCCCCCACCATCGCCCACCTGCTTGGCTTTGCCCCCGCACCCAGCGTGGACGGCGTAGTGATCCCGTTTTTCAGCAGCACGCAATAATTGCACAGCGGCGCATCTGGATTGGAGCGTGCACAGATTTCCGTTTTCGCAAATTTGTGATTGTGGCTGCTTGCTGCACCTTACCCGCAAAAGCATTCCGATCGATTTTCTTACCAAATGGCAGTTTCTGCCCTTGCAGCGCCCGGACTGTTAGAAAAACATTTGAATCCCGCTGCAGAGTCTTGCCATCCCCCTGCAGGCGCGCTATAATCTTTTCTTGCAACAAATCAAATGTAAGCCAGGATTGAGGTTTTTTTATGCCGATTTATACCTACCGCTGTTCTGAGTGCGGTTTTCAATTTGACCAACAGCAAAAATTCACCGACCAGCCGCTCACCCTGTGCCCGGAGTGCGGTGAAAAAACGCTGCATAAAGTCTTCCAGCCGGTGGGCATCGTCTTCAAGGG
>CAZTMX010000264.1:0-1847 GCA_964614855.1 uncultured Anaerolineaceae bacterium | reverse complement strand
CCAGCAGCCAAATCCTGGAAAATTGGCTGAAACCCCCATCCCCCCTGGGGGTAATCCAAAAATCCCCCCACGCTCCCTCTTGACAATAGAACATTTGTTCGATATAACAAAATCAAATGAGAGGAGCCCGCCATGTTAGATAAAATCATGACCCTGTTTCTTGACCGTCCCGGGATCGACCTGCGCATCCGGGAGATGTACCGTGTGGAGCCGCGCATCCAGGCCGTGCTGGAGCGCGCCGTGTTCCACGAGATCACCCCACAGTACGACCGCATCCGCTCTTACCACGTGCTGCGCGCCGAGCTGCAGCAGCTGGTAGGCTGGCACGCCGCCCACACCGCCCTGCGCAACTCCGCCGATTACCAGTTGATCCTGGAAGCGCTGATCGATCTGCTGCCGCCTGACGCCAGCGAAAGCGATCTCGAGGCCAGAGAAATCGATCCCGTAGCATTGGAATGTGGTCCCGACGCCAGTGAAGTCGATCCCGATGCCAGCGAAAGCAATAACAATGCGGGCGAAAGCAATCCCGAGGCGTTAGAATGGAGACCAAACCGCCGCAGATCGCTGCCCTTCATCCACCCACCCTTTCCTTGAGCATGATTTGGGAGCATTGGCGCATAATCCATGAAACCATCCATCCCCTCACCCGCATGGCAGCAGCGCGCCCTGCGTTTTATCGAGCAAAGCCAGCGGCACCTGCTGCACCCCGAAACCGGCGCCGCTGCCCGCACTTTTCTGCGAGATAGCTATGGGCTCACCCCAGCCGACCTTGAGCATTACCGGTTCGGCCACAATCCCCAGGAGCAGCACGACCTGCCGCTCAACTGGGGCTTTCACCCGCTGCCAATACGCTTCAGGTGGGAGCAGGCAGGCCAGGCCGGCGTATCAAGCGCATACAAGGCGGCCGGCAACATCCAGGACGGAAACCGCACCCGCAGAGTACCGCCCAAATGGCGGGTGTGGCTGCCGCGCGGCATCCTGCTCCCCATCTTCAGCGGCGGCGCCCCCCTGGCTGTGATCATCCTGCGCCCACTGCCCGGCACGCTGCTCAGCGAATACCTGCCCCGCCCATTCAACCAGCTGCCGCGCAAAAAGCTCCCCCTGCGCAGCAGAGGCCGCCGCGCGGCTTTGAGTGCAGGTGACAAGATGATTTCGTCTGCAGAACCTGACCCCACAGGCACCGGCGTCCCCCTTGCCGGGTACTTCCTGTTGCGCGGTTCAGCGCCTGTATGCGATGATGGGGATTTGCGCGCCTGGATGGGTGAGTACCTAAAAAGGTGAAACGCCAAACGTTTTCCTCCAGACATCTCTAATCTGATCCCCATACACATTTCTATCCAAATCAATTAACTCCTAACATCTAAGCAATCAGATCGAGAGATTGGGCGAAAATGATTATTTACTTTCGCCCAATCTCCCAATATACTTAAAAGTAAATTAATTCAGACCCACTACTTCAAACCCAGCTTGATTTTCCTCAAAGGAGATTCTTTATCATGAAGAAGCTCATTCGTCTCATTGACATTGTTTTGCTGATATCCATTGCAGCTCTTTCTCTCAATGGTTGCTCGAGTAACCGCCACACGATAGCCGACACAATCCAAGAAGATTTCACCTCGACTTTGGGGATTGAGGCCGAGACGGAAGGGCTTAGTGTAACAATACCAAAGATGGCTATTTACACTATAGGGGTACATACGCTTTTTATCAAAGAACAATCTTACGGAAAGGGTAAGCAAGCCTCATTCTATCTTCCAGGTCGAGTCTACGAATTTTCAGTCACCAAGAAGAACCGGAAGAAGATAGATAATGAGCCATTTATTTTCAACAAACCAGTCACACTAACC
>CAZTMX010000263.1:0-4005 GCA_964614855.1 uncultured Anaerolineaceae bacterium | reverse complement strand
TCAGAAAACCTGTGGAGACATTGAAAGATGTCTGTCAATTCATTGGCGAAGAATTTTCTCCTGGCATGGTCACCCTGGAAAATTCAATCCCAATGGGGATCGCGCCCAAGGCTGCCATCGATACCCAAAAATTGTGGGAAAACGAAGTCATCGATTTTGACCCGGCCAGGCAGCGCAGCCTGACCAGACATGAGAACTCTTTCTTGCGTATTTTCACAAGGAAAGCCATGCTTGAATTGGGTTATACGGATTACCAGCCGGAATTATCGTTCTCTGAACGGCTGCGATATCTTATCGACTTGCCGGTGAACATGGTTCGCTTTTTATCCTGGCGCCCTCTTGAAACCAGCAAATATTCTTAACGGTGTCATTCAGGAGTAAATATGATGTCTAAACCGCCAATCTACCTTGCAGGGATCGAACGCAGCGGCACCAGCTTGATGTATGCCCTTTTGGCTTCTCATCCAGAAATTGCCATGACGCGCCGCACAAACCTGTGGACCTATTTCTATAACCAGTACGGCGACCTGGCAAACCCTGAAAACTTCGAGCGCTGTTTAGATATGATGATGCGGTACAAGCGTTTGCGTAAATTAGATCCCGATCAGGATCGAATACGCAAAGATTTCAAACATGGAGAAGCGAATTATGCTCGCCTGTTTGCCATTATCGAAAGCCATTATGCCGAGAAACAGGGGAAAACCCGTTGGGGTGATAAGTCTTTGAATACCGAAAGGTATGCCAGCGAAATTTTCTCAGCCTATCCAGGAGCAAAAATCATCCACATGCTGCGTGATCCGCGCGACCGCTATGCATCCGCAGCAAAAAGGTGGAAGAATATGAAAGGCAAAGCCGGCGCAGGGACAGCCATGTGGTTGCAATCCACATACCTGGCCCAAAAAAACCAGGCATTGTATCCATTTCAATACAAAATCATACGCTATGAGAGCCTGGTGACACAAACCGAGAAGGTGCTGCAGGATGCATGTGAATTTATTGGTGAAGCTTATGACCCCGTGATGCTCAATATGCAAGGCTCGCCGCGCTTGCTCGAAAAAGGCAGCAATAGCTCCTATGGGAAAAGAGCACCCGGTGTGATTGCGTCCGATTCGGTTGCCCGTTACCGCAGTGTTCTGCCCCTTTTTGATATTGCCTTCATCCAATCCGCTGCGAAAGACGAGATGGAACGTTTCGGCTATCCATTGGATGAAATTAAACTTTCGGCTTCACAAAAGCTGCAGTATTTTCTGCTTAACTGGCCCACAAATACATTACGCATGACCGCCTGGTCAGCCAAAGAGGCCATCTTGAATATCAAAGGCCGCTCACTACCCGCTCGCAGGCTTCTTCCAGAACCGGATGGATTTTGAGTCAGAGCTCTTGCTCATCCCGGTTTCCACCTGATTCACCAAACCAGGTTCAGATACGGATCGGAAAGGAAAATTATCATGAAGACTTTTTCAACTAATATGCGTTATTTCATCCGTATTGTCGTTATTTTGGCAATGCTTATCCCTCTTTTCCTGATGATGAGCCAGTCCAGCCTGGCTAAAGCTGAACCCGGCTATCACCGCGAAGTACGCATTATTTACACTGCCGATTACGGTCTATCTGCACCCTACGGGTTGGCATTTTTAACAGGAACCAGCGAATTTTTCGCATTTGGCCTGGCGGGAAATGAGCAAACCACTGCAGCGTCCTCACCCGTGGTTGGTTTCACGATGTATGAAGATCCAATCCCAGCTCTGGTTCTACCAACCATCATCGATGAACCGTGGAACACAGCCTACAATGCCAGAGCAAACGGGGTGTTCACATTGGATACCCGCTCATCCAATCTGAAGGATCTTAGCTCAAGCGACTCCCTTGCACCAGAGAACGGCGCTGCCCTCAAGCCGGGTTTCAACCTGCAAGAGTATCAGATTGACAATGCAAAAGGGATAACCTTCGATCCACTGACGGGAGACCTGTATATCCTGGCAGCCCGTAACCGCCAGATTGTCAAAATTTCCCCCAATCTGCAAGGCGGCTACGAAGGTGGAGCCGGTTCGGGTCGCGGCAGGCTGGATCGAATCAATATCCAGGGCATCGGGAACGTTCAACCTCAAGGCATCGCTTTCAATCCGACCAATGGGCATCTCTACGTTGCCAGCCCGGCAGAACGCAAGATATTTGAGCTTTCCCTGGATGGCAGCCTGGTATCGTACTTAGATTTAGCTGAAATCCCTCTGTTCGATATCCAGTCCCTGCTTTTCGCCCCCAGCGTGGACCCTACTGATGATCCCGCAATCATGAACCTGTATATCACGGACAGCGGTGCCGGAGCGCCTGCCCAAATCCAGGGCGGCAAAATTGTCGAAGTATCCCTGGTCGAGCCGCTCCTGATTGACCCGATGATGACAAGCCAGGCCATCTCACTGGTGCAATTAATCGACACCAGCCTGTGGTATCCAAACGCCCCAGACCCTGCCGGCGTCGATTACGACCCCTTCAGCGACAGCCTGATTGTCACCGATAGCGAGGTTGAGGAAATGCCGCCTTATTGGCAGGGTGTGAATGTGTTCCGCTCCACCCGGTCAGGGAGTTACCTGACCGGCTTTTCAACGACAGCTTTCTCCCTCGAGCCGACCGGTATCACCGTAAACGAAACCAACCAGCACATTTTCATTTCGGATGATAACCAGGATCGTGTTTACGAGATTGATAAAGGACCGGACGGCTTCTTTGGCACAAGCGATGACATTCGAACCTATTTCAGTACGCGCGAGTTCAATGACATGGACCCCGAAGATGTTGCTTTTGGGAATGGGCTCTTGTACGTCTTGGATGGTGATGGAAGCGAAGTGTACACCATCAGCCCCGGCCAAAACGGCGTGTTCGACGGTGTAACCAGCGGCGACGATCAGGTGCTCGGGCATTTTGACACCTCGGTAATGGGGCTTTCGGATGTTGAAGGGATCGATTACAACCCGGATAACGGCAATTTATACCTGGTCGGACCTAACAGCAGGAAACGGCTGGTCGAAGCCACCGTTTCGGGTGCGTTGATCCAGGTGGTGGATATTACTTTCATCAACCCGGTTGGCCCATCAGATGTCTCCTACGCTCCCAGCAGTTACAATCCAGCGATTAAAAGTGTGTACATTTCGATGCGCGGTGTTGATAATGGCGCCGACCCTTATGAGAATGACGGCAAGATTTACGAGCTTTATCTCGAAGGCTCAGGACCTTTCCCGACATTGACCGCCACGAATACGGCGACTGCGACTGCAACCGCCACTAATACAGCCACTGCAACTGCTACGTTCACTGCAACCGCGACTGCCACTGAAGGGCCACCCCCAACGTTGACAAACACGCCCACACCCACCAATACTTCAGCGCCGACGGACACACCCACGCCCACCAACACCCTGATGCCCACGGATACGCCCACCAATACACCCACACCGACGGACACACCCACACCCACAAATACCCCGGCGCCGATCCATACACCCACGGCAACACAGACCCCTCTCCCCACACCGGGAAATGAGCCTGTGGTATTTAGTGTTTACCTGTCGTTGGTGAACAATGGAGCTCTGACCGTTGGTGATCTGACAGACGTTGGAGACGAGGATATCCTTTTCTTCGATGCATTGAGCAACTTTTTCTCGCAGATATTTGACGGATCGGATGTCGGCGTCGGCGGCACAGACCTGGATGCCTTCCACTTCTTGGACAGCGACACGATCTTGATGTCTTTTACCAGCAGGCGAACCCTGGCAGGGCTTGGTACTGCAGAAGCGAGCGACATCGTGCGGTTTGATGCAACTTCATTGGGAGCAACTACATCCGGCACATTTAGTATGTTTCTGGACGGTTCGTCGTTGGGATTGAGCACAAGCAGCGAGAATATTGACGGAATAGATGTTCTTCCAGACGGGAGGCTGTTGGTTTCAACACTTGGCAGCTTCACCGTACCTGGGGTATCCGGCGCAGATGAAGACCTGCTGGCTCTTA
>CAZTMX010000262.1:0-4010 GCA_964614855.1 uncultured Anaerolineaceae bacterium | reverse complement strand
CATCTCGATAGTTCTGACAGCCAGATTGTGCAACTTCTTCCTTTTGTCAACAATACTCCAATGCTAAAAGCGAGTATAATCTGGTTTCGTGCCTGAACCATTTGACATTGCTAGAATGTAAATATCCATGAATAACAAAAAGCAAGATTTTTCCTTCGAATTACATGCCCGCCAGGATAGAGCCAGGGCTGGGGTTTTTCATACCCCACACGGTGATCTGCTCACCCCTGTTTTCGCACCCGTCGGCACACAAGCCACGGTCAAAAGCCTCACCCCTGCACAACTGGATGAACTGGGTGCCTCCCTGGTGCTGTCGAACACCTACCACCTTTACTTGCGCCCCGGTGATGCCCTGGTGGCTGAGATGGGTGGGCTGCATCAATTCATGCAGTGGCCGCACCCGATGTTGACAGACTCCGGCGGCTTCCAGGTATTTTCGCTGGCAGAAAGCCGCAAGATCGATGCCGATGGTGTAACCTTTAAATCGCATATTGACGGATCTATGCACCGTTTTACACCGGAAAAATCTGTCGAAATCCAGGAAAACCTGGGAGCAGATATTATCATGGCATTTGATGAGTGCGCTCCCCCTAATGACCGTACTTACAACATTCAAGCAGTACGGCGAACCCACGCATGGGCTGAGCGTTGCAAATTGGCTCACAAACGTGAAGACCAGGCATTATTCGGCATCGTTCAAGGCGGCGTATTCGCTGATTTACGCCAGCAATCCGCCCAATTTATTGCTTCACTGGATTTTCCCGGACACGCAATCGGAGGGCTTTCTGTCGGAGAATGCAAAGAGGACATGTACGCCATGCTGGATGTGGTTGATGCAGAACTTCCACAAGGGAAACCGCGCTATCTAATGGGTGTGGGTACCCCCGAAGACCTGGTGAACGGCGTGCTCAGGGGTGTGGATATTTTTGATTGTGTATTGCCAACACGATTAGCCCGTCACAATGCTGCCATGACACGCCGCGGGCGATTGAACCTGGTCAACGCGGCCTTTGCTCAAGATCACCAGCCAATCGATGAAAATTGCGACTGCTATACCTGCCAGAATTTTACGCGCGCTTATCTGCGCCATCTCGTAGTCGCTAAAGAAATGCTTTCAGCCACCCTGATATCCATCCACAACCTGTACACCCTTGTCCAGCTTGCGAATGAAATGCGTGCAGCCATTATCAATGGAAATTTCGATCAATTTGCTGCCAGGTTTTTCCAGGAGCTGAACCTGGAACAAACCAAGAATAAATAAACAACGAGGCTAACCATTATGACAATTTTACAATCCATCCTGATGGGAATCATTCAGGGTTTGACAGAGTTTTTGCCCATCTCCAGTTCAGCTCACCTGGTGCTTGTACCCCACCTGCTCAACTGGCAAATACCGGCTGACCAGGCTTTTGTTTTCAATGTCCTCGTGCAGGTAGCCACTTTATTTGCCGTGATCATTTATTTTTGGAAAGATCTTGTCCAAATAATCCTCGGCGTACTTGCCGGCATCATTACCAGAAAGCCATTCGAAACATCCAGCGCTCGCCTTGGATGGTACATATTATTAGCCACCCTCCCCGCTGGGATCATAGGGCTATTGATCAAGGATGTTATTGAAAAAGCCTTCTCAAGCCCATCTGCTACAGCCGGTTTTTTGGTCGTGACCGCAGTATTGCTGGTTTTTGCTGAACAAATAGGCAAACGGCAGAAAGAAATTTCACAAATCACCTGGATAGATGCCCTGACGATCGGGTTTGCCCAGGCGATCGCCGTCTTCCCGGGCATCTCTCGTTCTGGGGCAACCATCACCGGAGGTATGACGCGCAACCTGCAACGACCAGCGGCAGCTCGCTTTTCGTTTCTTATCTCCATTCCCATCATGCTGGCTGCTGGCTTGTTGGAAACGATCGATTTACTCAATATGCCAAATGCAGCGCAATGGATCCCCATATTTATCCCCGGTTTTATCGCCTCCGCAGTAGCAGGCTATCTTTCCATCCGCTGGCTATTGCATTTCTTAGTGTCAAAACCGTTATATATCTTTTCAGCTTACTGCCTGATGCTGGGAGGGTTTGTGCTGCTTTTTGCCAGGTGAACCTGTAGTTTTAGATTTCTTTCTGCACACCGAAGATTTCGAGGTAATCCTGTGTGGCAGCCTGGTGGCCGACATCGCGCTGGGCCCTTTCCGATAGATACCATTTATGTTCCAACACCTGGCAATATAACTCTGCCAGTGTCGTCGCTTCACCAGTAAGCGGTTGTAATGACCGCGTCACTACGTTGAATGTATTTTCTAGCCAATGGAAAGCGGCAACGCTGAGCGGTGTGCTGCGGTTATTTGCCTGGGAGAGGGTCGCCTTTAGCTCTTGGATTTCATTCATCATCTTGCGCGCCTGCATCTCTTCCACATCCAAACCGGTCAGAGTATGCAGCTGATCTCGATGGAAGTTGCGATCGGTGACGACCACCCGCAACCGCAGTTGATCTCCGTTTGTAACAGGCGTCAGTTCGACATTACCTACAGAAAAACCAATTGCATTGAGAGCCCGGATGTGATCTTGTATCCGGTAGTGCTCACCTGGTGTGATCACATCTTCACGTGTGATTTCGTTCCACAAATCAAGGTACCGGTTGCGGATATACGCGCCAGTTTGTGACGCAGGAATGGATGGATCCTCCAGGGATGATTCGCCTTTAAGTTTAAGATCCAATATATCGCCGTTGATATTCTCTTCCATAATCTCCAGGTCATGATAACGCAATGCAGCTGAGATATCCTTGTTGTGCACTTCTGCGGTCTCTGCATCCACCAGGTAAGCCTGGAGTGCACCTGCATCCCGGCGGAACAATGTGTTCGATAATGAACAATCTCCCCAAAATATGTCTGCCAAGTGCAGCTGCACAAGCAAGCCCGCAATGGCATCCAAAAGATGTTTGCGATAATTTTTCAGACCCTGGCTCATAAAAAGCATTCGATAAGGCAGCGAGCCATCCAGAAAGCGGGTGATTAAAAAGCTGGCTCGTTCCTGGCCTGCGTGTTCCTCTATGAAACCCACTGGTGACACCGAAGGTAAATGACGGTTTTCGATATCCATCAGAAGACGGTACTCTTTCTCAGCGATCCCTTTTGGGAGCTCTTTGATGGCGTACAAAATGCCTTTGAAATTAACAAACACCACTGGATGGCGTGACAAACCTCTGGGCACTTCTTCCAGGCGCGAGCAAACATTTTGCCATTCAATCAACGGCAAATGCCATGGTAAATCCAAGAAATCCGGCCCACCGGGTTTAAAGATCATCTTTTCAGGCATATGAACACCATCCACTCATTGTTTAGGAAATGTCACCGTGCTTGATATCTCATCCATTTCGTCGGGAAATGGGAGCGCTTGGGCAATTTGGTAGGGACCGTATTTCGCCAGTCGTAATGCAGAGGTTTTTCGCATGCGACCACTCCCAGGGGAAATCTTGTAGACATTGCCATTGCGGTGCAGCAGTGTGATCGCCCTGTGCTTTCTGCCAAAGACCCTGCGCATGGTGATCGAGAATTTGCGAAAAGCATCACGCTCTTCAGGCATGTTCGACAAAATGCCGTCATAAACAGCCGTAAACTCCTTAAGAAATCCTGGTTGAACGGTTTCCAGGTGGCTGATCACCCAACAGCGATCTTCATACTGCCAATAATATGCCAGACCAATAAATTTCCCCTGGCGGGTGATGTACGGGAAAAATGGGAACGCCCTACACGTCATGGAACGAAAATCTCGCTGGCAGTGCTCATGACCCTGGCAGGCAATCAGCACCTGTCCACTTGGGGTTTGTTGAATGAGTTCATTGGCCAATTCTTCATCATCGGGATGCCATATATTCCATAAGTCTGTGCTAGAACGAAGGTAATTCCATTCTGCAAGGTAAGCGGTTGGAACAGCATGCCGGATATCACAGCAAAATGGCACGCCCAGCTCATTGTATGGCGCGCAGTATTGACCGCAGTCCACATGGGCAATAGG
>CAZTMX010000261.1:0-4028 GCA_964614855.1 uncultured Anaerolineaceae bacterium | reverse complement strand
ATTGGGTTTTTCCACCGCGCTGCGGAGGGTGTGATACACTCGGGCAGCGTTGGTGCGAGGTCTGTCAGTCACAGTTGGTGCTGATGCCGGCAGAAGTGTGTAAGGTGTGCGGCAAGGTGATGGGTGCGGAAGCACGTATCTGCCAGCGCTGCCGTGAGTTTCCTCCAGCTTATACACAACTAAGATCATACGCCTTTTTTTCTGGTCCCTTGCGCCAGGCGCTTCACCGTTTGAAATACACACGCGATATTGCCCTGGGGGACATGCTCGCTAAACCTTTAGTGGCGTACTTCCAAACGTTGGATTGGTGCGTGGATCTTATTGTGCCCACTCCGCTTTCCAAATCTCGCTTGAAAGAACGGGGTTACAACCAGGCTGCGTTGCTGGCCTATCCAATTGCCCTGGCGTGTAACATCCCGTATAGCTCGCACGCCCTGGTGAAGGTCAAGGAAACCCGTACCCAGGTAGGATTAACAGTCCAGGAACGCCACCAGAATGTCGCCGGTGCTTTTATGGCCCGGCGAAATCTCGTTGAAAACAAGACTGTGCTGGTTTTTGATGATGTAACCACCAGTGGGGCGACCATAGAATCGTGTGCTGGTGCTATAATGGAGGCAGGGGCAGGAAAAGTATATGGATTAACCCTGGCGCGAGCGGCATTCACGCCTTAACGGCATTTATGACGAACGGCATTTATGACGAACGGCATTTATGACGAACGGCAATCACGTCGCAACACCTGCCAGGTAGAATGTAATGTTGAAATGTCTGGAAAAAGACGATATTCAAATTTCATTAGGAGGCAAATATGACACTCGAAGTTGATATCTACGGACGCAGCTTGGATGTAACAGACCATATGAAGGAATACGTGGATAAGAAGGTGTCAAAACTCGACCGGTATTTACCAGGTATCGAAGAGGCACGGGTGGACCTGGCTTATGTGAAATCTGCCCGCAGTGCAAATGACAGGCAGGTAGCGCAGATCACCGTGCGAGGAAAAGGTTTTATTTTGCGCTCGGAAGAGCGTGCTGATGACATTTACGCCGCCCTGGATACTGCCCTGGATAAGATGCAGCGCAGGATCGAACGATACAAGGGTAAGCGATATCGCGGTAGGGGGGATGGAAAATCTGCAGATGAAGTGGCTACTCCAATTCTCGAAGAAGAAACCGGTGAACTTGGACCGGCGATCGTCCGCAGGAAACATTTCCCGCTTGTACCAATGGATGAATACGAAGCCATCGAACAGATGAGCTTGTTGGGGCATGAGAATTTCTTTATATTCTATAATGTGAACACCAAGGCGGTCAATGTGCTCTATATCCGCCGTGATGGCAATTATGGTTTGATCGAGCCAGAAATCGGATAATGGTTTTCCTGGTAGAAAATTGAATAATGGGCTGTCCGGCTTATGGACAGCCCTTTGGATTATGAAATGGACAGGTAGCTAATGGAAGATGACGAACATGTAGTGATGGAACTGTCAAGTCTATTGGCAGGGGAAGAAATAGACCAGGCCTCCATCCGCCGGGCTGTAGAACAAATGTTAATTGCCTTTGGTGAGGATCCTCAGCGAGAAGGTCTTTTGCAAACCCCAGATCGGGTGGCGCGTATGTATGCCGAGTTATTGGAAGGGTACCGGACAGACCCAATTGCCCTGGTTAATGAAGCCTTGTTTGACGAGGCATACGATGAAATGGTAATTGTGAGAGATATCGAGTTTTACAGCTTATGCGAGCATCATATGCTGCCTTTTATCGGCAGGGTGCACGTGGCGTATCTTCCAAAAGGCAAAGTCCTTGGCCTGTCAAAAATTCCGCGCATTGTGGATATGTTCTCACGCCGGTTGCAGGTGCAAGAACGCATGACGCGCCAGATTGCGGAATTTATCAACGGATTGCTCCACCCGCTGGGGGTGGCTGTTGTCGTGGAAGGTCTGCATTTATGTGCCACCATGCGTGGCGTAAAGAAACAAGACGCCCGTATGACCACCTCAGCCATGCTGGGGGCGTTCCGTACACATCTCGCCACCAGGCAAGAATTCCTGGAAAATATCTCGCGTAAATCTAGTCCGGTTTTGTAAGAATAGGATCCTGGTCGAAAAAGGGTTTTTCGGTCAGGCTCTTTCTCTTTCGATTTCCACGCCAACCGAGCGAGCGAAACGAACCGCGCCGGGTTTTTCCACCCTGATGCGCACTTTCAACACGCCTGGTATCGAGAGACAGATCTGCGCAAGGTCTTCTGCGAGGGCTTCGACCGTAAACCGCGCAGCCTGTTCGGCATGCTGCTGCAGCAACCTGGCAGTTTTTGAATAATCAATACAATCTTCCAACCGGTCGCTTTTACCTGCTGTCTGCAAATCGGTATAAAGCACGGCATTGATGAGAATGTCCTGGGTGATCGAGCGCTCATGCTCGCGCACGCCGATGACACCGCGTGCTAACAAGTCCCGGATTATTACCTGATCAGTCATGGCACTCCTTCTTTTTCTCGACGCGTTTAGTGCAATGAGGTTTCTTGACTTGCAACAGGATCATGAGCCTGTTGTTTTTTCCACAACAGCCACAAGCTGCCAGCCAGAATGCCCCAGCAAACGATTTGTACCGCCCTGAACCCGCCGGGCAGCAAGGGACTATCGCCGTGGAAGGCTTCAAAGATGATGCGGCTGGCAGCGCTTAGAGCCAAAAGGGTTAGGAAATAGCTGCCGGGCGGCTGAGCGGGTAAGTTTGTCTTCCCAAGCCAGAGCAGGAACAAGATCGATCCGGCAGCAAGGGCTTCGTATAGCTGTACGGGATGTCGCTGCGCGCCCCATAAATCGATCGACCAGGGAAGGTTTGTGGGGCTGCCAAAACCGGAACCGGATGCCAGGTTAGACAGATGCCAGGCTATACCCAACACTGCTAAGGCTGGGGCTAATGCATCCAGGGAACGCCAAAATGGCAGGTGTTTTCTCTGTCCATACACCAGGGCAAATAACAAGCTGCCGATCACCGCCCCGCTGCCGTCAAGTAACCCCGGGTTTAGTGATACCAGGCTGGCAGGGTTGGCGAGAAAGATATCTGTGTAACGCAAGACATAAATGAGTCGCGCGCCGATTACAGCACCAATCAGGCTGCCGATAACCAGGTTGTACAGGTGGCCCGGTTGTGTCTGAAAACGCGCAGCATAGCGTTCTGCCAGGGACAAGCCGAGCCATAAACCGATTAGCAAAATCAACCCGGGGAACTGCAGCGCCAGCGGTCCGATTTGTAATATGGGCAGCATAGTTCAGTCCTTTGCACCTGCAAGAAGTTTTTGGATGCGGGTTTCCAGCAGCGCTTCCGCCATCGGACCTCCGAAAACCACCTCCTGGATAATGCCTTGTGGGTCGATGAAGTAAGATGACGGCAGGGCTTGCGCATCGTACAAACTGGAGACCTCACCACCGTACTCAAAAAGAACAGGGAAGGTCAACCCCATTTCACTGACAAAATCCAGGGCTTTTTGCTCATCGTCTTGCAAGATGGCATTTACAGCCAGGATGGTGAAACCCTGTGCGCTGTACTTCTCGTACACGCGCTGCATGGCAGGCATTTCGGCGCGGCAAGGTGGGCACCAGCTTGCCCAGATATTAATCAGCACTGCCTGTCCGCGCAGATCAGAAAGGGTGATCGTCTGTCCATCAGTGGTTTGCAGGCTGAAATCCGGTGCAGGAAAACCTGCCTGGGGAGCTGGGCTCAGGGCAGCAGAAATCTGCTGGCTGTCTGCCCGCGTGAAAATCATCCACACTGCAGCAGCAGCTAAAACTACCAGAATCATGATTGGAGACAAAGCTCTTTTTTGCATGCTCACCATCTCAAGATTAGTTTACGCAGGCAACCGCGCAGCATGAGTTTAGTTGTCTTTTTCCTGGCTGTCAAGCCAATGATCCCCGCCTTGACAAAGCCTTAGGATTTGTTATGATGGTCAACGGACGATTGGATGCTACAATGTCACGCAGGCCTCAATTAAGCAAGAATAGAAATTCCTTTTTGATTCTCTCACCG
>CAZTMX010000260.1:2685-4053 GCA_964614855.1 uncultured Anaerolineaceae bacterium | reverse complement strand
GGGTGAAGCCGGGCTCTTGGGGCGTGCGGGGATAGCTAATACCGGGCAGAAGACTCGCTCGAAACGCTCGTAGGTCTTGAAATCCCACATGTTTTTTAAGATTTGCATGTGGTTCGCCAGCGAAAGGTGGGGCGTAATGGTCTCGTCTTCGTGGATAGCAAAATTTGCCAGTACGATGCTCACTGCTTCATCATCCGGCCCCCAACTGGCGTTGTGGTCCTTATAAAGCATCACAAAATCATCTACCGGTGTACCGGCCAATTTGGGCGGCGTTAACCGCTCCCGCATGTTTTCCCATGTGGCGCCGGGTACCTGGTCCATCTGTACAAAACCGCCGTCCACTAGCACGATGCCCCTGGGTGCTCCTGAACCGACCCGCTGGCGTGCTGCCAGGTCTAGCGCCAGGCTGGCGCCCCAGGAATGACCAACCACGACCGGTTCTTCGATCTGGACACGCTGCATAAAAACTGCCAGGTCGCGCCCGATTTGCTCAAAGCTGTACCCGTCCACCGATTTGTCACTCAGCCCGTGACCGCGCAGATCGGGTGCAATACAGTGTAGACCAGCCGCAGCCAGGTGAGGTGCGACTTTATCCCAGATGCGGGCATTCGACGCCAAACCGTGCAGCAAAAGCAAGGGAGGTACGGCGCCTGCTTCCCCCCAGTGCCTGTAATGTATTCTCAGGTCGTTGACCAGCACATAAGAAGATGTCATTTGTGAATGTCAGGACAGCAGCTTCTCCAGCAGTTCTTTTGCCAGTTTCGGGTCGGCTTTGCCGCGTGATTTCTTCATAACTTGCCCGACAAAAAAGCCCATCAAACCCACTTTGCCTGCCTTGTACGCTGCAGCTTGATCCGGTGCATCCGCCAGCACTTCGGCGCACACCGCCTGGATGGCGCTGGCATCGCTAACCTGCGCCAATCCTTCGGCTTCGACGATCGCAACCGGGGACTTGCCGCTGGTTTCTACTTTCTCGAGCAAGGCTTTGCCCGTGGATGTGTTGACCGTATTGGCATCCACGAGTTTGATGATCTCCGCCAGGTAGCCTGGGGTGAGCTTGAGTTCGCTTGCCGCGGTCCCGCGCTCGTTGAGCATGCGCAGCACATCGTTCATCAGCCAGTTGGAGACGCGCTTGGGATCGCCGCCGTAGGCGTTGACAGCGGCTTCAAAATAATCGGACAGACTGCGTTCCGAGGTCAGGATATCGGCGTCGTATTCGGGCAGCCCATATTCAGCCATAAAGCGAGCGCGCCGCTCTAAAGGCAGCTCGGGCAGCTGCGCCAGGATTTCGTTCAGCCAGGCGTCATCCAGGCGGATGGGCAGCAGGTCGGGCTCGCGGAAATAGCGGTAATCGGCTTCGGTTTCCTT
>CAZTMX010000260.1:0-2585 GCA_964614855.1 uncultured Anaerolineaceae bacterium | reverse complement strand
GCGTTCTTGGTTTTCCCGGCGTCTTCTTCCAGGTGCATTTTGGTAATGTGCACCCGCACCACAGAATTCTTATCGCCTGCGGGTACCGGAACATCCAGGTAACCGCCGCTCGCCAGGGATTTATCGTATTGCGAGATTTGGTAGCCTTTGGGCAGGTCCGGATAGAAGTAATTCTTGCGGTCGAAATACGAAACCTTGCGGATCTGGCTGTGCATGGCAGCTGCCAGCAGCACACCTTTTTCCACCGCAGCCTTGTTGAGCACTGGCAGCACCCCCGGCAGGCCTGAACACACTGGGCAAATATTGCTGTTTGGCGGGTCGTTCCAGGAATCTGCCTTGCAGGTGCAGAAAATCTTGGTGGTTGTATTGAGCTGGATGTGCGTCTCCAACCCGATCACGGCTTCAAATTCGGTGTTGATATCGGTCATAAGATACTCTCGCTAATGGATTCTTCCAATTATTCGTAATGCGGGTCTTAACTGCATCGGTACTTATGTGTTCACTAATACCGGCGGCCGCGCACGGCGCCAGGTTTCGCCTGCAGTAGCTTTTTCATAAGCCCTACCGATTTGTAGCAGCACAGCCTCCGAAAAATCCGGTCCCAGCAGCTGCACCCCAATTGGCAAGCCGTCGCGATCCAGACCGGCGGGGAAGGAAAGACCCGGGATGCCGGCGTGGTTAGCAGCGACGGTGAGTTGGTCGGCATACTGCATCAGCACCGAGTCGCCGTACACATCGCCGATCGGAAATGCCGGGGTGGGGGTGGTGGGTGTCAGCAGGGCGTGCACACCCTGGCTGTTCTTTGTATCGAAGGCGCCGTCGAAATCCGAACGGATCAGGCTGCGCACTTGCAATGCGCGGTTGTAATACTGCGAGCTGTATTGGGCGCTGCTGACATACATCCCCATCAGGATACGCAGCTTGGGTTGCAGTCCAAAACCCTGGGCGCGCGATTTGCGGTACATCTCCTGCTGGCTGGTGAAATTATCTTTGGTACGGAAGCCGTATTTCACACCATCAAAACGGTGCAGGTTGCTGGCGGCTTCGACGCGCGAGACGACAAAATAAGCCGGGATACCGTAGCGGTTGTGCGGCATGGCCACGTTTTCGACAATTTCCGCCCCTTGTTGGGCCAGGATCTGGGCAGCTCGCAGCACGGCAGCCTGGATATCCGGGTTGATCTCGGCGCTCTGCAGTTCGCCCGTCTTGGGGTCGGGGAAGGTGATGCCGAAATAATCTGGTGAGAGACCAATTCGCAGACCGCGCAGATCGCGCTCGAGCAGAGATGGATAATCCGGCACAGGCACCCTGGCAGCGGTGGCATCCAGTTTATCTTCGCCAGCAATGACTTTCAGCATCAGGGCGGTATCGCGGATATCGCGCGCTACCGGTCCGGGACAGTCCATCGAGGAGCTAAATGCAATACAACCGTAGCGCGAAACGCGCCCGTAGGTGGGTTTCAACCCCACCACGCCGCAAAACGCCGCCGGTTGGCGGATCGAGCCAGCCGAGTCGGTGCCGATCGACAGTTGGCTCTCACCGGCTGCCACGGCGGCAGCGCTGCCGCCGGATGAGCCGCCGGTCACCTTTCGTGTATCCCAGGGGTTGCGCGGGCAGGGCTTGAAGGCGGTCGATTCGCTCGACGAGCCGTAAGCAAATTCATCCAGGTTCACCTTGCCCAGGATGATCCCGCCGGCTTCCTGCATACGCTTGACCGGGGTGGCGGTATAGGGTGCGGTGAAATTGCCCAGCATGCGCGAAGCTGCTGTGGTGCGCATCCCGCGCACGCAGAACAGGTCCTTGACGCTGATGGGTACACCAGCCAGCGGACCCGGGTCCTGCCCAGCCCGTACCTGGCGGTCGATTTCAGCGGCGCGTTCAAGGGCTTGCTCTGCAGAGATGGTGATATAGGCATGCAGCGTGCGTTCATCTTCCGGGGTCAGGCCGGTGTAGTCCAGGCTGCCCGGCCGTCCGTCCACGGTCTGAATGCGCTCGAGGGTGCTTTGCACAGCCGCCACAGCGCTGGTCGTGCCCTGGCGGATGCTTTCAGCAAGTTGGATGGCAGGGAGATCGCAAAGTTCCGTCATGTTCAGGATAACTCCGTGTGCGGGATTTCGGGTACGATGATATAGCCGTCTTCGCTTTCAGGCGCCTCGGCCAGGATTTCGGCTGAGCGGGGGAAGCGCACCCACTCGTCTTCCCTGGGGGCTGCGCTGATCTCGGGGGTAAAGGGCACACCATAGGGCGAGATCTCGGTATTTTCTGCCAGTGGGATTGCTTCCAGCTCGCGCACAGCTTTGAGCTGGTTGTTCAGCTGCTGGCGTAAGTACTCCGCTTCTTCCGGCGGCAGGTCGAAAGCAGCTAACAGGGCCATGTGTTTAAAAAGCTCGGGGGAAATTGGATCACTCATCCTGGTTCTTCCTTTGAGGGGGCTAGAATTCGCCCCTATTCTAACATGTAACCTGCTGAATGTTCATCTGGAAAACCCGCATGCTATAATGGGGCAGGAGCCATCGATGAAATCCACACAGACAACTTCGAAAGCAGATAAAGGTGCGCTTTGGGTAAAGCGAAAGCTGCCTCGC
>CAZTMX010000259.1:0-4056 GCA_964614855.1 uncultured Anaerolineaceae bacterium | reverse complement strand
CAATTCACCCTTGCTTAGGCCATCGTCTGGGTTTTGAAACCGATCCCAGTCAAAAGCATGACTAAGCGTTTCAGGTTGAGTGTGATCGCTGTAAAAAAGGACTGGACAGCAAAGCCTATTCTACCCAGGTAACGGCAGCGACCTAAACCATGCCCTTGCTTAGCTTCGCCAAATTTACGCTCCACTTTGTAACGCTCCTTCAAACCCTGTCGGTATTGTGGGGTTTTGCGCAAGTCGAGCCACACCTGTTTGTTAGCATCCTTCTTTTCTGTGCGGGTCTTTTTCAAGCAAATGGCAGAATGCAACCCTCGTACCTCCAGGTTGTAATGGTTTTCGCTATCATCATAAGCTTTGTCCGCTGTGTAGGTCTCCAGTGGCAATTTCTGCCCCAGATCGTGATCCACCAGGGAAGTAAAATAATGACCATCAAACACTTCCCCAGACGTACATTCCAGGCTGGTGATCAAATGGTTAGCCGCATTCAGGCTGATATGTGCTTTGTAGCCATAGAAATACTGCACTTGCTCTACTTCTTCCCCCTTTTCATTCTTAGCTTTTTTCTTGTGCTTGACCCCCCAGCGAGCATCCGGATCGCGTGGACCATCACCTTTGTTTTTACGGTTTCGATCTTTATCCGTGTTAACATTCGCAATACTGTGAACGCTATCCACGATCTGGATCGAACCAAACTCAATCCCACTCTGTAATGCAATCTGTACAATTTCCTCTAAAATTTCATCAAACACTTTTAGCTTATCTCGTTTCACCAGTCGTTCCCGAAAGACCGTCAGGGTCGAGTGATCCGGTGCTTTCTGATCCACCGCTAAGCCGACAAAATACTTCGCCGGTAGATTCTCATTGATGTACACTTCCACTTGCCGTTCCGTCAGATTGTACAGATAGGCTACCAACTCCATCTTCAGTATCAATGCCGGATCAAATGGCGGCCTCCCTACTACTCCCTCTCCTTTATACAGCTTGAGCAGCCTACGAGTGAAACGCTCCCAATCGATAATCTGGTTCAGTTGGCGTAGAAAGTGATTTGCTGGCACTACTTGATCATACAGATAGCTTCCAAAAAATGACTCGCTGCCGGTCTCTACAAAGCGCACCTTTTCCATTTATTTCGCTCCTTTTGGTAGTCTGCTTTATTGTATTAAAGTTTTCCCAAAAGATCAATTCTCAGTTTGTTTTTCAACACTCTCACAACAACTATTTTACAAATCAGGGTTTTTAAGGTAGGATTAATAATTATTTCGCGCTGGCACAATTATTCATCCGGTAAACACGGCGTGTAGAAGCCGTTTTACAAGCCTGGGAGAGGCTGGTCAAGCAATTAAAGAGGAGACAGCTATGCAAGAAAAATCTAGTTCACAAAGTATGCGCATCGGTGGGGCTTCGATCGCCTGGATCACCCTGTATGGTGCTTTGTGCGGGGTCACCGCCTTGATCCCGGTATTCCCATATGTCGGCGGCGGCGGGTATGTGCCGCTGCAGAATATGTTCTCCGCCATTGCCCCGGTACTGCTCGGACCGGTTGGCGGGATCGTGGCTGCCACGGTGGGCGGTGTCATCGGTATGTTCATCGCACCCGCAGCCTTCCCGCTGCAGCTGGTGGATGTCATCCTGACCGGCACACTGCCCGCGGCTGTGGTGGCTTTGATGATCAACGCCCATAAATACGGTCTGTGGGCCATTCTATGGTGCGTGCTGGTCGGCATCCTGGGTACCTTGTTCCCCTTCTATGTCCCCGGCGCTGGCGCTGGTTTTGCCCAACCCGCAAACCCTGTGGTTTATTTCCTGTTGGTAGCATATTACTGGCTGATCCCACTGGTCATCCTGCTGCTGCCACTGGGAAGGAAATCCATCCCGGAATGGGCGCGCAGCGATGAGCGCAAGACAAAGTACCTGGGTCTGACCCTGGCCTTTATCCTGGGGTTATTCACCTGGTTCCTGCCCTGGTCGCTGCCTTACTGGTACGTCTACCAGTACGAGCCTTCCATGGGTACAGCCACACTCATCGGCTATACCTGGTGGGTGCCGCTCTTTGCCCTGGCGATCGCCGTCATCACCGTGCCGCTGGTGGAAGCGCTCAAACGCAGCGGTCTGCCGAAAATCCCCGGCGCACTCTGGTAATCTTTCATAATCCTTGTGGTTCAGATAGCGTGAGGACGCTATATGAAACATGCATTTTTTATACCGGCCTCTCCCAGCCTGCCAGAAAGATCATCAACCTGCTTTCGAATTGATAAGCCTGAAGGTTATTTCCTTCAGGTATATTTATAGGGTACCTTATGGAATCATTTCAAATTAACCTCGAAAAAGTCACTTTCACCTACGAGGACGGCGTCAAAGCCCTGAGTGACCTGAACATCCAAGCCCGCCCGGGTGAATTTTTGGTTGTCTTAGGCGCCAACGGAGCGGGAAAATCTACACTTTGTTTTTTGCTCAGTGGGATTGTGCCGCATATTTACGGCGGAAAACGATCGGGAAACCTGAGCGTTGCCGGGCATGATCCCTGGGATGAGCCGCTCTTCCGCATCGCCGAATATTGCGGGGTTCTGCTGCAGGATCCAGAAGTCCAGCTTTTCAATCCAAACGTCTTTACCGAGATGTCATTTGGACCAGCCAACCTGAAGGTCGAAAAGGAAGAAATCATCCGCCGCGTTGGCGCTGCCATGAGCCTGCTGCACCTGGATGGGATGGAAAAACGCAACCCGCGCGATCTTTCCGGCGGGCAGAAACAGCGCGTAGCGCTTGGTGCAGTGCTCACCATGCAGCCGAAAGTGCTGGTGTTGGATGAACCCACTTCACAGCTCGATCCGGTTGGCAGAAGCGAAGTGGTTGAATCAATCCACCTGCTCAAATCAGCTGGCGAGATGACCATCGTCATGACCACTCACGAGACCGATGACATCCTGGACCTGGCAGACCAGGTGCTGGTACTGGACAAGGGCAAGCTGGTATTGAGTGGAACGCCAGCGCAGGTCTTTTCTCGGCCGGATGTGCTGCGCGCGGCTGGGATCAAGATCCCTGACGCCCTGGATATCTGGATGCAAACCAACCAGCTGTGCGGGCAAAGCCCAGTGCTGAGCAGCGAGCAAGTCCAGTCAATGGACGCGGCGTATGTAGGGAAGGAAATCGGAAAACACCTCAGTTCAGGCGATATCCAGGTTTCGCAACCTATGCAGGAACCTGCGCAGACACCAACCGCAGCCCATCTCGCCGAAAGCGGTGCGATCCTGCAGGCAGTGAACCTGACCTACCGCTACCCCGGGTTTCCTCCGGTCACGGCTTTGCGAGATGTGAATATCAGCATTCAACCCGGCGAGCTGGTCGGTATTGTCGGGCAAAATGGCTCCGGAAAAAGCACGCTGGTAAAATGTTTCGTCGGACTGCTGCGGCCGCAGCAGGGTGAGGTGTACTACAAAGGTGCAGATATCCGCAAGACCCATGTGGGTGAGATGGCGCGCCAGGTTGGACTGGTGCTGCAGAACCCCGATTACCAGCTGTTCACGGTTTCCAGCCGAGACGAAATCCATTTTGGTCTGCGTAACCTGGGCATCGAAGGCGAGCAAGCCGAAGCGATCACCCAACAGGCTTTGAGCTGGGTGGGGCTGGAGCAGGAGATAGAAACTTTCCCCTTCCGCATGTCCTTTGGCGACCGGCGCAAGTTGGCAGTAGCTGCCACAGTGGCGCTTGACCCGCAAGTTTTGATCCTGGATGAGCCGACCACCGCGCAAGACCACCGCGGGCGCTACCAGTTGGCAGATATCGGCAAGCGCTTCCGCGATGAACAGGGGCGCACCATCCTGATGATCACACACGATATGGACCTGATCGCCCGTTACGCCGAGCGCTTGATCGTGATGTGGAATGGGCAGGTGATCCTTGACGGGCCGACAGCGGAGGTATTTGCCCAAAAGGATATCCTGGCGCAGACCTTCTTGCGTCCGCCCGTGGCTGCGGAGGTATCCAACACACTGTCTGACTACGGCGTACCTCAGAATTTGATCACGGCAGAAGATTTGATGGCTGTTTTACAGCGGAGGGCCG
>CAZTMX010000258.1:0-4100 GCA_964614855.1 uncultured Anaerolineaceae bacterium | reverse complement strand
TTCCAGCATAAACATATCTCAGACCCGCCTCCTGCCCGATCTCTGCTGCTCGCAGCAGGGTCTTCGCCGGGGTGGCGGAATTGGTCATTTGATAATCCGGGTGATAGGCTGTGACATGCCAGGGGATATCCTGCGACACCGAAGCCAGGAACCTGGCAGCATCCATAAGCTCCTCTGAGCTGTCGTTGAAATCTGGTATAACCAGCGTCACCACCTCCACCCATAAACCCGCATCGTGAGCCAGGCGGATGCCCTCCAGGATATTGTTCAACACCCCGCCAAACTGGCGGTACTGCTTGTCTTGCATGGTTTTCAGGTCAATTTTGTACCCATCCAGGTATGGGTTTAGGTACTTTAATACTTCCGGCGTCAGGTTTCCGTTGGAAATATATACACATTTCAGGTCTGCTGCTTTCGCCAGGCGGAAGATATCCACCGCCCATTCACTGGTGATCAGCGGCTCGTTATACGAAGAAGCGATAATCTCCACTCCGCTTCGCAGCGCCAGGGAGACCACCTGCTCGGGTGTGATGCGCCGGACCAGGGAGGCTGCACTATCTGAAGCCGGGTCGCGCAAAGCCTGCGAAGTCAGGTGATTTTGACAATATGTGCAGTGAAAATCGCAACCTAACATACCAAAGGTCAAGGCTTCTGCACCAGGTAAAAAATGATTGAGCGGTTTTTTCTCAATCGGATCCACCTGCAAAGCAGCCACATACCCCCATGGGACATATAGCTTCCCCGCGCGGTTGAACCGCACCTGGCAGATACCGCGCCTGCCCTGGCGGATCAGGCAGCGGTGCCCACAAGCCAGGCAGCGCACAGCTCCGTCTTCCTGTGCTTCCACCAGTGCGCCTTCCACCGTCATCGCATCCAGAAACTCACGCACGGTTGTCATTTTTCACCTCCAAATACCCACGCAAACGATACAACAACCAGGCAAATCCAATTATAATTCTTACTATGTTGACTGTAGTCATCCAGGCAGGCGGCGAATCACGCCGCATGGGTCAAGACAAAGCGCTCATCCCTTTTTTGGGGCGTCCGATGATCGCGCGCGTCTTACAGCGCCTGGCGCCAATCGCTGATGAGCTAATCGTCACCACCAACCGCCCACAGGAGTTTAATTTTCTCACCTGTGCGCGGGTCCCAGATCTGATGCCTGGACGCGGCGCACTGGGTGGTGTTTATACAGCCTTAAGCTGCGCATCGAACCCGCTGGTGGCGGTTATTGCCTGCGATATGCCCTTTGTGAACCCCAGGCTGGTGGAGGCACAATGTACTGCCTTGATCGCCCACAACGCGGATTTGGTGATCCCGCGCTATGACGGCAGGATGGAACCCCTGCACGCAGTGTATGACCGGGATATCTGCCTGCCTTTCGTATACGATGCCTTACAAAATAACCGCTGGCGAGTGGATGCCTGGTTTGACCAGGTGAACATTCATTACTTTGAAAAAGAAGATATCCTCAAGATTGATCCCGAGATGCGCAGTTTCTGGAATGTAAACACGCTAGAAGAAGTCAGTGCTGCGATTGCATACGCGCAAGCAGAAGAGGGCGCTTCAGCCTCCTGATAAAAAGCATCGTTTTTCCCTGGCTTCACTTTATCGCACCAGCATCACAGGGCAGCTTGCGTGCTGGATGACCTTCTGGCTCTGGCTGCCGACAACAAGACCCTGCAACCTGCTCAAGCCACGGGTGCCCATAATCACCAAATCAATCTCACGAGCATCGATAACACCCAGGATCGCCTCAGCCACTGGTCCTTCCAGCAATTCCGTTGTCAATTTCCCAGAGATTTCACCGATTTGGGACAGGGCATCTTTCAAGACGGCTTCTCCTGTTTCCATTCTCTGGGCAATGGCTTGATCAAGATAAGGCTGGCCAATATAGCCCGGGACAGGATCAAAAACCGTGATCAACCACAAATCTGAAGACATGCTTCTACAGATCTCCCCGGCTAATTTTGCGGCCTTCGACGAATGCTCTGAACCATCAAAGGCAAGAAGAATATTCTTAAACATCTTGCACCTCCTTTTTTGTGTTGTCCCAATTTCAGTATAGCAAAATCGAAAGCTGAAATCAACCATGTGACAGCAGAACATCTAAATGATAAAATCAGATTAGAGCCAATTGGTAAATCCTGATCCATCCGGATATTTAGGGGTCCCGATGCATATCGCTCATTTTACGAATACCTATAAACCGAACATCAATGGGGTTGTTCGATCCGTCAGTTCATTTCGTGATGCACTGACAGACCTTGGACACCAGGTGTTTGTTTTTTCCCAAGACTCGCCAGGGTATGTGGATCAAGAACCATTTGTGTTTCGTTATCCCGCCTTAAACATCCCTACATTCGACTACTCGTTGACTATCCCGGTTTCTCCCCATATTGACTGGGTAATCCCTTCTTTGAAACTTGATATCATTCACAGCAATCACCCTGTTTTGATTGGCAATGCGGCAGCCGATAAAGCTGAAAAACTGAATATTCCTCTCGTTTTCACCTTCCACTCGCGATATGAGGAATACAGCCAGCTGCTGCCGTTCAGCCAGAACCTTTTGCGCGGCATTATCGTGGATTGGCTTGTGCACTATATCGAACGATGCCAGCACATCATCGTCCCAAGCGAGCACATCCGGCAAAGTTTGATCCAGTATACCGAAATGGGCGATTGCATCAGCGTTATCCCTACCGGATTAAACCTCAAGCACTACCAGGAAGGCGATGGCAGATTGCTGCGCCAAAAACTGGGGTGGCAAGATAAGCAAATCCTTGTTTCAAGCGGTCGATTGAGTTGGGAAAAGAATTGGAAAGTACTGCTGACGGCTGTTGCTGAGGTAATGAGTAAAGAGGATGAAATTCGCTTGATTTTAATTGGCGATGGCCCCCAGAAAGATGACTTGGTGAATTTTTGCCAGGAGCTTGGCATCCACGAGCGGGTTCATTGTGCCGGATTATTGCCGTTTGAAGAAGTTCCCGAGTATCTCAAAGCCGGCGATTTATTTTGTTTTGCATCGATCAACGAAACGCAGGGGCTGGTGACCGCGGAAGCCATGGCTGCTGGTTTACCTGTGGTGGCGGTCAATTCGATTGGCACGAATGAAATTGTCACCAATGGCGTGACCGGTCTGCTGGTGGAAAATGACCCCCATGCCCTGGCACAAGCAATCAACCAGGTGATGGGAAACGGCGCTTTATTTGGCCGTCTAAAAACTGCTGCGACCAAGAAATCCAGGGCATTTGATATTTCAGCTGCAGCGCGGAAATTAGTGGGGGTGTACGAACAGGCAGTTGAGGATAAGAAAGCGCACCGGTCAATTAAGATTAATACGGTTTTGCTCGAGGAAGGAAATTACCAGCTCATCCCCTCACAAAATTCGTAGTCCTTTATGTTATAAATATTCCGGTTGGAAAATTAATAGGCAAAGAGATGGGAAAAACTGTGCCTCTGTCCAGGCAACATACTTCTGTCAAGACGTTATCTGGTTTTAGGATTTATAATTAGTTTTGTGTCAACCAAACCTATATAAATATACCATTCACAACTGGAGAAACCTATGCCCCTCGACCCAACCATCATTCGCAGCCAATTCCCCGCACTGCAGCAGCACGCAGGCGTAATTTTCCTTGATAACCCCGGCGGCACGCAGATCGCCCAACAATCGCTTGCACGCGTGAGCGAATATCTGACCCAGCACAACGCCAACCACGGCGGTGCATTCGCCACCAGTCAAAAATCCGATGCAGTTTTGGATGAAGCGCATCTCGCCATGGCCGATTTTTATAATGCCGCCCGCCCCGAAGAGATCATCTTTGGCAATAACATGACCACGCTGACATTGTACATCAGCCGCTCGATCGCACGCACCTGGAACCCCGATGATACGATCGTGGTCACCCGCCTGGATCATGATGCCAATTCCACGCCCTGGGTGCTGGCTGCACAAGACCGCGGTGTGAATGTACGTTGGGTGGATTTCGATATCGAAGATGGAACCCTAAAGCTGGATGATTTTGCCGCGGCGTTGGAAACCCATCCCCGCCTGGTGGCGGTGGGCTATGCATCCAATGCCTTGGGCACGATCAACC
>CAZTMX010000257.1:0-4102 GCA_964614855.1 uncultured Anaerolineaceae bacterium | reverse complement strand
TGCAATCCCGCCAACCAGGATGTAAACCAGAATGTCCATTATACTCATAGTCACCTCCTCTAAGTTACCGGTATTCTAACACATCAAAACACCCGGATTCAACCCATCCAGATTGGGTCTAATCCAGCCGGGCAGATTCCTTGCTGTTTGATAAAATAAGGTAAGGCGGTTAAACATTGTATCCGCTCGGATCTTCAGGCAAGTTAGTGCACATACCGGGGAAAACATTTAATGATGTGGCAATCCATTGAAACTTACCTTTTGCTGGCAGCGGCCCTGCTGATTTTAAGCGTGGTCGCAAGCAAGTTTTCCGACCGGCTTGGCATCCCAACCCTGATCATCTTCCTGGTAATCGGCATGCTGGCAGGGTCTGATGGACCCGGGGGAATCTATTTTGATGATGCCCGGCTGGCGCAGAACCTGGGTATCATCGCCCTGGTAATCATCCTTTTCTCGGGCGGGCTGGATACCTCGTGGAAGCGTACCCGTACAGTGATGAAAGATGGGCTTATCCTGGCAACTGCGGGTGTGCTGATTACTGCCCTGTGCCTGGGTTTATTTGCACACTTTATTTTCGACATTTCCCTTCTTGAAGGCATTCTGCTCGGTTCTATCGTTTCATCTACCGATGCAGCGGCGGTTTTCTCTGTGCTCCGTTCCAAGGGGGTCCAACTAAAGGGCAGGCTGAAGCCCCTGCTCGAATTTGAATCGGGCAGCAACGATCCGATGGCAGTATTCCTGACAGTGGCGGTTTCGCTGGTGTTGACCGACCCTGAGCGCACGTTGTGGGGATTGATCCCAATGTTCTTCCAGCAAATGATCCTCGGGGCGCTGCTGGGAATTGCTGCCGGCAAGCTGGCGGTTTTCCTAACCAACCGCCTGCGGCTGGGGTACTCCGGGTTGTACCCGGTGTTGACCCTGGGTGTACTGTTCCTGACCTACAGTGTCACTGCACTGATCGGGGGAAGCGGCTTTCTGGCGGTTTACCTGGTCGGTTTGATGATGAGCCGCGAAGAGTTCCTGCACAAGCGCAGCCTGTTGCGCTTTTACGACGGCCTGGCCTGGCTGATGCAAATCGCAATGTTCCTGGCGCTGGGGCTGCTGGTGTTCCCTTCCAGGCTGGTCACCATTGTCCTGCCCGGGCTGGCAGTGGCTCTCTTCCTGACGCTCGTAGCCCGCCCGGTGAGTGTCTTCCTCGGCACGGCATTTTCCAAGATCAGTCTGCCCGAAAAGGTGTTCATTTCATGGGTGGGGCTGCGCGGTGCCGTACCAATCATCCTGGCTACCTATCCGCGTTTGATGGGCATTCCCCAGTCAGACCTGATTTTCAATACTGTTTTCTTTGTTGTCCTGATCTCTGCCCTGTTGCAGGGAACGACTATCCCGTATGTGGCAAAGAAGCTGAAGCTGGATGGTATCGACCAGGCTGAAACCCGCTACCCGATCGAATTTGTTGAAGAATCAGAATGGAAGGGCGAGCTGCAGGAGATTATCATTCCAGAGAATTCCTGGGCGGTGAATAAAGCCATTGTCGAAATCGGGCTGCCGGGTGAGTACCTGCTGGTGCTGATTTCACGCGGGCAAGAATTCATTATCCCCAATGGCAGCGTTGTTCTCCTGCCGGGAGATAAAATCCTCGGGTTGGCTGAAGGGCCAGTTCACCAGGATGTACAGGGACTCCTTAGTTTAACAGTGGAACCAAAACCTGCATTAAAGCCCTGAGCGGTAACCCGCTGGTCTTCTGTAGCGGGCTAACAACATGTGTCACCCTGTCGAGTAGATGAGTTAAATACCTTGCGTTGTTTTTCTTCAAGGCAAAATCCATCGCAATGCCCAGTGCGGCACACATGTTAACTGAAGGATTCCTTTAACTTTTCTGAGAAAATTAAGACCGCCCCTATTTTGGGGACGGTCTTTTATACTATTTTCTATTTAAGGTTAAGGCAGTTTCGGGTCGAGGTCCCAACCGTACCATGGGTCCCAGGGGTGGGCTTCACCCAGGAATTCGCACTTGAGCGTGACCGGGTCTGGCAGGTAGCCCCCGAAACAATACCCCACGTTCTGCGGCCGCAGGATATGGATTTCATCTGACCGGAGAACAGCGCCAGCCGCATCCTGCACTTCAAAACGATAGTCCACTTCCCAGTAGGGCAGGTTAACAATGTATTCGTGGTTGGTGAAGAAATATCCAATTGCCGGGTTATCAGCTGCCCTCGTGAGCGGGTAAATGAACCAGGGTTCGGTGCGGGTGTCGTACAGGGCGACCTGCATGCCATCGGGTATGGGCTGGTTGAAGGTGTAAACAAAGGCGCAATACCGCACAATACCATCCACCTCGGTGAACCCGTCTTTCTGCCGCGATACCTGGGCGCCTTCAGGCTTGGCATAGCCCTGGGCGCTTACGTTAAGACTGTTGGGTACACACCAGGCACTGAACCCGGATTCCTCTACGCCCAGGGTGGGGGTGGGGGAAGGCATGGGAGTGAAGGTTGGTTCGGGGGTGGCGGTGGGTACAACGGTTGGTTCTGGTGTTGATGTGGCTGGCTGGAGTTCGTTGTCAACCGGGACAGGTTGGGTGAGCGCTGATTGCGGAGTACTGCCGCAGGCGGACAGGAGCAGCATGGCGATAAGCACAAGGAAAGCAAAACGGCATTTGGTCAGCATTACAGGAGCCCCTTCGTGAGCACAATATGCCCAATTATAAGCCCGGCCTGCAGCAAGAGAGGCCTTTAACCGGCAGTGGATTCCAGCAGGCTGGCTGCCCACTGGGCGGCATGTTCCAATTCACCTTCCAATAGAGGCCCTTCCGATTCCTTTACAATGAACCAGGCAGGTCCAGCGGACAGGACGGCGCCTTTTTGTGCCAGCGCAGCTGCCATCTTCTCTGCCGCATACCCGCCGCGTTTGACGATGAAGCGCGACAGGAAGAATTTGATCGTATCCGCGTTGATGCGAGTGTCGAACACTGCGGCTTTTATCCCCTGCAACCCGCCTGCGGGTATTGCCTTCAAACATGCCTGGACCGGCTCCGATGCATTGAATCCGCGGGTAGGGCTGCCCAGGATGAACAGGTCGTGACCGCTGATTTTGTCGAAAGTGAAGCCGGTGATCTTAACCGTTTCCACATCGGCTGAAGCTGAAAGCGTATTAGCAACAACCCGGGCAATCTTTTCGGTATTGCCGAAATATGAATCGTACACAATCAGAATTTTCATCAGAATTTCCTTTCAGGTGGAATGAATCTGGATTATTCAGAGAGACGATCAATTGAAAATGGAACTATTTTATTGCTCAATCATTGATTGATCATGGAATGGATCCTTGGACAATTCAACTTGTGGTTTTGTTTTAATGATGGCAAGGATGATGTAAGAATATACAACAACTCCTGCAAATCCTAATAGAAAGTTGGTCAAGTTTTCAACAGGTGGTTTATGGAAGATAACCAGTAATATTGAGATGATTGATCCAATAATCCATGCAATTGGAAAACTAAAAACAAAAAAGTCAATTATTCGTTGAGAATTATTATTTACCTGGCGATGTGCAAGAAATACCAGGAATGGCAGTAAAACCATGGCAGTGTGAATGTGGGAATGCCAGGATATCAAACAGGAAGCGGAAAAAATTGATAACAAGACCGCTATCCATTGGGAAGATAGCATCGCGGGTTTCTTTTTTATCAGCGAAATCCACAGCGCCAAAGTAACCAGCGTGCCAAGAATTGTCAGAATCCAGCCCTGGGAGGATGATGTCCAGGTGTTTATATTTACGCCAATCATTCGCCAGTTTGCCATGTTTTCTGGAGCAAAGGAAGAATTTAACTGATCCGTATCGGTCCAAAGTTTAAACAAATCCAGAGAACCTTTAACCCCAGAAAGGCAAAAAGATGTAATAAGTATGCCAACCGCGGAAATAACGAACCCCTGTAAGATTTTCCAATTTTTCATCAAGAACAGTGCCAGAACAACCAGGATCAGCATCTGAGGTTTTAATAATAACCCGCCCAGCCATAAACCGCTGATCACCGGTCTTTTATTGATCGCATGTCTTATAAATTCTCCACAAAAGATGACATTTAATAGTTCGATTTGCCCATTAA
>CAZTMX010000256.1:0-4136 GCA_964614855.1 uncultured Anaerolineaceae bacterium | reverse complement strand
TCTCCCTGAAACATACAGAAAGGGTTAAGCGATGACTACCTCAGACCCCTGGCGCAGAGATGAAACATGGGTGCTCGATCAAGAGCTCCATCAAAGAGAAACCGAGCTGACAATCATCAACAAGATCCAACAGGGGTTGGCTTCGCATCTCGATGTGCAAGCGATCTATGACCTGGTCGGTGAAGAGATACGCCAGATTTTCAACGCCCAGATTGTGATGATTTCTACATACGACCCGCAGACTCACACGGTCGAACATCGATATGCCATCGAAAAAGACCAGCGAGTTTATTATCCAGGACCTCACCCCCCGGGTGGGTTTCGCGCAGAGGTCATCGAAACACGCCAACCTGTTTATATCCGCACCAACGTTGCTGATGAAGCCGTAAGACTCAACCAACCCACCCTGCCGGGAACCCAAACGCCAAAATCCTGGCTTGGCGTACCCATGTTTGTCGGCGACCAGGTGACAGGTGTGCTCAGCCTGCAAAATGTAGATCAGGAAAACGCCTTTCGCCCTTCGGATATCCGCTTGCTGCAAACCCTGGCTGCCTCCATGAGCCTGGCTCTCGAAAATGCCAGGCTGTGGGAACAGGAAAGCTTATATCGAAAAGCACTTGAGCGCGAGCTGGAAATTGGACGCGAGATCCAGGCCGGATTTCTGCCGGTGAATTTGCCGCAACCAAAAGGCTGGGAAATTTGCGCCTCGCTGCGTCCTGCCCGTGAGGTCGCTGGTGATTTTTACGATGCCTTCAGATTGCCCCGCGGGAAAATAGGGCTCATTATTGCAGACGTCTGCGACAAAGGCCTGGGTGCAGCGCTGTTTATGACCCTGATTCGCAGCTTGCTGAGAGCTGCTGTCAACACAGACACGTATTTGCACCAAAAACCCACATCAATTCTAACTGCGGAAGATCGATTAAAGAATGCCATCTCCTTGACAAATAACTACATCACAGCCATTCACGGGGAGACCAGCATGTTTGCTACAGTTTTTTTTGGCATCCTGGAACCCCATACAGGAAAGCTGACCTATATCAACGGAGGGCACTTACCACCTTTAATAATCAATAGGTTTGGTGTGAAAACCAGCCTGGGGCGTACTGGTCCTGCAGTTGGTTTAATGCCTGACACTGTTTATAAAGTAACCAGCATCGTGATCGAAAAAGGAGACCTGCTCTTTAGCTACACCGACGGGCTAGCGGATACGGTTGGACAAGTAGGGAGATATTTCGGTGAAGATCAATTGATCCCCCTGCTCCTGAAAAACCAGGCTTTGCAGACGCTCTTTCTAACGATTCTGGCACAAGTGGACGCCTTTGCAGCTGGCGGCAAACAAATTGACGATATCACCATGCTGGCAGTCAGGAGATTGGATTTCGTGGTATAAATCCACCTTGTGCCGGTGACTATCCTATGACATCCAAATCCAAACAAAAATCTCAATCCAGGACCGGCCTGGTCATCCTGGCTTTTGTCGCATTCATTTCCCTGGGCTTACCCGACGGGTTACTGGGTGTGGGCTGGCCTTCGATTCGAAACAGCTTTTCGCTCCCGCTGGATGCACTGGGGCTACTGTTGATCGCAACAACCACAGGCTATCTCACCTCCAGCTTTTCAAGCGGTTTCCTGGTTTCAAGGTTGGGTGTTGGCTGGGTTCTCACCGCCAGTTGCGCCCTCACCGGTGCTGGATTGATCGGCTTTACCCTGGCGCCTGCCTGGTGGGTGATGATCTGCCTGGGTGTGGCAGCAGGCCTGGGCGCTGGCGCTATAGATGCCGGTCTGAATACCTATATCGCAGCCAATTTTGGCGATGGGATGATGCAGTGGCTGCATGCCAGCTATGGGATAGGTGTAACCCTGGGTCCGTTGATCATGACCGGTGCGCTGAGTTTTTATAACTCCTGGCGGGTTGGCTACGCCTCTGTGGGCATTGCCCAGGTTTTCCTGGCGGCTTGCTTTTTGCTCACCTTACCCATGTGGAAAATTGGAAAAAGCGCCCCCTCTCACGAAGATGATCACAAAATGGCGCAAAATAAAACGCCATTTATCCAAACCCTGCGCCAACCCCAGGTTTTGATCAGCATCAGCATGTTTCTTTTGTATACTGGCGCTGAGGCATCCCTAGGTGCCTGGGCTTACACCCTGCTCACAGAATCCCGCTCAATCAACCCCAATATAGCCGGTCTTGTTGCCGGCAGTTATTGGGCCATGTTCACAGCCGGTCGCTTTCTGGCAGGTATGTTTGCCAGGCGCGCCAGTGTACATAAAATGATCCGGGTCGGTCTTTGCGGCGCTATATTGGGATCTGCGTTGGTCTGGTGGAACCCAACGGAAAACATCAGCATTTTCGGTATTGCGCTGATAGGCTTTGCCATTGCTCCCGTATTCCCCGGGTTGGTATCCGGTACCAATCGCAGGGTGGGATCTCGCTATGCAGTCAATACAATCGGTATGCAAATAGGGTCTGCAGGCTTGGGCGCAGCCATTATTCCCGGGACGGTTGGGGTCTTAGCCAACCGCATTTCCCTCGAAGTAATCCCTCTTTGTTTGTTCATCCTTTTTGCTTCGATCCTCGCTTTATTCACCCTTTCTAATCGCATGCTATCCAGATAAAACTGGATCAAGATACATCCACCTTTTTTAATAAATACCACAGTTTGTCCGTAATTAGGAATATTTTCCTAGACAGAGTGTTGACTATTATTAAATTTGGCCTATAATATTCTTTAAGTGTCTTGTTTATCATCACAGAATGCTAGCTTGCAGCCTGTTTACGATCCCGGAGAGAATGATGGGTAAAACTTCTTCCATCGATAAGCGCAGCGCTCGCACGAGGGCAGCCATCTACGATGCCTTGGTTGACCTTATCGAGCAAAAGGGTTTTGATGCTATTTCAATCACCGATATCACCAGAAAAGCAAAGGTAAACCGCAGCACATTCTACTTACATTTCAAGGATAAACTTGACCTGGTGATACAGATGCAAGCCGAAATCATCCAGGAGTTTGAGACCATCCTCTTTCAAACGCTGGCAATGAACATCGCCGATATCAACAAGCTTGATGCGCCACTGCCGGTGGTTGTGTCGGTATTTTCCTATTTCAAAGAACATGCAAAGGTAATCAGTGCGTTGCTAGAGCTAAAGGGCGATATTTCCTTCCAGGCTCAACTAAAGAAAACCATTCAAAAGAACATCTCGCTGGGGTTCTTATCGGGCATAAAATCAATCAATTTTTCAGTCCCCAGTGAGTATCTCATCTCTTACGCAATTTCAGCGCACCTGGGTGTTGTCCAGGTCTGGTTAAAAAACGGCTGTATCGAGACACCGGAAGAAATGGCGATGATCTTATCCAGGTTATCGATCAATGGCCCATTTCGAGCGATTGAAATTCAATTTGACAACGGAAAAGCCTAAGGCTTTAGAAAATTGTATAGAAGCTTGTTGCCGGTAAAACTATGAACACACGCCTGATCTCGATCGTTCGCAAAGAATTTATCCAATTATGGCGCGATAAGCGCATGTTGGCATTAATCCTGTTTATACCGCTGATACAGTTATTCATCTTAAGCTATGTTTTCACGAATGATGTGCGTGATTTGCCGATGGCGGTTTTCGATCAAAGCCACAGCCCTGAGGCGCGCTCCCTGCTCGAATCATATCGCTCCACAGATTATTTTCAGCTCACCTATGCGGTGAACAGCGATGTTGAGCTGCGAGAGTTAATCGAAAAAGGCAAGGTAGGTGTTGGGCTGATCATCCCACCTGATTATGCCTATCAGTTACAGAACGGCCATGCCCAGGTGGCATTTATCCTGGACGGTTCGGACCCCACCATTGCCAACACCGCCCTATCCGCTGCACAGTTGATTGCCCAGAATTATTCCACCGAGCTCATGATCGAGAAACTGAGGCAGAGCGGCTTGAACCTGAGGGTAAAGCCACCAGTGGAAGTGCGCACCTCTGTCTGGTACAACCCGGATATGATCTCAGCCTATTTCATGATCCCCGGGGTGATTGCTATGATCCTGTACGCCATCACGGCTTTGCTTACCGCTACTTCAGTAGTACGTGAGCGCGAACACGGCACCATCGAACAGCTCATCGTCACACCCATCCGCCCGTGGGAGCTTGT
>CAZTMX010000255.1:0-4162 GCA_964614855.1 uncultured Anaerolineaceae bacterium | reverse complement strand
GATAGTTTAGAAGGGGCTGACTTGAAAGAAACTCAAGTGAGCCCCTTGCTATTATTCACTTGTCCATCGCCCTGCAGTACAGGCAAATTTTAGACGCCTATCATTGCAACAATAACAAATCATATCCGAACGATCCTATCAGCGTCCAAAGGCCGCTAACGATTACCCTGCTATTCCAAAATCATATGACGCAACTTTGTCAGTACCAGGAACGGTTTACATCCCGCCATGTTGCCATCGTGATCTCGCGCCTGCCGATGTTCAACCATGATTTTGGGAAACCGTCGTCTGAAGCTGTGGTTGCTTTCTGTGACAAACTCCTCCAGGCATATGCGTTTCTGATTGCAACACCAAAGTTTACCTGTTTAATTCTTGACCCGCATATCCCTGATATACCCGGTGCCCAACTCATATTTTTTTCGTCTGCTGCAAACGCCCTTCCCGATCATATTTCAATGGTCGCCTACCCAGGAGATCCGATATGGTTTCTCTCAAACTATACGATAACACCACAAGGTGTAAATGCAATCCAATTGGAATAATGACATGCCAAGACCAGACTGCTAACCTATCAGCAGGATGAAGATCCAGAGTGCATATTTGAGATGGATGAACCAGCCAAAAAATTTAGGGAAAGGCTCTGGCCACCAATTAGTACTTTAGTACTATTTACCTGCCGAAAAGCTGGTATACAATTGGTTCATTGGTCAGACCAGCAAACCAGTGAGAGCAAAAAATGATTGATCCTATTCCCCGCAAATCGCTTGCCCAAATCATCGCCGGAAAACTGGCGGCTTCGATTGTTAACAAGTCCCTCGAGGTTGGCAGCCAGTTGCCTTCCGAGCGCGAAATGATACACCAGTACGGTGTTAGCCGGTCTACCTTGCGCGAGGCGCTTAAAACCCTGGAAGAGAACCAGCTGATCGAAGGCCGACACGGTGTGGGAAGGTTCGTTTGTAAGATTGCTGAGAGCAATTTTGCAGCTGCTTACGAGCTTGCTCAGGACGAGTTACAAACGCCAGCATCTAAAAAAGAAGCGGATGCCGGTGAACCCCTTTCCAGACCGCGTCGCCTGCCCGTCGCGCCGGAAAAGCCGATCCAGATCCCTAACCTGCGCACCGACCGCCTGGGCACCTTTAATTTTATCTCTTGGTGGGACCGCAAGCATGTTGAAGAAGCCAAAGTATTAGTCGTTGGGGCTGGCGCCCTGGGCAATGAGGTCATCAAAAACCTGGCTCTGATGGGGGTCGGTTCGATCTATATTATCGATTTCGATACGATTGAAGCGGCTAATTTGAGCCGCTCGCCGCTGTTTCGCGAGAGCGACTCGGGGCGGCGCAAGGCTGAGGTGGCTGCAGCCCGCGCCAAGGAGCTTAACCCAGAAATCCACGTGCAATACCTGCATGGTGACGTGAACACCCAGCTTGGCCTGGGCGTCATCCGGCGCATGGATATCATCATTGGCTGCCTGGATAATCGCGAAGCGCGCCTCTCTCTGAACCGCTTTGCCTACTGGATGGGCAAACCCTGGGTGGATGGGGCCATCCAGGAAATGCTGGGATTGGTGCGCGTCTTCATTCCAGGAGAGGGCGCCTGCTTCGAATGCACGCTGACCGAACAAGCCCGCCGCGACCTGTCTGTGCGCTACTCCTGCCCCTTATTGGCACGCCAGAATATCCTGATGGGAAAAGTGCCCACAACCCCAACCATCGCTTCAATCATTGGGGCCATGCAATCGCAGGAAGCCTTAAAGCTGATCAATGGGCTGCCAGTTGAAGCGGGTAAA
Organism: uncultured Anaerolineaceae bacterium; assembly: GCA_964614855.1. Taxonomy (GTDB): domain Bacteria; phylum Chloroflexota; class Anaerolineae; order Anaerolineales; family UBA4823; genus CAWJHE01. The sequence goes on along the minus strand of CAZTMX010000255.1, from coordinate 2,376 downwards.
GTCACCCACTTTAACGGCATGGTGAATGAAATGCACACCACGGCTTACCGGGCACGCGAAGATTGTGAAAGCCACTGGCGCTATGGTGAGATCAGCGAGCTGCCTCTGCGGGCGGAGAGCACAAGCTTGCAAGATCTTCTCAACATTGTGCATGCAGATTTAGGACCTGAGGCGCTGGTCGAACTGGACCAGGAGTTAATCCTGGCGCTGGAATGTCCCAATTGCAAGACTGTGACCCGTTTAGTCAAGCCCATCTCACAAGTCAGTTTTGAATCCGTCCACTGTCCGAACTGCGGCGCGTTTCGCGAAACCCGCATGACGCACGTGATCACGGGTGAAGAAGACTTCCTGCACCACACGCTCGCCAGCCTGGGTGTGCCGCCTTTACACATTCTGCGCGCTTATAACCTTGAAGAATACCGGTTTTACGAGCTGACCGGCGACCTGGAAGATGCCCTTCATTTCAGCGATTTTGACGAGTCCTCACCCGCCTATCGAGCGCGTGTCCGGCAGCGCATCCGCTTAGGCGACAAGATCAAGCTGAAGGATGTGCGCATCAACCCCGCCAGAAACAGGATCATCCTGCATGATCATAGTGAGCTATGAGCACCCATAATCCAATGATTGCCAACCCTAGTGTTTCCATGTCACGTGAATCCCTTACCTCCCTGCTGAAATTGATCATTCAGGTGGTCCTGTCCCTGTTGATCGTGAGCGGGGTATTCGCCTGGCTGCTCAGGCATAACCAGGAGATTGCCCTTCCGCTTTTGGAATGGGCAAGCGTCTCCGCCTTGGGTTTAGCTGCGGGATTGATGGCGCGCTGGCGGTTGAAAAGCCACACACAGGCGCTAAAATTTCTGACCGCAGTAGTGGCGCTGGCTGTGAGCCTTTGGATGCTGGGTCTGCTAACCGCAGGTTCGCTTGGTTTTTCAACCTCCACAGTTTCCGCAATGGGTGTGAACAGGCGCGGCCTGGAGCAACTCGGCCTGGGCTCGCTTCTGATATGGATCTCATTGGCAACCAAACGCGAGACCGTCGAAGTCAATAAACCCGGAAAACGCCAGGCAAAAGGAAGCTCCCAAGCGGCTATCAGGAAAGGGGAATCTCGCCAAAAAGACAAAAAAGTCAGCGTGAAACCGAGAAAACCCCAAGAAAAAGGGAGCTCCCAAGCGGCCAAAAGGAAAGTGAGATCTCCCCAACAAGACAACAAAGGCATCATGAAACCGGGAACTCTCGAACCAGGTTATGCCTCCAAGATAATGACTGCCTGGCCAGAATCTGTCAAGCGCTTATCCGATTCGATTAAGGTGCGAGTTCAGCTTCTTAATCAAAACCACCTGCAACCCGCCGGTTGGGCAATCCAACGCAAACAAAAGGAAGCTGCCAGGCGGCTGAAGTCAGGTCTACCCAGCCAAAAATCCAGCGAGCCGCAAGCGAGATTGACTTTAGAAAAAAAGATCACCCGGGAATCTCAAAAACCCATTGTGCGTGTGGGTAAAACCCCGCTGAAAGTGCAGCCGGTCGTTTCCGGGAGTAAGAACGGTGAAATCCGCTTGTTCGGAGAGATTGAACATCGTTGCCCGTTCTGCCTGGAAATTGTGGAGAAGAACGATCCACGCGGTGTGAGAATCTGCAAAATTTGCCACACCTACCACCATGCCGATTGTTGGGATGTGACTGGCACCTGCCAGGTGCCTCACCACCATGAATAAAGTCCGATCGATGAGATTGTGGAGATAATCTTATGCCCGAACTACTTGTGATGATTGTATTACCCAATGGCGGGGTACGCCAGGCGGAAATTCCTGATGATATCGCCATGCGAGACATCCTGCCCGAACTGGTTTCTTTACTCGAATTGCCCACGGTGGGACCGGATGGACGCATGATGGGTTATCGCCTGGACAGCAAAGCGCTGGGGCGAGAAATCGGTGAGGAGGAGACCCTGGCAACAGCTGGTGTGCCAAATGAAGACCGGCTGATCCTGACAGCCGATATCACGGCTGGCGCTACCCCGCTTAACCAAAGCCCGAGAATGCGCCGCTTGCTAGCCGATTCCCTATTAATGTCTGAACTGGCCGCGCACAGCAAGCTGATCCAATTTGAGGCGCAATCTGTGCGCACCGGGCTGCCGCCTGAACGGTATATTGTGACTTACCTCTGCAAGGGCATCATCGGGGTGGATCCTAAGGGAAATCCCAAATATGGGAACAATCATCAAGTGGAAATATATTTACACAACCAGTATCCACAGCGCTGGCCTGGCATGAAGTGGCTGACCCCGATCTGGCATCCAAATATTAATCATGTCAATGCGACCGTTTGTATCGATGCAGCCTATATTAATGTGGATGATGCTATTTTATTAGCGCGTTA
>CAZTMX010000254.1:0-4167 GCA_964614855.1 uncultured Anaerolineaceae bacterium | reverse complement strand
ATCAGGATCAGGCTGTTATTCATGACCACCACCAGGGCAACACCCAGCAGAGTGCCAAGCACAGTTCCCCGGCCGCCAGTTACCAGCGCACCGCCCAGCACCACAGCAGCCATGGTATTCAACTCGGTCCCTACCAGGTCGAATGGGTTGCCTTGTTTATAGTGGGCGCCGTGAATGATGCCGCCAATACCTGCCAGCATACCAACAAATCCGTAGATAAAGAACTGGGTACGGATGACATTGATGCCGGCACGTTCTGCTGCTTCTCGCGAGCCGCCTATAGCGTAAATGTTGCGCCCAATCATGGTGAAACGCAGAAGCAGGTACACCACGATAGTCACTGCCAGCAGGATCAATATGCCGGCTTGCAGACCGGTTACTGCCCCTGTTGAGGTGGTCGTGGTTACCAGGTTTGTACGCGAGAACCGCAGCATGCCATCCGGAACGTTATTGATGTATTTGCTGCCGATAAAGAAAAGCAGGAAACCGTGATACAAGCTCTGGGTGCCCAGAGTTGCGATCAGAGTTGGAATTCTAAAGAAACCGATTATACAGGCGTTGATCAATCCCATCAGTAAGCCCAGGAATGCCGAGATTAGAAGCGCCACCAAAAAGCTGCCTTCAAACCCTACCGCAAACAAGATCTTGATGGTGATGTACATCGACGAGATGGCAATGGCAGTGAAAGAAACATCGAAGCCGCCGGAAACGATGACGATCAATGTACCCATGGCAAAGATGCCCATGGTGATCGAGCTGCGCAACAGGTCAAACACATTTTGCAGCGAGAAGAAAATGGGGCTCTTGATCCCGATAAAAACACAGAGAAGAATCAAGATCACCGCAACGTAGAATTCGTTTGTTCGCAAAAACTTTTTCATAGGATAACCCTTGCTACTAATAGTATTTGCAGGCGGAAAATGGGCTAACCCTCTGCCAGTTTCTCTGCCAGTTCATTTTCTGTGATCTGGGATGCACGGAACTCTTCCACAATCCGGCCTTCACGCATCAATAAAATGCGGTTGCAAATGTGCAGCAATTCTGGAATGTCATCTGACATCACCAGAACGCCCAATCCTTCACCTGCCAGCCGCTTGATGATCTCATGCAGTTCGGATTTTGAACCGATGTCCACGCCAACCGTCGGGCCGTTTAAGATAAGCAGACGGGGATTGCTTGCCAGCCATTTTGCCAGCACCACACGCTGCTGGTTGCCGCCGGAAAGGCTTTTAACCGGGTTCTCTGCAGAGTCTGTCTTAATGCTCAGGTCCTTGACCCAGGTATCGATCTCTTTTTGTTTGGTGTTTTTGTCAATGAGCCCAATCTTGGACAGGAGCTTGTTGACAATACTGACCACGATATTGTTGCCAATCGAATGCTCCAAGAAAAGTCCTTCCGTCAGGCGGTCTTCCGGCACATACCCAATACCATGTTTAAGGGCATCTTGTGGGCTGTTGATTTTAACCTCTTTGCCTTCCATAAGGACATTGCCTTTGTCTGCCGGGTTGATCCCGAACAGCGCCAATGCAAGTTCAGTTCTGCCGGAGCCCAGCAAGCCAGTGACACCAACGATCTCCTGGTTGTACAGGTCAAAGGAAACATCCTTAAACCGGCCGGTAGAGGAAAAGTTGTTCAAGGATAACAATGGGGTTCCAGACTTGTCCTGGTCGCCGCAATCGTAGCAATCGGTTTCAATCTTCCTGCCAGTCATGTAGTAAACCATTTTAGCCTGGTCAAACTCTTTGGCGTCCGCGTCAATAATCTTCTTGCCGTTCCTGAAGACCATGGTGCGGTCGGAGATTTCCAGCACTTCGTTCAGTTTGTGGCTGACGAACATGGTAGAAATTCCGCGCGATTTCAGGTCGTTGATTACATTAAAAAGCGACTTTACTTCCCTGCCGGTAAGTGCGGTGGTAGGCTCATCCATGATGATCAGTTTAGCGTTTTGAAGCAAAGCACGTGAAATAGCAATCAGCTGTTTATCCGCCACAGACATGGGGCCAACCAGGCTGTCAAGATCCATTTTAATATTTATACTGTCCAGCGCTGCCTTGGCAACCTGATTTGCTTCCTTCCGGTGGAAGAACTTGCGGTTTTCAGAAAGCTGTTTGTTCAGCGCGATATTTTCGGCTACAGTGAAATTTGGGAAGAGGGAAAAATCCTGATAAATAATCTGGATACCTTCACGAATGGTATCAATAGGATGAAGCCGTTTATAAGACCTGCCAGAAATGATGATTTCACCTTCGTCCGGCTCATACACGCCCGCAATGATCTTGATCATGGTGGACTTGCCTGAACCGTTTTCACCGATCAAACAGTGGATCTCGCCTTTATGGACTTCAAAACTGACATCCTGTAAAGCATGAACCCCTGCAAAGGACTTGCTTACGTTTTTTACCTCTAGGAACTTTTCAGCCATAGTACATCTCGCATGGTAGTATTAGTCGAGGATATAAATTTCCCCGCATGTTGAAAATGGAGCGGCTAATACAGAAAAGACTTAGCCGCTCCCTTACTACTGAGTTTATTCTATTGACAGAAGGTTAGAAATCCCACTCGTCAACATTTTCGGCAGTGACATCGATCCACGCCTGACCGTAGAAGACTTTACCAACGAGTTTCAGAGCGTTGTAGCCTTCGATCCCGAGGTCCATACCATCGGCGGGGGTTTCACCGCGGAGGATCATGAGGGCGAGCTGGTTCATGCCGTAGCCAGCCAGTTTGGGATCCCAGAAGCCGATGGAATCAACTGCACCGGTCTTGAGGTATTTGCCTGCCATGGAGGGGAGGCTGGTACCAACAACTGCGATCTGGTCCTGGAGGCCGGCTTCTTCAACTGCCTGGCCGAAACCAACTACATCATTGGCGGAGGAACCCTGCATACCCTTGAGGTTCGGGAAGGCTTTGAGGATTTCTTTAGCCTTTTCGTAGGCCTTCTGGGCATCATCGTAGGATTCGTTCTTGTCACCAACGAGGGTCATGTTGGGGTAGTTTGCTTTCTGGTAAGCGATGGCTGCGTCAACCCATTCGTTGTGGGTCTTGGAGGTCAAGGAACCAACCATGACAACATATTCGCCTTCTACGCCCATCAGTGCGGCAAGTTGTTTCATGAAGTGCTCGCCATAGGCAGCATTGTCAAATGCTTCGAGGTCGAAGTTGACGTTCTGCTGGTTGGAGGCTTCGTGGCTGATGACAACGATACCCTGATCCATTGCTTTCTTGAGGACGGGCTCGAGGCTGTCGGGCTGGAAGGGGACGACACAGATGGCATCCACACCCTGGGCGATCAAGTCTTCGATCACCTGGACCTGCTGGGCAGCATCGGCTTCGGCAGGACCCTGCTGGAAAGCAGTAATGCCGGGGTTGTCGGTTTCGAATTGCTTCACGCCAACTTCCATCCGGTCAAACCAGCCAACACCGGTCAGTTTAACAACTGTTGCAAGGGTGAATGCTTCTGCTTCAGCTGCAACTTCTTCGGTGGCTGCGGTTTGGGGGGCGCAGCTGACAAGCATGGAGAGCACAACCAATGCTGTCACAACAAATAATAAACTTTTCTTCATTTTACTCCTCACTCCATTCAGAAATTTGGTATTCTGTAACGCACAAATTGTTAGTATTTCTTCAGTTCAGCTCCGCTTCTTGCACCTCCTTTCACGGTCTTAGATTCTACCCGTAATTGGTAGAAATGTTAATAGCAACATCCTTTGAATTATAGACCGATTTATCAAAAAAAAGCAAGTGAAAATTATGAATGTGCAAGGTTCAACATCGAAAACAACTATCATTTTCGCAGCAACCATTCTACATGAGAGCCCATATTGAGTCAATAGAACAAATCTGTTCACGTGATCCGCTCGTTTCCCATCCAGAAAAACCATACATCCCCATTGACTTTTCAAAGACGAAATGTTATACTCACTTTAGTGAATTATTGTTCACATAAGTGATAGACCTTGGGATACTAAAGAAAGAGCGTATGAACGACAGTTTGATCCAGCATGACAGGGCCAGTTTACTGGCACAGGTAGCCGAGATGTATTACATCGACGGCATGGACCAGACTGCCATTGCCGAAATCGTGGGGGTTACCCGCTCGATGATCTCCCGTATGTTGACAGATGCCCGCAACCGCGGCATTGTCGAGATCCGAATCCACCACCCCCT
>CAZTMX010000253.1:0-4204 GCA_964614855.1 uncultured Anaerolineaceae bacterium | reverse complement strand
TGCAATTGGAGATGCTCGAGCAGGCTGGTTTCCGCCTGGTTGTGGATGAGAAACTAACTGCCAAATACAACCAGCCCAGGCTGTCCCTGCCCGATCAGGCAACTGGCATCCCCGGGTATCCGTGTTATCGTACGGTCGAAGAAACCTACCAGGCTGCACAGGACATCGTCACAAACTATCCACAGCTGGCAACCTGGTCAGATATTGGCGATAGTTGGGAAAAGTACTCCGCAAGCTTGAGCTCCGGTTATGACTTGATGGTTTTACGGCTGACCAATTTGTCAATTCCTGGACCCAAGCCGGTCCTGTTTATCACGGCCTCGATGCATGCGCGCGAATACACACCCGCCGAGCTGGCAACGCGTTTTGCGGAATACCTGGTGGAGAATTACGGCAAAAACCCCGATCTCAGTTGGATCCTGGATACGCGCGAAATCCACATGCTGCTGCAAGCAAATCCGGATGGAAGAAAACAGGCGGAGACGGGTCTTACCTGGAGAAAGAATACAAACCAGAATTATTGCTCACCCACCTCGATCTATCGCGGCGCAGACCTCAACCGGAATTTTGCCTTTAAATGGGGCTGCTGCGATGGATCCAGCAGCAATCCCTGTTCGATCCTCTATCGCGGACCGGAACCCGCCTCTGAACCGGAGACACTGGCTATCCAGGATTACCTGCGCCTGGTCTTCGAGGACCAGCGCGGCCCTCTGCCGACCGACCCTGCGCCGCTCGCTACGCAAGGGTTGGTGCTTGATTTACACAGCTACAGCCGGTTGGTGCTCTGGCCCTGGGGTTACACCACTACTCCTGCTCCCAACGATGTGCAAATGCAAACCCTGGGCAGGAAAATTGCCTATTTCAACAAATACACACCCACTCAATCTGTGGATCTGTATATCACTGACGGGGATTCGATCGATTTTGCCTACGGCGAGTTGGGGATACCGGCATATACGATTGAGCTGGGAAACGATTTTTTTGAAACCTGTGATGTGTTTGAAAATGATATCCTGCCGGACAACCTGCCTGCCCTGGTGTACGCCGCCAAGATCGCCGACCTGCCGTACCTGACACCCTCCGGTCCAGACGTAGTAAACCTGACCGCTGCAAAACCGGGGCTTCGCAGCGGAGAGCCCGTGCTATTTTCAGCGACCATCGATGACTCGCGTTACAACAGCAGCCTGGAACCCACCCACAAAATTAGCGAAGCAGAGTATTATCTCGACACCCCGCCAACCGGCACTGCCAGCCTGGCGACTGCCCACAAGATAAACGCTGCAGACGGCACTTTCGATCAGAAGATCGAACGCATCGAGGTCGCCATCCCGACCATCGGTTTGACACCGGGGAGGCACACCCTGTATGTACGGGCGAAGGATATCTCTGGAGTTTGGGGGCCGTTTTCCAGCCTCTTCTTCTATCTGTATGATCCCAATACCGCTGCCAGCATCCAGGGTTTTGTGCGCGCTGCAGGCAGCGACAGGCCCTTATCTGCCACAATACAATCTGGACCATTCAGTACGACCAGCCAACCCGATACAGGCGCTTATACCTTACCGCTCTTGCCCGGCACTTATGATATCCAGGTGTCTGCGCCCGGTTTTAGCCTGCAAACAGTCACGGGGCTGACGCTGTCACCGACCCAGGTGTTGGAACAAGATTTTTCGCTGCTGCCGCTCTGCATTTTGAACACAGATGATGTTGAAACAGGCGCTCCTGGGTGGACAGCCGAACCGACCTGGACGGTCAGCAGCGAAAGTTATCACAGCCCAACCCATGCCTGGAACGACAGCCCTGGCACCACATATACCAATTATAAAAATAGCTCTTTGATATCACCTGTTATGAACCTTAGCGGCCTCACAGACCCCACGGTGAAATTTTGGCAGCAATACGATGTGGAAGATGGTTATGATTATGCCAGGGTCGAAATTTCGCTTGACGGCGGCACGACCTGGAGCCTTGTTAAAGCGTTTACCGGTCGCAAATATTATTGGAATGAAGTCCAACTGCCGTTAGCGCAACTGGCCAACCAATCGCAAGTCAGGCTGCGCTTCCGCTTGACCTCAGATGTCGACATCACCAGGGATGGGTGGTACATCGATGACATCGAAATCTCTGCCAGCGCCGAGAGCTGCCAGGAAAACCTGGCTCCAATTTCAGAATTTTCTGTGAACAGCCCCATCCTGGTCGGGCAGCCTGCGGTCTTTACAAACCTTTCCCAGGCGTACCCCAGCGCCGCCTACACCTGGGACTTTGGTGATGGATCCCCCGCCAGTACGGAACGAGAACCTTTGCATGTCTATCAAAACCCGGGGGAGTACCTGGTACAGCTTACAGCCGCAAACACGTTCGGGGTGGATAGCGCAAGCCGCACGCTGCTCGTCACACGCTTTGCATTTTCGCTGCAGCCCGGGCAAGTGTACCAATTGGGCCAACCCGGTGAGCTAGTGACCTATACGATCGAAATCCACAATACAGGCTTGGAGCCCGATACCTACCAGTTGAACATCGACAGCGTCTGGGAAACGCAAGTGTATACAGCGCAAGGTGATCTTCTACCTGGCAACCAGGTTTCGCTTGATCCGGGGGGAGTCCAGGCTCTGCTGCTGGCAGTGAGAATCCCAATCACGGCAGTCGCGGCACAGGATATACCTAGCGAGCTAATTGTCACCTCATCGGGCTTGCCAGGTTACACCCAGGTGGTTTCCGTCATATCTCAAGCAGATTGGCATCTTACCAGGCTGCCTCTGGCGATCAAATAAAGATAGCGCTTAATCCAATTTTCTCTGGATAAAAACCACCCACAACCCCAGCCCCACCCATACCAGGAATACCAGAAACAGCGGCCACAGCCGTAAGAAAGTGCCGGCAAGTGGGGAAAATTGTTGTTTTCGCACATCGCCTGGCTGCCGTCTGAGCAGCAAGATCTCGACTTCATCTTTCGGGGCGGGTGGGACAAAGGTGATTGCGGGCAAGGGGATATACGTGGGTGTGATCGTTGGCGTAGGGGCAGTTGCCGCTGGGCTTTCGGTTGCCAATGCCTGGATCGTGAATGTGGGTGTCGGCGTGATTACCGAGCCAGGTGTGGGTGTCGTTGTAGCCGAAGCAGTAGCCGCGCCGGTTGCGGACGCCACGACGGTCGGCGGAGGTGTGTTGGTATTCTCAGGTGTACTCGTGGCAGTGCCAGTCGCAGTCGCGCTGGCTGCCGCAGTCTGGCTTGGCGTAGGGGTGGGCGTTTCGGTATCCCCCGTCTGAAAGGAGCGCGCTGCCAACGGCTCACCCGGCTGCGCCAGGAAAGTCTGCAAGGCAAAAATCAGCACAACAAGAAAAGTATACCGCACTGAACCAATCACCTTTTTTCATCAAACAGCTTTAGCAAATGCTCCCGATAGGTTCTCCCCAGTTGCTCCAGGCTGTATTGTCTGCGATAACGCATGTAACCGTTTTCACCTAAGATTTTGCGCAAATCCGGGTCGCCGGCAAGTTTTGTGATGGCGCCAGCCAGGGCTTGCGGGTCCTGGCGCGGCACCAACCAGATTTCCTGCCCGGGTTCCAGCGCATGGCGAACCGCAGGGGAATCACCGCTGATGACAGCCTTTTTCATCGCCAGGCATTCGTAAATCTTGTTGTGCACGGTCATCAGCGACTGCGGTGTCATGCCAAACGCACCCAGGCAGATATCCGCCGCGGCGATGTGACCTACCAGTTCATCTCCCGCCAGCCACTCGATAAAGCGCATATTTTTTAACTGGTGGGCTTTGGCATATTCTTGCGCCAAAGCTCTGTCCGGACCATCACCGATCATCTCAAATATCCACTCCTCCCTATCCTGAAGGAGGCTGGCTGCTGCAAGGATGGTTTGCACATGGTGGTTGGGGATATAACTGCCGTAGTAAAGGATCTTGATGCCATCGCCCTCAGGATTACCTTTCTGCGGTGAAAATATGCGCTCATCTGCCCCGGTAGGCACCAGGCAAAAACGGCTTGCGGGAAGGCCGTGAGTTTTTTCAAACCAGGCGGCATATGCAGCCGTATCCTGGAGCAGCAGGTCCGGCAGGCGTAGCGCGGCCCATTCAATTGCCCGCAAAAAGCCAACCGAAACCCGGTTACGTTTCTCCAATTCCCGTTCCTGGGCGATCAAGTAAATGGACATAAAGACATCCCAGGCCAGGGGTTTTCTGCGCAGCCATGCCAGCAA
>CAZTMX010000252.1:0-4238 GCA_964614855.1 uncultured Anaerolineaceae bacterium | reverse complement strand
GACCTACTCTTTTTGGAGCAGTCTGATAAATTTACAGAAACTATATTACACTATTCATCTTGGCCATGTTTTCAATACCTGGTGGGTCAATAACTATGGCAAAAAGCATGGATTATAGATATGCAGTAACGGGCTTGTCACCTGTGGATGACTCAATCATGGTGTACCTTCCCATTGTGCAAGTATTGTTTAATGTTCCGGTTGGAATGGTCCGCGTTCCATCTGGAGAATTCCAGATGGGGTGCGACCCTGATCATAACGATGGATATGACTGCCCTCCAGAGGAATTGCCGCTGCACAAGGTGTACTTGGATGCTTATTTTATCGATGCCACTGAAGTAACCAATGCCCAGTATGCGCAGTGCGTGACGACTGGAGAATGCGCTGCACCGGCGGACAATACTTCATACACCCGCGACTCGTATTACGGCAATCTGCTGTATGCAGATTACCCTGTAATCAATGTATCCTGGAATAACGCCACGGATTTCTGCAGTTGGGCGGGCAAGCGCCTGCCGACTGAGGCCGAGTGGGAGAAAGCTGCACGCGGGTCTACCCCGCAGCCTTATCCGTGGGGCGTTGTCAGCCCGACCTGTGAGTTGGTGAATGGCAAGTATTGTGTTGGTGATACTACTCCTGTAGGTTTCCACCCGCTGGGTGCCAGCCCTTATGGTGCTCTAGATATGGCGGGAAATGTCTGGGAGTGGGTATACGATTGGTATTCAGATACTTATTACAGCAGCCTGTTCGAATTTATTAATCCAACTGGACCAAGCACGGGTACATACAAGGGGGTTAGAGGTGGAAGCTTCGACAATCTATCCGACCTGATCCGCACGGCGCACAGGTTTACCACCACCACCCCTGATATTAGATATGTCGGCCTTGGATTTCGGTGCGCATCTTCAGCACCATGAGTTGACGAACTGCAAGGTTCTAAGCTTCATACACCAATCGGTGAACCTGGGAAAGGCACTCGCCCCCCTAGTAGCAGACAAAATTCATAATCTGAAATTAGGTGCTTCCATTTATATAGCTAACAGAACCCCAGGCAACCTTTTTGATTTAAGGAACCCGCTAAGAAAATTCATACGAAATGACTAAGAATTTTTTCTTTGCAAGATAACAAATTTATCGATTCTCTTCTTCTGTGTGTATAATTCATCCATTGGGTGCTCATTAGGATCCTAAATATTCAGCGGGGAGGTGTTTTGTGTTCCATTCTATTCGAAAAATCATCCTGAGCAGCATACTCATCCTGGCACTCGCCGGCAATACCGCCGTCCCGGCTTACCCCAGCGCGGCCTCTGCCGCGCCTGAGCCGCACGCCTCAGCATTCAACACCAGCCACCTGCTGCTCCGGTTTCACCCAGAAGTGTCCGTCAAAGCCGGTGATTTGCAGACCCATGTCTCCAGCCTGGATGCGACCCTGGCAGCGCTGGACGCAGCCGGTTTTGATCCAATTCTCGGGGCGCAGAACACCTTCAAGCTGAAGTTCAACCACAAGACGGATATCCTGGCTGCGGTGGAAAAGCTCAACACAGACCCGGCGGTGGACTATGCCGAACCGGATTACCTGGCGGAGCCGGCGGATACACCGGATGACCCGCTGTTCAGCCAGCAGTGGGGGCTGGAGGCAGTACAGGCTGCGGCAGCCTGGGATACCACCCACGGCGCGCCGAACGTGGTCATCGCCGTGATCGACTCGGGGATCGACCTGGAACACGAAGACCTGGCGCCAAACCTGTGGCAAAACCCGGGCGAAGTACCGTCCAACGATATCGACGACGATAACAACGGTTTCGTCGATGATATCCAGGGCTGGAATTTTGTCAGCGCCTCCAACAATGTGACGGATGTCAGCGGTCACGGCAGCTTGGTCTCGGGCACAGCGGCTGCGCGCAGCAACAATGCCCTGGGTATCGCCGGGGTGTGCGGGCAGTGCCGCATCATGCCGGTCAAGATCACCCAGGATACTGGCGTGATCAATTACTCGGATATCGCCGCCGGAATCTATTACGCCGCCGGCAAAGGCGCAAAGGTCATCAACCTGTCGCTGGGCGGGTACTCCGATTCGATTACCGTCAAAGCGGCGGTAGACTATGCCCTGAGCAAGAATATCGTGGTGGTGGCAGGCGCCGGGAATGACGACACCGGCAGTCCTTTTTACCCGGCTGCTTACCAGGATGTACTCAGCGTGGCTGCTGTGGACCCCAGCGGGATAAAAACCGCTTCATCGAACTACGGGGCGTGGGTAGATGTGAGTGCGCCGGGCGAGGATATCATTTCCACCACCCTGGGCGATTATGCCAGCGGCAGCGGCACATCCTACGCCGCCCCATTTGCCTCGGGCGGCGCCGGGCTGTTGCTCAGCCTGCACCCGGATTGGACGCCAGCCATGATCCGCGCCCAGCTCACCCAGACCGCCGCTGACCTGGACCCGCTCAACCCGGCCTATGCGGGGCTGCTGGGCGGCGGGCGCATCAACCTGGCTGCCGCCATGCAACCGCCGCACCCCGAGCTGCTGTACCTGGGCTATACAGGCAACGGCATCGCTGACCTGAGGCCGGAGCTCGGATCGACAGTGAACCTGCAAGTCACGCTCACCAACGCCTGGGCAGATGCTGAAGGCGTCACCGGTGTGCTTTCCAGCCCCGACCCCTATGTATCGGTCACAACGGAAAGCGCCAGCTTCGGTGATATCCTCGCCGGTCAGAGCGCGCAGAATGCGGCGCCGTTGGTGTTTTCTATCGACAGCAGCGCTGGATACAGCCATGAGATGGCCTTTGCCCTGGATTTGATCGCCAACGGCGGCGCATACACGGTCCGCCTGGAATTCAGTATCACCACCCGCTCTCCTGAAGAGCAGGTATCGGGCACCCTGCTGGTGAATACTATCTGGACAAGCGATAAAATCTACAAAGTGACGGGCGATATCGGCGTACCGCCCGGTCTCACCCTGACCATCCAGCCAGGCACGCATGTGCAGTTTGCCGGCAATTACAGTCTGAATATCGGCGGAAAACTGGTCGCTGCCGGTGCGCCGGAGGCCGTGATTCGCTTTGAGCCGTACAATGCGGACACCACCTGGAACCGGATTGCGTTCAATGACACCAGCGAAGACGCCCAGACCAGCGAGACTGGCGAGTACCAGGGTGGGAATGTCTTGCAGCATGTCGCCCTGAACGGGGCAACAGGAGGCATCGCTTGCACCAACGCCACACCGTACCTGAAGTTCCTCACCACATCCGGCGGGGGGATTAGCTGCTCCCTGGGCGCGACATCGTTGTGGTTGCTGGATTCGACGATCAACGGAACAGTGAATATTTCGCAAAGCGACTCAAAGCCCAACCATATCCTGCGTGTGCTGGTATATGGCGACAGCTCCAGCGTCCCCTGGGCTGAAGTGGAGGACAGCAGTTTTAGTGGGCTTTATATTCAAGGGAATGGCAATGTAAAGAATTCAAGCTTTGGGAACCTGGCTATCTATGCTGCAGGCACAGTCCAGAATGTGACCGCGCGCGGCAACATTTCTATTTCGTCCGGCCTGGTAAGCGACTCGTCTGTCACCGAAGGTACGATTATTTGCCAGAATACCTGTTCTCTGCTGCGCAACAACCTGGAAATCCCGCTTGATCCGGCCATCACAGCAGGATCTGGCAGCGTCATCGCCTTCAACCGCCTGGTACGCGGTGAAATCCGCGGCATCGTAGCGCAAAATGCGACCATCGAAAATAACTTGATTGCAAAGTTCGGTGGCGACGGTTTGGTTACCGGCGCTTCCACCATCCGAAATAACACGTTTGTTAATAATTATGTTCGCTCCGTCTACCTCAACGGTGCCCCGCTGGTCTTCGAAAACAATAACTTCGAATTCAACACGGGCACTTACGACGTTTACCTGGACCCAGCCCTGGCTGCACCAGGGGAAATTCAGGCTGCGAACAACTGGTGGGGCACCACCGATCTCGCCCTGATCCGACAGCGCACCTGGGATTATTACGACGATTACACCCTGGCAAAGCTGGTCATCGACCCACCGCTAAGCGGACCCTCGCAAACTGCGCCGGCCTATGTGCGCAGCGTAACCCTGGACCCGCCCAGTCCGGTGGGGATCCAGACGGTGAATTTCACCGTTGAGTTCAGCAAGCCGATGGATGTTGGATTCAACCCGGAAATAATTGCACACCTTACTGCTGGGGGAAGTTGGGCAGCAATGGAGCCACTACCTGAAGCCA
>CAZTMX010000251.1:0-4249 GCA_964614855.1 uncultured Anaerolineaceae bacterium | reverse complement strand
TTGGTAGGGATCTTGGGGCTGATCATGACGGTGATGGGGTTGATTGGCAACCTGGCGCGCCTGGAACGCAGGTTGTTTATCCTGGAGATGGATGCCCTGGCGTTAATGGTGGTGTATTTCGGCGGTTTGTGGCTGCTGTATCTCCGGGGTGTGGGGTAGGCGGGCTTAGTGAAGCGATTATAAATATTCTACGGCGCCTGGGCAGTCCAGGTGAATGGACCGACGATGCAGGGATGCATCCAATCCTTGCCGATGTCGGCTTTAAAACTACCGCTGGCGCTGGATGGGGTATCGAACTGCCCGCTGAGCTGGATCATTGTCCCGCTGAAGGGGTTGGTTTCCTCGATGAGATATTCGAACTTCATGTCCTGGATAGAGATGGGGTTGGGGTAAGTCATGGTCAGCTCTGACCAGCCTGCCTGGCTGCCATCGGCACAAGCCAGCGGCGCCACCAGCTTGATCGACCAGCCGGGTTGAATTTCCAGGCCGTCGTCCGAAACAGTGAAGTTTATTTCACCAGCACCAAGCGGGCCGAGGAAGGTCTTACCAGCAATCGGCGGTTTGGCTTCGGTGGGGGTGGCGGGTACGGCTGTATTTGTGGGCGGGATGGGTGTGCTGGTGGGCGGGAGGGGCGTATCCGTAAAGCCCGGTGTGGGTGTAGGCTGAACGGGTGTATTTGCCGGTGTGAGGGGTGCGGATGCGGCGGTGCAGCTGGCGAACAAGGCAACCCCCAGGATAAAAACGGCTGCAAGAACAAATCGAGCCCTGCCTTGCATGGGTGTACCTCCTGATAAATGATTAAAGGATTATCCGGTTTGTAAAAAACAATCTTTATGGGGGTTTCGTGCTATTATCATTGTAGAGAAAGATAGTTTGAGAGTCAATATTGAGAAATTTAATTGAATCATCGAGGCTTTGTGGTCACGAATACGTCATATTAATATAGATTACCCAAGTATTTTTCTCAATCGAACAGGAGGCGACCGTGAAGAGAATTTCATATGTTGGAATTTTTGTCCTTATTTTGCTTCTGAGCGCACAACCGGCATCTGCTATCACCGGCGGGGAGCTGGACGGCGAAGGCCACCCCAATGTGGGTCTGTTGGTGGCGGATATCGACGGGGTGCCTGCCTGGCGCTGTACTGGGACATTAATCGCGCCGCGCGTCTTCCTTACCGCGGGTCACTGCGTTGGCGATGGGGCGACCGGAGCTCGGGTGTGGTTTGATGACGATGTGATGGACAACCCGGAATATCCATTCGCCGGTTCCACTTCTTACGAGGGCATACCGGTGCCGCATCCCCTGTACCAGTGGGGTCTCTCGGATCCGCATGATGTAGGGGTGGTGATCCTGGATGAGGCGGTTGAGGGGATTGTGCCTGCTGCGCTGCCCACGCCGGGTTTGCTCAGCCAGCTGAAGAAAGCGCGGCTGCTGGTAGGCGGGTATGAAGACGGGGTCTTCTTCACATCGGTTGGTTACGGCGATACCCTTGAATCATTCCCCCCGCCTGTGCTCGGCTCGGACCGGATCCGCCGGGTGTCACAATCCGAATTTGTGGCCCTGACAAAGGTGATGCTGCATTTATCGCAAAAGGCCGTTTTTGATGAAGGCGGCAGCTGTTTTGGCGATTCCGGCGGACCGCTCTTTTGGACTGATCCAGATGGGAATGAGATCGTGACGGCAGTTACATCGACGGGAGACGCCATGTGCGTCGCCACCGGGTTGAATTACCGCGTGGATGTCCCGGAGATCCTGGAGTGGGTGCTGGAGCAGGTGGCGCAGGCGGATTAAAACCTTCGGGTGAAAAGGGCTGTTGATACGTTGCTTTAAATGCCAGCTGTGCTGGCTTGCTTTGCGCGCAAGGATTGCGCTGCTGAACAGAAAGCTGCCTTGTGAGGCAGCTTTTCTTCTTAAATTTGTGACAAAAGTCACATCCACAAAGCGCCTAAGTTGATATATTAATACCAGATTAGAAGGGCGTGTATCTAGGTATTTAAGTCAAAATACAAGAAAACAAAAATTCGGAGGGGTCTATGAAAAGGGCTTTTGTGTTGCTTATTGTCATTGGTTTCATGGCATTATTTGCCGCGCTCCTGGTGTTTCAGGACAGCCAGGCCGGGCGTGTGGGCCCGCCATTTATCAAAATCCCGGATATGGAGCCTGACTCGGTAGTCTGGGGGATCAATTACCCGGACCAATATGCCACATTGCTGCAGACAGAATTCAATGACACGCGCACTGAGTATGGCGGTTCTGAGCCTTTCTCGCACTTGGAGGACGACCCGCGCCTGCTCACCCTGTTTGCCGGCTACGGCTTTAGCATTGAGTACAACGACGACCGGGGCCACTGGAACGCCCTGACGGATGTCGAATCCACGGCTCGTTTGACTGCATCCACCCCGGGTACTTGCTACTCGTGCAAATCATCCAACAACCCATCCCTGTGGGATGAGATGGGGATGGCAGCCTATGATGCCACCCTGTTTTCAGAGCTAGGCGAGTCCATTGAGCACCCCATCGGCTGCGCCAACTGCCACGACGCCAAGACGCTGCGCCTGGTGGTCACCAACCCGGCCTTTGAAACTGCACTGGAAGCGCAAGGGTTGGATTGGCGGACATTCTCCCGCCAGGAGATGCGTACCGTGGTGTGCGGCAACTGCCATGTGGAATACTACTTCGCCGGTACGGGTAAGTATCTGACCTTCCCCCAGGCTGCCGGGCGAGATGTGGATGATATCGCGGCTTACTACCGCGAGATCGGCTTCACCGATTGGACTCACCCCGAATCCGGCACCGCAATGATTAAAATGCAGCATCCCGAATTTGAGATGTACACCAATGACAGCGTCCACTACAAAGCAGGCGTGGCGTGTGCCGACTGCCATATGCCGTATGTCACCGGTGGGGCGATGAAATACTCCACCCATGATGTGAAAAGCCCGCTGCTGGACCCTGAGCCGGCCTGCGGCGCCTGTCACAAGGATGTGGATCTGGTTGTCGAGCGGGTAGGGATCATCCAGGACCGGGTGAATGTGACCCTGCTGGCTACAGAGGACGCCCTGGTGGCGGCGATCAATGAAATTGAAGCTGCTGCCCTGGCTGGCGGCGATGCAGCTCTGCTGGCGGAAGCGCGCACGCTGCACCGGGAGGCTCAACTGCGTTGGGATTTTGTGGCTGCGGAGAACAGCATGGGGTTCCACAACCCCGATGAAGTGCTGCGCATCCTGGCGAAGGCTACCGACCTGGCGCGGCAGGCTCAGCTGGCAGCGGTCAGGTCGCTGCCGTAAGTAAGGTCGAAAGTGTGAAATCCGGTAGGCTGCTACCGGGTTTCACATCTTATAAGAATTACCCGGGCCGCTGCGCCCATTCGTCCAGGATTTCTTTGTCCTCGATGTAGATGCGGTGCTGGTTGAGACGGATGGCGCCGCTGCGTTCCAATTCTCGCAGCGAGCGCGCCAGCACTTCGCGCACCGTGCCCAGGCGCGCCGCCATCTGGTCGCGTGTCACGCGCTCTGTCATGGTTCCGGACAATTGCTCGGCTGTCATCTGGCTGATCAGGCGCGCCAGGCGGTGCGTTACCTGGTAGAAGGACATCTCTTCCAGGATACCCACCATCATGCGCAGATTTTTTGCCAGGTTCAAGAGCACCATCTGGCACATTTCGGGATGTGCTGCCATTTGATCGCGGATGATTTGCGGATCGATGACCCACAGGTCAGTTTCTTCCAGGGCTTCCACATTGATCGGGTTATTCCCTTCATCGAATACGGATACCTCGTTGAAGGTGGCGCCTTCTTCATGTATTTTGATAATCAACTCTCGCCCTTGGGGAGAAATTTTGAACAGTTTTACAGAACCGCGCTGGATGATATGCAGACCGGCAGAGGGCTCGTCTTGCCAGAACACCCCCTCCCCCCGGTCAAAACGCACAAGCTGCATCCCCTGCGCCAGATCGCTCAGGATGCTGTGTGGAACGCCAAGAAAATAAGGGCACTGGTTCAGTGCGCTCAGTCTGGCAACCTGGCTGGTGTGTTTATATTGCATATTCTGGCACTTATCTTCCTTTGATAGCCATAATTATAGCAAAGAAGGGAGAAAAAAACGTACGTTACGGCTCGTCGAGCATAAAAGCGTACAGGGCGCTGTTTTGTAAGTAGAACTTGACCTGGAATGGACCCGCAGGTAGGGATGGTTGGCCAAACCAGAGCACCACCTGGTCCAGGCTGTCGCCGGTGAGCGGCAGGCAGT
>CAZTMX010000250.1:0-4251 GCA_964614855.1 uncultured Anaerolineaceae bacterium | reverse complement strand
TGCATATCCAACATACCCATTTGGCGCAGCTCTTCAGCCGACTTGGTGGAGGGCTTGAGGTTTTCCAAATAGAAGGTCTTGAGCGTTAAGCCCAGCGCCAGGAAGTCATCCTGCGCCTTGACACGCACGCCGGCGCCCAGTTCTTCGGTCAGACCGATCAGCTCGGGCACGCTGGTCTTGGCAGCGGTCTCGCCCAGCAGGTCCGACAGCTTGGAAAGCAGCATGGCGCGCAGCCGGTTCTCGATATCGCTGGTACGGTAAACACCCTGCGCCCCCACAACCTGGGTGACAAATTGTTGCGGGTCGCTGACCTGGAAGCTGTATGAGCCGAACCCTTGCAGCAGGGCCACGCCCAGACCCATGTTGGGGTTGCGCACGATGATCGGTTGTGGAGTGCCCCATTTTTTGTCCACAAATTCGCGCATCGAGACAAAGTACACTTCCGCAGGGAAGGGTGTCTTTTCATTGAACAGTTTGCCAAGGTAATTGATCAGCAGCGGTACGTTGTAGGTGACGATGGTGTGGCGTCCGGGGCCAAACACATCCAGTGCATTGCCGTCGCGGAAAAAGACAGCCGCCTGGCTTTCACGCACGATCACCTGAGAACCGATGCGGAAATTTCCCGGGCCGCTCTCGGGAAAACGATGCACGATCTCATCACGCATCTCATCGGGATATTCAACTACATCAAAAATTCTGGCCATTGTCTAAACTCCTGGGTTTCCTTTGAACCTGTGAAATTCCCCGTTAGCCGGGGAGGGATTTATCCGAAAATGCTGCCCTTCATGGCTTCGCTGCGCCGGTTGAAAACTTCGATACTCTGCTGAGCGACTGTGTTCAGGTTGCGGATGGCTGCCATCAGGCCGTCCGAGCCAACCGAAGCCTGGACATTATCCACGGCGCGGCCGACTTCTTCAGCCAGGTCGAGCATCTTTGCATCGTAAGCGTAAATCGCCGCCAGCTCTTCCTGGTTGATCTTTTCTGCATCAAACAAGCCGGAATAACCGCGGGAAGCACGGCGGATGCGATCGGCAAAAGTGCGCAGTTTGATGGCTGAGGCTTCCAGGTCGTCGATCAGGGAGATATCCCCGCTGCTGATAAACTCTCGCTGCAACTGTGTTACCCGCTGCCACTGCTCTTCAAAACGGGCTGCTACTGTCTGGCGCAAAAGCTTGTCTGCATCGCGGCGAGCCTGCCGCTCCACATACCCTTTGAAACCAGGGATTTTGCCTAATATTTTCTTGAAGGGATCCATGTCTGAACTGACTTCATCATATAGTTGATCACTCATCGTTTTCTCCTTGAGATCACATCTTGTAAAACGGGTTTCTACAAAGATTATAGCCCCACTTGTGGGTAAACGCAACATCTTCAGCTTACTTTACGCACAGGAAGGAAAAAGGTTTCAGCGCAAATTCCGCAAATAAATACTCTCTCAGTTTACGGTGGGAGAAACAAGATATAATTCTTCCGTCCAAAATTTGTTGTGAGATTAGAGGCTGTCATTGATCAAAAAATTGACCCGTTATATCGGGAATTACAAGAAATTCGTATATCTCGTTCCAATCCTGGTTTTTCTAGACACACTTTTTGAACTGAGTATCCCGCTGCTGATGGCGCGCATCATCGACACCGGCATCCCCACGGGTGATGTGCCGTTTATCCTGAAAACCGGCGGTTTTATGATCCTGCTAGCCATCGCAGCCAGCGCCTTTGGCGTTGGGGTGATGTACACATCTACCAAAGCCAGCATGGGGTTCGGCGCCAATTTGCGCAATGCACTCTTTGAAAAAGTATCGGCGTTTTCATTCTCAAACATCGACTATTTCAGCACGGCAAGCCTGATTACGCGTCTGACCAATGACGTCAACAATGTGCAAATGACCTTTTTGATGTCGCTGCGCATGCTGCTGCGGGCGCCGATGATGTTGATCATCGCCTTTATGCTGGCACTGAGCATCAATGCCCGCCTTTCCCTGGTGCTGGCAGTTGCCATCCCGATCCTGGCTGTGGGTGTAATCGTTATCATGAGATCTGCGGCAAAACTGTTTGCTGCAGTGCAGGAAAGAATCGACGATATGAATAACACCCTGCAGGAAAACCTGATCGGCATCCGCGTAGTGAAGGCATTTGTGCGGGCAGGGTACGAGATCGAAAAATTCACCAAAGCCAACGACGCATTGACCGAGGCCGGCATACGCGCCATCTCGCTGGTGATCCTGAACATGCCGATGATGATGTTCGTAATGAACGGCGCCACACTGGGGGTAATCTGGTTCGGCGGGCGCATGGTTTCCGCAGGGGATATGGGCACTGGGGAGCTCATCAGCTTTATCAGCTATATCTTTCAGATTCTGATGAGCGTGATGATGCTCTCGATGATTGTGGTGATGAGCGCACGCGCCCAGGCAAGCGCCCGGCGTGTGATCGAGGTGTTGGATACGCAAATTGACATCCTGGATGCGCCAGTAAGCGCTGCAGACCAGGGGTCAGTTAAACTCAGCCTGCAGAGCGGTAAAGTGGAGTTTCGTGATGTCGCCTTCCGCTACAGCAGCAGCGGCAGCGGAGAAGATGTGCTGTGTGGGATCAACTTTAGTGCTGAACACGGCGAGATTGTGGGGTTGATCGGCGGCACAGGCACGGGAAAATCCACCCTGATCCACCTGATCCCCCGCTTGTATGATGTGAGCCACGGCACCGTGCTGGTGGACGGCACGGACGTGCGCCACTACTCACTGGAGACCTTGCGCGAGCAAATCGGCGTGGTGCTGCAGAAAAACACACTCTTCTCGGGTACGGTGCGCGAAAACCTGCTGTGGGGCAACCAGGAAGCCAGCCAAGAGGAAATCGAGCAAGCTTGCCAGATCGCACAGGCGCACGCGTTCATATTGGAACTGCCCGATGGATATGAAACCCAGCTTGGCCAAGGAGGCGTAAACCTTTCCGGCGGTCAGAAACAGCGGGTTTGCATTGCCCGTGCTCTGCTGAAAAAGCCAAAAATACTGATCCTGGACGACAGCACCAGCGCAGTGGATACCGCCACAGAAGCCAAGATCCGCCAGGCTTTTATGAAACAGCTTGCACATACAACGGTGTTTATCATCGCCCAGCGCATCAGCTCGGTGCGCGAAGCCGACAAGATCATTATCCTGGATGACGGCAAGATCGCCGGCATGGGAAAACATGAGGAGTTATTGGCCAAAAACAAAATCTACCAGGAAATAAACGCTTCACAGCAAGAGGGAGTGTTGGCCAATGGCTGAGAATAAATCCCCCTCCACTGGAAGACAAACACCCATGCAAGGCGGACCAAATGCGGCGGGCGGTGCGCCGGGCATTAAACCGGGAAGCAGACCGGAAAGACCAGGCGGCGGTCCAATGGGCGGACCCGGGCATATGCGCGGGTTTGACCGTCCAAAAAATACTGGCAAGACCTTGCGCAGGCTGCTGCAGTACCTGGACAACCGCAAGCTGGCGTTGGCAGCTGTCTTCATTCTCATGCTTGTCAGCACTGGCGCTGGACTGGCCAGCAACTATTTCCTGAAACCTTTGATTAATGACTACATACTCCCTGGAGATTTCAGCGGATTGGTGCGTGCCCTGGCGCTGCTGGGAGCGATCTATCTTTCCGGCGTGATGGCGATGTATTTCCAAAACCGGCTGATGGTGGTGACGGCGCAAAAAACCACCAACCGCATCCGGCGTGACCTGTTTATCAAGATGCAGGATCTGTCGTTGAAATTCTTTGACACGCGCTCGCACGGCGATTTGATGAGCCGGTTTACAAACGATATCGATAATGTGCAGATGGCGCTAGACCAGAGTTTGATCCAGTTTATCTCCAGCGCGCTGACCTTTATCGGTTCGATTGTAATGATGCTGGTGCTCAGCCCGCTGCTTTTTATTGTCACATTCCTGATGCTGGCTTTTATGGTCTTTCTGAGCAGCAAGATCGCCGGCAAGAGCATCAAGAACTTCAAAGCCCAG
Source organism: uncultured Anaerolineaceae bacterium (assembly GCA_964614855.1). Taxonomy (GTDB): domain Bacteria; phylum Chloroflexota; class Anaerolineae; order Anaerolineales; family UBA4823; genus CAWJHE01. Next base: position 264 of record CAZTMX010000250.1, on the reverse strand, counting down.
CAAGCAAACCTGGGCCATGTGAATGGCTATGTCGAAGAGATCATCGATGGTTTGAAAATCGTCAAGGTTTTTACTTATGAAGAAGAAGCCATCGCAGAATTTCGTAAACGAAATGAAGCTTACCGCCAGGCGGCGACCAACGCCAACTTCCTGGCAGGCGCAGTGATGCCGGTGATGTCAAACCTGAACAACATTTCGTATGCCCTGACGGCCATGTTCGGCGGTATCCTGGCGGTGGTCTCTACGTTCGATATCGGTTCACTG
>CAZTMX010000249.1:1493-4251 GCA_964614855.1 uncultured Anaerolineaceae bacterium | reverse complement strand
TTTGATGAAGTCATCATCGATACCGTAATCAGCCATTTTCCCACTAAGCACACCTGCGGCCGCACCGAATGCCATGCCGAAAAATGGGACAAAAAAGATCAGACCGAAAAGCCAGCCCCAGAAGGCTCCATCCAGCGCTTTAAGAACAGGGAGGTTGAGTGCCTGTCTGGTCTTCGGCGCTTTTTTGCCTTCTGGCCAGGTGACGATGGCAGCATCAAGCACCTGGATCAGTTGAGCCTGCTGCAGCTCGCCGAGCTTTTCAAGCATCTGGTTGGCCCCTTCCGGGCTTGGAAACTTTAGAACTGTGAGTGTCGACATGGTATTCCTCCTACGATTGAATGAAAGTTATCGTTAGCGTTTGGATATTCTCCATCCAACCCTTAAGAAATGGGTTGGATGGAGTTCTGCTATTAATGATTACGCTGTACTACTGCCTCGATCACCTGGAACACACCGCCTGTAAGCGTAACGATCGCGACAATCCAAACAAGGCTGATGATGCTCGAAAGATTGGCGAAATTTGCTACCAGAACGACGCCAAAGATCACGCTTAATACGCCTATGATCGCCGATCCCCATCCACCGCCCTTGAACGACATAAAAAGGGATATTAAACCGACCGCAATTCCCTGCATGCCAAGGAACAAGATCACCATGGCAGGAATGGTCATCGCACCAACCAGCGGAAAGCGCAAGATGTATCCGCCAGCCATGATACTCACTATTCCTGAGATCAGCTTCCAACCCCAAGCTTGCCGGTCAATGAACATGTGTACCAGTGTGAAGATGCCTGTAAAGACCCAGTAATAGCCCAATATCATTACCAGCACCACTACAGTTTTAACTGGAACAGACAGAAGCAAAATACCCAGCAGGATATTTAGTAAACCACCAATCAAATCTAACCACCATGGGGCTCGGTGGGTTTCAAACGTCATTGCATTCGATGTTGCCATTTCAGATACTCCTTTCAAGGTTCAAAGAAAAAATAGATAACGTGACGAACAGGTTACACGGATTTGGAACTTATGATATATGTGCCAGTTCATCCTCCTTTCTTTCATTAGCAAGGCAGTCATTCAAGAGTTCCTAATCTCTCACATCTTGCCTGGTTTTTCTGCCATGGCCAGCGGTTTTCTATTTCGACAACCAGTGACCAGCTCAAGAAGGTCCTTACCACCACAAGCAAACCCAGAGCAGCAATATTGTCTAAGGAGGGTTTCAACGCTACGGTGCGGATCACATCAGCAGCGACCAGAATTTCCAAACCCAGCAGCAGCCCTCTTCCCAGAGTGTGTTTGTATTCTCGATAAATCGCCTCCACTGTATTTCTTTTTGTCATCAGAAATATGAAGTACCGGACAGTGCTGTAACCGACCATCCCGGTGATGATGGCTACTGCCAGATATTCGATAACAAGGGAACTCACTTCAATTAACTCCATAGGTGCACCGTTCCGTTTTGCGTTGGTTCAATCTGTAGAAAGGATCTGAACATCCGGATGTCTGAGGCGCATCCATAAGATGAACAGGCTGATCAATAGCACCCAGGCGGGAAAGACAAGGGTGACCCAAGGGCTGTAATTGACCACTACCAACAGAGTCAGCCCTAATAAGAAAGTCACAAAACCAAGCCAACGCGGCATCAACCCAGTGCGGATCCAGATAGTCGCCAGCGAGAACATCGTCATGCCTGCCATGCGCAGGGCGTACACATTGCTGATATGCAGCATCAGCGCCCTGCCAAAGAGAATCACCGTGTAATCTGGTGTCTCTCCCGTGATCAACAGGTATGTGGATAATATCCCGCCGGCTATGGACATTGAAATAAAGACCATCGCCAGAAAGAGCAGGCTGCTGCCAAAGAAAATTGTTGAGAAGAACCTATCCTCAAATTCACCCAGCTTATCCCGCACGACGCCAATGAACCACAGATAGGAAATTCCTGCAAAGGGCATCAACCCCAAGGCAAGATTGATTTTCCAGGCACCGGTCTGCGCCCAACCAGTATCGGTGGAGATTTCAGCAGGGATGGCGCTGCGCATCAGGACCAGGCTGGCGCCGAACAACAAACCAAATAAAATCCCGGCAATTGCAGCCGCTCGAGGGGTGCTTAACCGTCGATATTCTATGTTTGTCCCTGAAATATTCATGCCCATAGTCTTTCTAAATATCATTCTGAACAGTTTTGACCGAATAAGGTTACAGCGAGAAAAAATCGACAGATAGCTATCTCACTGTCCAGCGATTCGAGAATGCGCCATCATGTCAATGGCAACCGTGACAGCCAGGATAACGACATCGTTCTGACTGGGTTCAATCTGCACGCCATAGGTGTCTGCCAGCCGGAACCAGCGTTTAGATACCTCAGCGACCTTGCTGCCGCTTGCGCCGATGGTGTACTGGTGGTTGAGGATATTGCCCTGCACCTGCAAATCAGGCCCATCGCCCACCTTTACCATCCAGCGGTCGCGCAGCGGGGTGATCAGCGCTTTCCTGACCGTAGCCAGGGTTTCACCATTGGGGCCTTCGACGGTCATGGTTTCCCGGATGGTCAACAGCCGCTGCTGGATCTTGCACAGCTCGGTGCCGTTTGCATCTTCGAAGAATAGCGTGTCGCGCACGCGTAACATCTTGCCGTCCACCTTGAAGGCGCGCCGGCCATTCTCGTCCTCGATCCAAAAATCGCTGCCAAAAGAAATCAGCTTTTCGCGCATCTTGTAACGTGTGGCGGTTCCGCCGCGGCCAAAAACCTGGCG
>CAZTMX010000249.1:0-1393 GCA_964614855.1 uncultured Anaerolineaceae bacterium | reverse complement strand
ATAGCCAGCGGTATTAACATCAGCACCACTAACGATGATGCGATATCCAGCGGATTGACTGCCACACCCGGCAGCAGTAAAGGCAGCACAAGCGGCACGTAGAGCACCGTCGCAACCATTAGAAACACCATGATCCCCACGCTGAGGGCTACATCGCCTTTTGCTACCTGAACCAGCTTGGGCAAGAAAGGTGCACCTGCAGCTGTAGCCAGCAAGATCAAACCGATCGCATAGCCCTCTTCCAAAGGAATGATGGCTTTGATCGCGAAAGCCAGGGCTGGGATCAACACGAAGTTAGCCAGCAGCGCCATAGCCACCAGGTGGCCGTTGCGCAGCGGTTGCATGATCTGCCCAAAACTCAGGCTGAGCCCCAACGCCGCCATACTGGCGACGACGAAAGTCAGGATCCCGATATTGGCTATCAACTGGGTCATTTGTTGGATTGTGGCCATTGGTTCACCTTTGTGCAGAGCTCCTACGATTCTTGAGAAAAGACTGTGCGCCAGTCCTGTTTCATATCCACAACCAGCCAGCCGCGCTTCTGAGCTTCCTTAAGGGCCTCCACAAGTTTGCCGGTGCTCTTTGTCCTGGCGTCATAAGCATATTCGCGCTCACTATCAGTATGATGAACGATGAGGCCAAAACTAGGGCGCGGGTTATTGATCGTGGTGTACTGTAACATCGCGTGGTCGCCGTCGCTGTTCCCGCAACAAATCACTGGCCGCCGGCCAATAAACTGATGAATGCCGACTGGCTTGCCCTGCTTGTCGTTCACGAACAGATAGTCGAGTGTTTTTGTCAGCAGCGGACCGCTCTCGTTTAGTTCGAATGTCGTCCTCGCAGTCGAGCCGACAACCTGCTCGGGGGGTATGCCATAGACTCGCTCTACCCAGACGCGCATGAAATCCGCTCCGCCACCGGAAACGATGAAGTTCTTGAAGCCATTTGCTCGCAGAAGGCGCAGCAGTTCCTGCATGGGTTGGTAGGTGAGATCATCATAGCGCCTTCCATATCGCGGATGTTTGGCTGAATTGAGCCATACCTCCACTGCCTCATGAAACTCGTCGACTGTCATACCCGCATGGGTGAGCGCCAAGACCTGCATCAAGCCATCGAAGTGGTCGCCTTCCAGGAGTTTCGAAAAATCTCCTGCCAACGCGGCTTGCACCATTTCATTCGAAGCGAGCTCGGGCTCTGTAATGATCCGCCTCTTTAATTCGTCGATGGCAAAGGCAGCCTGAAATGGCATCGGATTCTCCGGCCACAGAGTGCCGTCATTGTCGTGCACAGCAATCCGTTCTTCCAATGGTAATAAGTCCGGTGATCCTTCGTTTGTCACCCTGGCGATGAACGCGAGGATCGCCTGTTTGGCAGAGCCATCGTTCCAAGATGG
>CAZTMX010000248.1:0-4342 GCA_964614855.1 uncultured Anaerolineaceae bacterium | reverse complement strand
TTTTGATTCTATTCAATATTTTGGAGGTTTATATGTCGCAAACAGGTGTAAAAACAAATAAAAATGATATCCCCTGGTTTGATTATAAGATGTGGCCAGGCGGAACCCGTGCAATCGTTGCCTCTGTGCTTTTTGCAGTCTGTTTTTCTGCCACCATGCAGATTACAGAGCGCATCGACACTGCCATCACAGGTGGTTTGCTGGATGTGTTAGGTGGTTTGTTCCGTAATGTATGGTATTGGCCTGCTGTGCTCTATTTTGGTCTTACCGGCGGTTTGATCGCAGCAAACTTCAACCCGATCATCGCCGTCTTGACCGCAACTGGTCCGCTCGCTCCGGCATGGTTTGCAGTGAACACAGCTCACGTGATCCCGGCAGCCTACCTGACCCAGCACGAATTTGAAAAACGACGTGCAACCAAGGAAGGGATCGATCTGAAGACCTTCCTGACAAAAATGGTGCTGATCGCTCACCCATTCTCGTTGTTGCCACTGATCCCGGTATGGCTGTTTGTCTTCAAGCTGCCCATCTTATTCGCAGTCGGCTTATTCCTCCTGGGCTGGGCAACCTCGATCCCGGGCGGCATTATCGGATTTTACCTGTGCCGAAGCATCGGTCGATCCGGATTAGTATAGCTCAACATCTTGAAGGGAGACTAAAGCCATGAGTAAAAAAGGTATCATCTGGGCACTCGTCGCAGCAGGTGTCGGTACAGTGTATTTGCTGCTGGCCTTCCTGGGCCCGCTAAAAGACGCCAATCTCGGTTTAGGCCTGACAGCTGGTTTGTCATCACAGAAAATCGTTGGCGGTTACAATATGGCCAACGTGGTGATGTTTATCATCTTCATCATCGTGATTGCCGTCCTTTATTTTCTTTGGAACAATGCTCGCAAATCCAAGAGCTAAATTCCAGCAGTTGTAAGAAAATCATCGTAAATTAAGATTTGGGTGGGAACGCAATTTTGTTCCCACCCATTACGGAGAGATTGTATGTCTCAAAATTCAAACGATATTGTCATCTCGTTAGAGAATGCCACCTTTCAATACGCCAGCGGATATGAGCCAGTAGTGAGAAATATCAGCCTGGAGGTACGGAAAGGTGAATTTATTGGCATGGTGGGGCCGACAGGTTCCGGTAAGACAACGCTGTTAAACCTGATCGCCGGTGTTTTGCCGCATTATTTTCCCGGAACTATCGAAGGTTCGGTGAAAGTTTTTGGCAAATCCACCATGGATTATTCAATGGCTCAACTTTCCAAGGAAATTGGCCTGGTGATGCAGGACCCCGATTCTCAGTTATTCAACCTTTTTGTAAAAGACGAAGTGATTTGGGGGTTGGAAAACCTGGGTGTGCCCAGGGAAGAAATCGCCCGCATCCGAGAAGAGGGTTCAAAAATGTTCCGCATCAACCATCTTCTGGACCGCATCACTTACGACCTTTCGGGGGGTGAAAAACAGCTTACTGCGATCACCGCCACTTATATTATGCATCCCAAGATATTATTGTTCGATAATCCAACCTCCGCCCTGGATCCTTTGGGCAGCCAGATGGTCTTTGAAGCCATTGTGCGCCTGATGAAGGAAGATCCTGAAGTAACCGTTATCGTAAACGATGATAAAGTCGAAGAACTGGCATCATTTACCGAGCGTATGTGGCTGATCGATGAAGGTAGTCTCACGATCGATGCCCCACCGCTTGAATTCTTCAATTATCGAGATGAGCTGGCCCATGCCATGATCCGCACGCCTTCTGTAACAGAAGTGGCATATGAACTGAGGGGTCAAGGTATCTGGGATGGCAAACTTCCGCTCTCGGTGAACCAGTTCTTGGAACTCTACAAGAAATCGGAAGCAGGACAATAAAAGATTGTAGTTGAGCAAAGCTCATCTGCAGCCTGGAGGATTTTATGGCTAATCATGAAGTAAAAAACGGTGATTTGATCATCGATAATTTGAGATTTGTTTATCCGCCGCCTAAAAAAGTGGAAGCCATCAAACGGTTGAACTTAAAGGTCAACGAAGGTGAATTTGTCGCTATTATCGGTCACAATGGTTCGGGAAAAACCACCTTGTCCAAGCTCATCAGCGGATATTTGAACCCATCAGAGGGTTCGATCACGATTGGTGGTGTTGAAGTCAAGAAAATTCCGCCGCGCGTTCGCCCGACGATTGTGGGCTATGTATTTCAAAACCCCGACCAGCAAGTATTCAAGGACACGGTTTGGGAAGATCTGCGCTTTGGTTTGGAAAACCTGAATGTCCCCGATGATGAAGCAGACAGCCGGGCAAAGCATGTCATGGATCGTTTGCTGCTCTCAAAATATGCAGACACCCATCCTTTCCGCCTGGGCAAAGGCGATCGCCAGCGCGTGGCTTTTGGCGGTATTCTGGTGATGAACCCCAAGGTCCTGTTGGTGGATGAACCCACCACGGGTCAAGACCCCGAAAAAGCGCGCGAGATTATGCGCTTGTTGGTGGAATTAAACCAGGAGCAGAAGGTCACCATTATCGTTGTCACACACGCTATGGATCTGGTGGCAGAGTTCTGCCAGCGGGTCGTTGTGATGGGCACAGGCGAGAAGCTCCTGGATGGGCACCCGCGCGAGATCTTCAGCCAACCAGAAATTTTAGCCAAGACTTATGTGCGCCCACCGCAGATTTGCCGGCTGGGTTTGGCTTTGGGCATCAAACCGGTACCCCTGACCCCAGGTGAACTGGTTCAGGCTCTTGCTGCGCGCTAAGGAGGAGATAAATCCATGAAAAGTTTTTACCAATTCTCTGCGGGCGAGACTGTTGCCCATAAATTAGACCCGCGCACAAAACTTATCTTTGTGCTGTGCTTGATGATCGCTGCCTTTATTGTCCCCGAACCCTGGTGGCTCTTCCTGGGTGTGATTGTGGTGCTGTGGGTTTTTGCCGATATTAAACCCTCCGATTACGGCTGGTTTATCGTTTATATGGCGCCCTTGATGCTGACACTGACCGTGATCCAGATGTTTATTGGACCAAAACCGGGGGTGTTTTTTGGTCAAGAAATATCCTGGCTGTCGAGCGAAGGCTTTGCCATAGGTTTGCGCATCTCCTTCCGCTTGATCACCACCGGTATGGGTTTCATCATGTTCTCGATGACCACCGACCCCTTTGATACTGGGCTTTCCCTGTACCAGTGGGGCTTGCCGTACCGCATTTCCTACATGTTTGCCTTTGCGCTGCGCTTCTTCCCGCTGCTGCAGGAAGAGCTGTTTGTCATCCGCTCTGCCCTGCAGGCTCGATCCTACGCATCGGTCGGTTCGTCCAACCCGGTCACAATTGTGAAAGGCGTCACCACGTCTGTGGTGCCGCTGGGCGTGGGCGCGCTGCGTCGCAGCCAGGATATTGCCCTGGCGATGGAGCGCCGCGGTCTGGGTTTCCCAGACGAATTAGGCATCAAACGGGTAATCTTCCGGGATATCCGCCTGCGTAAGCGTGATTATTTTGTCATGATTGCGGCAGCGCTGCTTGTGGTCGGCGCCATATTCGCTTATGGATGGGGCGGTAAAGCCTGGACAGTTCTGCCGGACCAGACCTGGAATTATATCGAAATTGTTCTGGGTACGCTGGTATCTTAATGAATTAATCCGCAAATCGTGCGGCTAGCAGCAGCGTAGTTTGCGGTGCCTTTGTAACGTTTATCGGTTAATCCTGGCTTGAGGTGATGATGGTGCTAAAGAATATCGATTGGCGAAAATTTTTCTCGATCTGGTTATTTGCGGGCAGCGCTTCCTTTCTCACGCTGTTGATCGTGCAGTATTTTCAGGGCGAGCTGGACCCCTGGTTGAGAATTCTTGGAAAAGGTTTCTTTGTTGGTCTGAGTATTGCGGTGATGTTTTCTTTACCCAGGAAACGCAAGGACTATCCATGGATGTAACCAGACAGCGACTCGTTGTGAAGAGAAATATCCTATGAACGAGAGAAGAATTCGCGCCATCATTGCCGTCGCCTTTGCCGCTGGTTTGTTTATCGCTGCGGTTTCCTTCTTGATGTATTTTCGCAAATGGCCGACCTGGGTTTTGGTAGGGATTTTTGTAGTCTACACCATGCTCCAGGTCAGCCTTGCACCGTTGATGTACCGCAAGATCTACGAGAGCCGTTGGATCGACCTGCCAAAGGCTTTGCGCAAGCGCTACCCACCCCTGGGGTTCCAGCCAATCCCGGATAATCCAGAATTGAAATTTGATGTCGTTTTGCTGCGCCCTCCCAGCCAGGTTTTGAGCGCGCCGGACTGCGGTGAAGCCATGGGGTTGGGATACCTGGCAGGCGAGCTGCGCCGGGCGGGTAAAAAGGTGATGGTGATCGATGCGCG
>CAZTMX010000247.1:0-4350 GCA_964614855.1 uncultured Anaerolineaceae bacterium | reverse complement strand
TTTTCGGATACGATCGTTAAAGCCATCCCCTTGATCCTGGTCGGGCTTGCTTGTTCGGTCGCCTTTCGCTCTCGATTGTGGAATATTGGCGCCGAAGGCCAGTTTTTCCTGGGCGCGTTTGGCGCCAGCGCTGTGGTTCTGACGCCCATGCTGCCAGAAGATACTTCTCCCTGGATTTTCATCCCGGTGATGATGCTGGTCGGCATGCTGGCTGGCGCTTTGTGGGGTTTTGTGCCCGGTTTCCTAAAAGCGCGCTATAACGTCAACGAGATCATCACCACCTTGATGATGAACTATATTGCCGTTGCCTGGAATAACTTCTGGATTTTTGCAGTCTGGACTGAAGGCGGTTTTCAGATGAGCCGCATGTTCCCGCGCACCGCCTGGCTGCCGCGCCTGGCAGATTACGCCAAGGAGGTGCCCATTTTCCGCGGATTGACCACCCACCTGGGCCTGGTCTTCGGCCTGGTGGCGGCTGTGGTTGTGTGGTTTATCTTGTACCGCAGCCGTTGGGGCTATGAGATCCGCCTGATCGGCGACAACCCCAGGGCAGCCAAATACGCCGGGATCAATATCGCGCGCAATACCATCCTGGTGATGATGCTTTCCGGCGCGCTGGCCGGTCTGGCAGGGGCTGCAGAAATCACCGGAGTGGTCCACCGCCTGCAAGGCTCGATCTCTCCGGGTTACGGTTTCACTGGGATCATCATCGCCTGGCTGGCAAAGCTAAATCCATTTGCGGTTATCCTGGTGTCCATTCTTTTTGGCGCCTTGATCCTTGCCGGCCGGGAAATCCAACCCTCCGGCATCCCCAAGTTGATCCAGGGCATCATCCTGGTGAGTCTGATTGCCAGCGATTTTCTCCTGCGTTACAACATCCGCATCGTTCGTAAGGGAGAGGAGGCCTGAGATGGATTTGATGATCATCTTACAGGCTGGCGTTGGCACTGGTACCATCTTGCTCTTTGCCACACTCGGTGAATTATTTGCTGAACGCTCAGGGGTGCTCAACCTGGGTGTTGAAGGCATGATGCTCATTGGCGCTATGAGCGGTTTTAGCACCGCTATTGCGACTGGTAACCCCTGGCTGGGTGTGCTGGTGGCCATGCTGGCAGGAGGCCTGATCAGCCAGATCCACGCCTTTATATCCATCACCCTGCAGGCAGACCAGACGGTCAGCGGTTTGGCGCTCACCTTCCTGGGCACAGGCATCAGCCTGGTGCTGGGAGAGGGTTTAAGCAAGGCTGGCACTGTTTCGCTGCTGCCGAAATTCAGCATCCCCCTGCTGGACCAAATTCCTGTGTTGGGACCCATATTCTTTACCGACCACAGCATCATGGTCTTCCTGGGGTATTTATTGATCCCGCTGGCCTGGTACTATATTTATGCCACCCGTCCAGGGCTGCATTTACGAGCCGTTGGCGAATACCCGGCTGCGGCTGATGCACTTGGCATCAACGTCTACCGCTTACGCTATTTTTATGTCTTTGTCGGCGGCGTCCTGGCAGGGCTGGCTGGCGCTACCATCAGCCTGGCAGTTTCTCCAGGTTGGTTTAGCGAGCTCACTACCGCCGGTCAAGGCTGGATTGCGGTCGGGCTGGTCATTTTCGCCCAGTGGGATCCATTCCGTGCTGCCTTTGGCGCCTATACATTTGGGGCTCTACGGCGGCTAATCCTGGACATCCAGGGACCGCAGATGCTGCTCGGCTTTCGCAACCCCTTTTTCTACAACCCTTATTGGGGGTTCTTTCTTCAGATGCTGCCCTATGCATTCACCATCATTGTGCTGGTGATCGGTTCGCGTGAAGCTATGCGCAAGAGGTTGGGAGCGCCAGCAGCCCTGGGTTACCCCTACATCCGGGGGGAGCGCGGCCTGTAAATTCATCCAATCAACAGGAGTATGATGCAAAAATTCAGCGGTTACCAGTGCTCGATCTGCGGGCACGAGTATTTTCCTGACGAAATTCAGTATACCTGCCCCAAAGATGGCGGAAACCTGGATATCATCCTGGATTATAAAAGCCTGCAAGGCAGCATTCAACCAGCCGATATCCTTTCCAGCCCAGAGCCATCGCTCTGGCGCTACGCACCTTTGCTGCCTGTGGAAACCCCCAGCAGCGGCCATACGCCATTTCATGCAGCAGGCTGGACGCCGGTGTTCCATCCCCCAATCTTGAATAAAGCGCTGGGTCTTGAGCACTTGTGGATAAAAGATGAAAGCCGTAACCCAACAGCCTCGTTTAAAGACCGCGCCTCTGCGCTGGTTGTTGAACGGGCGATGGAACTCAGCGCCGAAGTGGTTGTCACCGCATCCACCGGAAACGCTGGCGCTGCCCTGGCGGGGATGGCGGCAGCAGTCGGGCAAAAAGCAGTGATTTTTGCACCGCGCAGCGCACCTCCGGCAAAGATCGCCCAGTTGTTGATCTTCGGCGCCCAGGTCATCCTGGTAGAGGCGAATTATGACAGCGCCTTTGATCTTTCCTTGCAAGCAGCGGATGAGTTTGGCTGGTATATCCGCAACACCGGCTACAACCCCTTCACCGCTGAAGGGAAGAAAACGGCTGCGTTCGAAATCTGGGAGTGGATGGTCAAACACATTCCAGCTCGCTTGCTTAAGAAACCTTTGAAGCTCTTTGTCTCGGTTGGCGACGGCAACATTATCTCCGGCATCCACAAGGGCTTTAAAGACCTGCAGCGCTTGGGTTGGCTGGAAATCATGCCGCAAATCTTCGGGGTGCAAGCCGAAGGCTCGGCAGCCATCGCCAATGCTTTTTTCAGCCAAAACGAAACGATACTCCCTGTGGCTGCCAACACGCTGGCAGACAGCATTTCAGTCGATTTACCCAGGGATGGGGTGCGTGCGGTGCGCGCCGCTCGGGAGACCGGCGGGCAGTATATCCTGGTCAGCGATTACGAAATCCTGGCTGCCATTGCCGCGCTGGGAAAAGCCGGCATCTTTGCCGAGCCCGCAGGCTCCACGGCATACGCCGGGTTGGTAAAAGCAGCCCAATCGGGATGGTTTGCCCCCGATGACCTGGTGCTGGTGCTGAACACCGGCAGCGGGCTTAAGGATGTACGGGCAGCCATGATGGCAGCCGGTCAAGCGCCGGTGATCGAGCCCACCCTCGCGGCTGTAAAGAAAGTGATAAAATAGCCCTTCCTATGAAACCAACTGTCACGATCATTGCACCAATTTACAATGAATTTGAGTCTCTGCCAGAGCTCTACCGCCGTGTCAACGAGACAATGAGTGCGACTGGAGAAACCTGGGAGCTGATCCTGGTGGATGACGGCTCGCGCGACGGCTCTACGGATCGAATTCGCCAGCTTGCTGGGAGCGATGAACATGTGAAACCGGTGATTTTTGCTCGCAATTTCGGGCACCAAATTGCGGTGACTGCCGGGTTGGATTACAGCCGGGGGGATGCGGTGGTGATTATCGACGCCGATTTGCAGGACCCACCCGAGCTGATCCCAGAGCTACTGGAAAAATGGCGCGAAGGTTACCAGGTGGTGTATGCGGTGCGTGCAGAGCGCGAAGGTGAGAGTTGGTTCAAGCTGTTCACCGCAAAGCTATTTTACCGGCTGATCTACCGCATCACCGATGTGGATATCCCGCTCGATACTGGCGATTTCCGCCTGATCGACCGCAAAGTGGTCGACGTGCTCAACCAGATGCGCGAACGACACCGCTTTTTACGCGGCATGGCATCCTGGGTGGGGTACAAACAGGTGGGCGTGCCTTACAAGCGCTCAGCGCGTTATGCGGGCACAACAAAATACCCGCTCAAAAAGATGATTAAATTTGCCAGTGATGCCATCACCGGGTTTTCCTATTTTCCCCTGCAGCTGGCTACCTACCTGGGCTTTATTTCAGCCGGCATCAGCATTCTGGCTATCCCGGTCGTAATCGCCTTGCGCCTTGCTGGCTCGCAGGCGTTCTTTGGGCAGGCAACCACCTTAATTGCAGTGCTGCTCCTGGGAGGCGTGCAATTGATATCCTTAGGCATCCTGGGAGAGTATATCGGCAGGTTATATGACGAAGCGAAGGGCAGACCTCTGTATATTGTGAGCGAAGCCCCAGATAAAAGAAAACAGATCGATTGATTGAGAGGAGATTACCGATTTGGCAAAAATTGATTTGACCGTGGATAAAGAACGGCGTGCGCGTGCAGTCCAACGAGCGCGCGAGCAGCGCATTATTATCCCTACCTTCGCTCAGATGCGTGATCCTTCCCGCATACCGGAGAAAATCCGCAAGAACCTGAGTGGGATTGGGCTGTGGGATCTGGATGCACGCAACCTCTTTCGCATCACCTGGAAAAACCAACCCGTGGCGCGCGGCGGCGG
>CAZTMX010000246.1:0-4370 GCA_964614855.1 uncultured Anaerolineaceae bacterium | reverse complement strand
AGCGATATCCGTCTCCGCATCGTGCCAGAGGGAAGGCTAACCGCTTTCCCTCTCCCCGACATCATCAGGATTTTTCCTGTTTGATCGCTCCCCGATAAGGAGCCTGCACGTTACCAACTGAGATCGTTACATTGCTTCAAGCAATCATTGGAAGCTCCACTTGATGGGGCAACCACCATATGAAGCTTCGCTTCACCCTTATCCAGCAGGCAGGCCAATGCCTCTGCGCTGCGGCCTGCCTGAACACTCTTTACGGAGGCATTTCATGCTGACAACCCCCACAGTTTTACCCGTTACTACGCCAGAACGTTTTGATGGCAACCATGTTGAATTCACTGGCCTGGTCACCAAGATTTGGGCGCGATCCAGCGGCGATGTTTTTGCTCGTGTTGCCATTGGTGAAACCCCGGATGATGAAGAAGATAATCCCGAACCACGCGCAATTGACGCCCGCCTCACGTTGCGGCTGCCCAATGGTCAGGTCAACGGCCAGGACATCAGCCTGTTGAAAGGCGATATCGTGCATGCTACAGGCTATTTGAGCGATACAACCCAATGGGAAACGTTGCGCGATTTTCTGCTCAAGGCTCGCCAGGCCGGATTGGTGGAACGCATCCCCGAACTGGCTCCCGCAATGGATGCCCAGGTCAAGCGCATGGTCACGTGCGTGATCCCCGATACTTTGGATATCATATCTGCCAAATCTGGAGCATTGCCTGCTCAAAGCTTAGCCCGATTGGAAGGTGTGATAGCCAGGGTGTGGGAATATGGCGGTCACCTGTTCGCCCGCGTCGCCGTTTACGACAGCCACACCCAGACGACCGCTTCTCCTGGGAATAATGGCCGGGAACGGCGCGTCCCACATTATGTCACGGTGCAATTTCTGCACGAGCAGGTGGATGGCCGGGGCGTCAATATCAAGCCCAAAGACCGCATTCGCGTTTCTGGCGTCCTGGGCAGCCGGGTGTATTCCGAAAACTTGCGTAGTTTTCTGCTCAGCGCCCACAAAGCAGACGTGCTGGCAACCCTTTCCGATGGCCAGGCGCCAGATGACGTGTGGACAGCATACGTCCAGACCTGCCTGGTAGCGCAGAAGATGATCCAGTACACCAAACGATAGATGATCAGCGCCAGGCCAATTGGAGCCTGGCGCATTTTTCCATCCCACTGGCTGTGTTGTGAACATGGCGTGTTCGCAGGCAGGTTCGATCCCTGCCGGGTGGATTATCGTTCTGCAGGCCCACCCGTCTGCAAACGAGAGCAATTCTCCTTCTTCTCCTCCTTTTGGTTTGAGCACACCCGTCAGTCGGGAGACTTCGCGATCCAGTCTCTCGACCCGGGTTGCCATCCCCTGGTTGAGACTGGAGAGCTGCGGCGGTTTCCGCCATGGAGAGAGGCCACCCGCCTCTCTCCACCTTTTTTGATTTCCTGGCCTGACCATTTCAAACGAAGTGGCCAGTTCAGGGCATCAAAAACCCTGACAATCCCTATTCGGTTACCCAACCAAACACTGGAGGCATGTGATGAGAGAGATCGCAATGGCATTTATCTGTTTCGCAGGCTTGATGGTCATCGGCTCGTGGGCCCTGACAATCACGCTGGCAGTCAAATCGGGCAAGGGCATCTTGTCGCTCTTCTCCCGGCAGCGTAAACCCCAATGGCTTTCCGCTGCTGACACCATCGCCCAATATGGCGGCGATCACCCGAACACAACTGACTGAGGCTACCGGCTTACGTCTGAGGAACGGCTACCCGCCTTTCCTCAATCCTTTCTAATGCAGTTATACTGGTAAATTAGACAACATTATTCCAAATGCATTTTTGAGATGTTCACAACATCGGAATCACTGTACATTTGTGCTACAATTTGAGTGCAACCACATTAAACAAATAGAGCGTGGTCACAAAGGAAGCTGATGATGGAATATACTGATTTCGATATAACCGAGCCTTCCGAAGAAGACAATTTCGATTGTCATTTGCAACAAGTAGGACTCGGCTCTCTCGTTTGCCGTTGTGCCAAACAGGATGGCACTTCAAACGCGACTAATAATGTGACGCCAGCCATTTGTTTTAGTTGCCCCATTGGGAAAATTTTTCGCGAAGTAGGTTGCGATGCCCCCAGCACCAATATATCGGTGCGTTATTTTAGCGATCTGCCCCACGTCAGCATATCAGGGATATTTTGTAAAATCAGAAAACGATATACCACATTTGAGTATTGCCAATCTTGCCCCCTTGTAACCGCTGAAAGTACCAGGCAAATTATCCAGGCAACGCGAGGATTATTCCAAAGCTCGAAGTTTTATGCGGCTTACCAGGATATAGAGAAGGCTCGTACAGCTATTCGGGATGGCGAATTTGATCGTTCTATCACTCATAGTATCGCCTGTGTAGAAAGCACATGTCGGTTGATACATGATGAGTTGGGTGAAAAACTGCCGGCTGAAAAATCTCTTTCTGTCCTATGGAAATCAACCCGCAAGGTGTTAGAACTTGATGCTCTTGGCTCTGAAGACGTGATCGTCCAACTTCTCAACTCATTGTTTGGCATAGTAAATCAATTAGGTGCCATGCGAAATGCGCTTAGCGATGCACATGGAAAAGGAAAACACTCCCCTCAAGTATCTGAAAGTTATGCTGAACTGGCTTTGAACACTGCATCTACAATCGCCACTTTTGCTGTTAGACATTTCAAGACAAAGGGTATCGCTTCTGAGGAATGATTTAACATGAGCGAAATTATTTTTAATATCTCTCTGCCTCTGGACAGCGATGAATTTCTCAGACGCGAATGCCCATTGTGTAAAAGGCAGTATAAAATTGCTGTTACACCAGACGAGACAAAATCGTTCATCCAAAAGGAAATTGAGAATTACCTGGTTGAGAATGAACTTATGGAAAAAGATGATGATGAATCATCTGAGGAAGTAGAGTACTGGTGCCCATACTGCGGGGAAACAGCAAAAGCCAGTGCCTGGTGGACAGAGGAACAACTGGAGTATATTAAGATTTTCCCCTATAACTATATGGCCGAGACCTTAAACAAGGAATTTACGGATTGGAAACGCCAATTCTCCAGGATGGGGAACGGGTTATTTTCGGTAAAGCTCGACTTTAAGGAAATGCCTTATAAAGAACCCTGGATCTCGCCTGAGGTTGATGATATGGTGCTTTATGATTTGCCTTGTTGCATGATCAAGATAAAGCTAGAAGACAAGCCCACAAATAGGATTTACTGCTACAAGTGTGGATTTCTACATTCGCTGTAATAATTCCTCTCTATTGGGGGATGCTTAGAGGCTTGCCCAGCCATATAGCATACTAAGAAATCTCTTCGGCCGCATGTTCCAAATCCTCATCACTTGGCCGAGAGTAGCGAGCAGTCGTATCTAGCCGGCTGTGACCGAGAAAAGTCGCTGCCGTCACAATGTCCACATTGGGGTTACGCACCAGCCGGGTGGCTACGGTATGGCGAAACGTGTGCGGGCTGACATTCTGCACGCCAGCTTGAGCTGCATATTTTTTCACCGTGTACCAGATTGCATAAGTAGTCATCGCGTTCCCATCTTGGGTTCTGAAAAGCGATTCGGCTGCATGTTCCGCGATTTTATCTCGTCCCTCTGAAGCCAGGAACGCCTGGAGAGCATCGCGAGCTTTGACGTGAATGGGGACGCGTCTTTGTTTTCGACCTTTTCCCGAGCGAACAGTAACCCAACCAGACCGGTCATTGATCTGTATGTCGCCGCATTTTACCGCTGCCACTTCGGAGGCCCGCAGCCCGGTGGCTGCCAGGAAGTGGAGCAGCGCATGATCGCGCAGATTGCCAGCCACTTTTGCTTTGCGAATGATCTTATTGACCGCCTGTTCAGATAGCGCCTTGGGGGCAATCATCTGCTGGCCCAGGCCGTGAATATGGCGAGTTGGATCGTTGGCAACATATCCCTTTTCAACTGCCCAGGCATAAAAAGCAGATAGCGCCGCCAGTTTGCGGTTGATCGTGGAAGCCTTCTGCTTGTTCTCCATTTCGTCGCGCCAGTTTTTGACATCATCATCAATCAAATTGGTGATCGCAAACTTTTCTCCCGTGTGACCTTCAAACCACTGCGCAAACAAGCGCAGGTCAGACAGGTACGCCCGGATGGAATGACGGCTGCGATCCAGGCTTTCCAGGTAGTCTTCGAACTCAGTGAGTCGTGTTTCCAAATCAATTGTTTCGCTCATTGTTCACACTCTCCGTTTTATCTTGGGTGAGGAACTGCCGTTAGTCGCTCCACTGTGTGTCAAAAAGGGCGAAAAGGGGGCCAAAACACCCTTTAGGAAGGTTTGCTCCCAAAACAGACACAAGATAAATATTATTATCTTGGGTA
>CAZTMX010000245.1:0-4372 GCA_964614855.1 uncultured Anaerolineaceae bacterium | reverse complement strand
AAGTCTTTGTCGCAGGTGGTGCACACAAATTCAAATAAAGGCATTTTGTTCTCCTGAGAGTTTGGTTTTATTCAAGTAATTTAGATGCAGTGGGCGGCAAAAGGTTACCAGAATGCCTATTGAATCACCATGTTATCCAAAAATACCTGCCGGCAATCCAGTCTCAACGCCTTATAATTGTTGCGGGAGAAACCGGATGCCAGAAAACCCTATCCTCCAATACATGCTGACTAGAAAATCTATCCGCCGCTACACAACCGAGATGCCGAGTGACGAAGTGATCCATTCCATCGTGCGCGCCGGGCAGCAAGCGCCGTTCGCTTCACAACTGGGCAGCCTGCTGCTCTCGCGCCATCAAGAAAAGAACAAATTCAAGGCGCCGCTGCTTTTTACCGTCTGCGTGGACGCGCACCGCTGGGAGTTGATCATGGCACAGCGCGGCTGGCAAAACACCGGCGATGACCTGCTGCTGCTGGTGCTGGGGATGCAGGATGCCGCCCTGATGGCGGAAAATATGGTCATCGCCGCCCAAAGCCTGGGGCTGGGCAGCTGCTTCCTGGGCGATGCGCCTTTCCGTTCGCGAAAGATCATCCAGCGGTACCACCTGCCCAGGCGGGTTTTCCCCATGGTCCAGCTTACTATGGGCTACCCGGCAGAAGACGCTCCTCCCCGGCCGCGTTACCCGCTCGAGTTCACCCTGTTCGAGGACCGCTACCCGGATTTCAGCCAGGAGCAAATCCAGCGCGCCATGCAGCAGATGGATGAGGGCTATCTGGCGCAGGATTACTACCGCAAAAACAATGCTATGATCCGCCTGGCGCCAGGCAGAGAAGAGACATTCACCCTGGAAGATTACAGTTGGACCGAACACATCAGCCGCAAATGGGGGCAGCGCTTGTTCTCCGGCGTCCTATTAGAAGAATTCGAACGCTGCGGTTTTAATATCGGAAGGCAGCCAGAAATACAACCTTGAACCCGCAGACACCACCCGCCGGGGTGCCAGCCCCACACTGGCAGAGGACGCTCTATACCCTCTTTATCGCCCAGGTATTCACCGCCGTCGGGTTCTCGAGCATTTTCCCCTTCCTGCCGTTGTATGTAAAGGAACTGGGCAGCTCCACCAATTTCAGTGTCGAGTTCCTGGCGGGGATGGTGTATTCCGCCCAGGCGTTTACCATGATGATCGCCTCACCTTTTTGGGGCATGCTGGCGGACCGCTTTGGGCGCAAGCTGATGGTCGAGCGTTCGATGTTCGGCGGGGTAGCCATCCTTTTGATGATGGCTTATGTCACCACAGCCGAGCAGCTTGTGTTTTTACGCGCCGTGCAAGGCTTTATCACCGGGACGGTGGCAGCAGCGAACGCGCTGGTGGCTTCGGTGGTGCCGCGCGAGCGTACAGGCTTTGCCATGGGGCTGCTGCAGGTGGGCAGCGGAACCGGTGTGGCCCTGGGTCCGCTGATCGGCGGCGCCATCGCCGATGCTTACGGGTATAGCGCTGCCTTTTATGTGACCGCAGCCCTGCTGTTCATCGCCGGCGTGCTGGTTTTCATCGGCGTCCAGGAAGACTTTCATAAGCCTGAAAAGCCGCAGGTCAAATCCGGCGGGTTCTGGCAGGAATGGCAGCGGGTTTTATCCACCAAAGGCATCCTCACCGTGTACAGCATGCGCTTCATCAGCCAGTTGGGGAACATGATGCTTGTGCCAGTGGCGCCTCTTTTCATCCAGACCCTGATGGCAAACTCTGAGCGTCTGAATACCTTCACCGGGTTGGTCGTCGGCGCATCCTCAGCGACGACCACCATCAGCGCGGTTTACCTGGGAAGGCTTGGCGACCGGATTGGTCACCGCAGGATTGTAGTGATCAGTTCGTTGATTGCCACGGGACTGTATCTGCTGCATACCCAGATCAATGCCAGCTGGCAACTGCTTTTACTGCAAGCCATGGTGGGTGTGGCCCTGGGAGGCATTATCCCCTGCCTGGCGGCCCTGCTCGCCACGCTTTCCCACACCGACGATGCCGGAGCCGTGTACGGGCTCGACAACTCCATCACCTCTGCCGGGCGTTCTGTTGCGCCCATGCTCGGCTCTGCCGTGGCCTTCTGGTTCTCGCTGCGCAGCACCTTTGTCGCCACAGCAGCCTTATTCCTGCTCTCCGCGATCCTGGGAGCGCGTTTGTTGCCAAAAATGGATAAACCCCAGGTACTGAAAAGCAGCTGATCTCACGTGGTACATTTCGTGCACCATAAGTGAAGATGCAGCGAGCGGAGCCGGTTACCCTTTGACCCGCAAACCAGCGGGAACTACGCCGCCTTCCGTAATAAGCGCTTCAGCATGGAGAATGACCCATGACGCAGCTAAGTGAATTGAAACAAGCGAAAGCCATTCACCAGCAAGCTCTCTTAAACAAACCCAACGTGGTCGGTTTGGGTATTGGCTACAAAGTGTCCGGGAAAACAGCGAGCGATGAACTGAGCGTGGTGGTGTTGGTACGTAAAAAAATCCCGCTGGCGGGTCTGCAGGACAAGCAGGTCATCCCCAAGTCGCTGGACGGCGTGCGCACCGATATCATCGAAGTGGGTGATTTGCGCGCCTTATGGGATCATACAATAAGGTGGAGACCGGCGCCGGGCGGTGTCAGCCTGGGGCATTATCAAGTCAGCGCCGGCAGCTTTGGCGGCATGGTGCGCGACCGCACCACAGGAGCGCGCCTGATTCTATCCAACAATCATGTGATCGCCAACCAGAACGAGGCTCAGCCGGGCGACCCCATCTTGCAGCCTGCCCCGGCAGACGGCGGTACGCTGGCAAACGATGTCATCGCCCGCCTGGAGCGGTTTTACCCGCTCAACTTCAGCAGCGCACCGCCCACCTGTAATATCGCCCAGAGCTATGCCCGCTTTGGCAACTTCCTGGCGCGCATGAGCGGGTCGCGGCACCAGGTTCAGGCGCTCAAGATTACCTCAGAGGCTGTCAACACCATTGACGCGGCTGTGGCGCGCCCGGTGGATAACGCGGACGTTTTGGATGAAATCCTGGAAATCGGTACGGTCAGTGGGGTGCGCGAGGCATTCCTGGGCATGCTGGTGCGCAAATCCGGGCGCACCACTGCCCTGACCAGCGGCACAGTGACTGTGCTGGACGCCACCATCAGCATCAGCTA
Organism: uncultured Anaerolineaceae bacterium; assembly: GCA_964614855.1. Classification (GTDB taxonomy): domain Bacteria; phylum Chloroflexota; class Anaerolineae; order Anaerolineales; family UBA4823; genus CAWJHE01. The sequence goes on along the minus strand of CAZTMX010000245.1, from coordinate 1,212 downwards.
CGGGTATGACCGCACTGCCACATTTGAGCACCAGGTGGTGACCACGCCCATGTCCACCGGCGGCGATTCGGGCTCGCTGGTACTCGACAGCGCCAGCCCCAATGCGGTGGGGCTGCTGTTCGGTGGATCTGAGCAGGCTTCGATCTTCAATCCCATCCAGCCCGTGCTGGATTTGCTGAATGTGGAATTTATCCCATCCGCCTCGCAAGCCAAGAGCCTGCCGCAGGAGGCCGCTAAAAAGTTCCAGCAGGTACTGCAAAACTACCAGGAGTGGTTGATGACCAAGGCCAATGTGGTAGGGGTGGGGGTCGGGCGGCGCCAGGGGAAGCAGGGCGAAGAAATGGTGCTGGTGGTGATGGTGAGCCGCAAAGTGCCGCGCCAGCAGTTACACCCCGAAGACATCATTCCCCAGGAGATCGAAGGGGTAGCGGTAGATGTGCGGGAAGTGGGAGAGTTGGCAGCGCAAGAATAGCAGGCGAGGCGCGCTTATTTTACAATATAGTCGCTGTATCCTCCCTGGTACTCTTTTATCCGTCCCTGGTCCAGGAGCAAAATCCGGTTGACCGTGCGGTCGAGGAAGTAGCGGTCATGGGAAATCACCAGCACCGTCCCCTCGAAATCCTCCAGCGCGTTTTCCAGCACCTCGGCAGAGGCGACATCCAGGTTATTGGTCGGCTCATCCAGCAGCAAAAAATTCGCACCTGAAAGGACGAGTAAAGCCAGCTGCAGGCGGCTGCGCTCTCCGCCGGAGAGGTCGCTGATTTTCTGGCTGGCCTGGTGGTAAGAAAACAGGTAGCGGATCAGAAAAGCAACTGCGTTCCCCTCGCTCATCGCGCCAGCGCTGCGCACTGCATCCAGCGGGGTCTGCCCTGGGTCGAGAGTCTCATGCTCCTGGGCGTAGTAACCGGTCTTCACACTCGGACCCAGCCGGATCTCGCCTGCGTCCGGCATCTCCTGAGCCAGGATCAGGCGCAAAAGGACAGATTTACCCGCGCCATTCGGTCCGATCAGGCCAACCCGTTCACCATGCCAAATGAGCAAATCCAGGTCATCTAAGACGCCGTTCTGCAGCTTGCGGTTTGTGAAGGATTTTTTCAACCCCTTGATTTCCAATACTTTATTGGACCCGCGCCAGCCGCTCAGTTCCAGCCCCATTTTCTGCCGCTCCAACACGGGCTGGTCGATCTTTTCCATCCTGTCCAACCTGCCCTG
>CAZTMX010000244.1:0-4464 GCA_964614855.1 uncultured Anaerolineaceae bacterium | reverse complement strand
ATTTCGGGCGGCATGACCCTGAAACCGGGCTGCCCAGGCGGGTGATGGATTTTCTCAAGTCACTGGATACGATTATCGATACGGCTATAGAAGAAAAAGTCGATCTGGTGATTTTTGCCGGCGACGCATACAAAGACCGCAACCCCGCGCCCACCTTCCAGCGGGAATGGAGCCGGCGTATCATGCGCCTTTCGCGTGCGGCGATCCCCACCCTGTTGCTGGTCGGCAACCATGATGTTTCCCCTGCTTTAGGGCGGGCGCATGCCCTGGAGAATTTTGATACCCTGGAAGTACCGCATGTACGCGTATTGGACAGCCCGGTCTTTTTGAAACCCGGCGACCTGGGCGGGCTGCCCCTGCAGGTTATAGCGCTGCCCTGGGTGTCGCGTTCGGGTTTTATGGCAGCCCTGAACTTGCATGGGAAGAACCTCTCCGATATTTACGAAAAACTTGGCGATTTGCTCAAAGAGGTGGTGGGCGGTTGGTTGGAAGAAGCCGATCCAGACCTGCCCATCGTCTTAACTGCCCACGGCTCGGTGCAGGGTGCGGCTCTGGGGGGCGAGCGCAGCATGATGTTGGGGCGTGATTTTTTCCTGCCCGGCTCGCTGATCAAGAACCCTCGCCTGGATTACGTTGCCCTGGGCCATATCCACAAGGCGCAGGACCTGAATGAAAATTTCCACCCGCCCGTGGTCTACCCCGGCTCAATCGAGCGTGTTGATTTCGGCGAGGCTGGCGACGATAAGTTCTTTGTGATCGCCCATGTAGCGCGCGGGCAGACGCGCGTGGAATGGCGCAAACTGGCAGGCATCCGTCCCTTTGTGGATCGCTATGTAAGGTTGGAGAGCCAGGAAGGCGTGGCAGAACGTATCCGCAATGCCCTCCCCTCTGCCAAAGAATTAGATGGTGCAATTGTGCGCCTGGTTTTGGAATACCCGCGCGATTGGGAAGCTGCGATCGATGAAGCCTCCCTGCGCGCTGAAATGGCAGGATGTTTTGATTTTCACCTGCTGAAACGCCCTCAGATCGAGGGCAGAATACGTATCCCTGGCGACCAGGCAATCGGCAGCCTGGACCCATTGGAATTACTGGAGATATACTGGCGAGCCAGCCACACCGCTGAGAATGAAAGCCAGTCGTTATCCCAATTAGCTGCAGATGTGATCCGTGATGCCCATGAACCCCATATTGAAGGAGGCCCGTGATGTTTGTTAAGGATTTTATGACTCATAACCCTATTGTTGTCGCCCCAGATGATAACTTCCCGCAAGCGATGAATGTCATTCGCAAGCGGAAGATCCGCCACTTACCGGTGGTCGATAAAGATAAATTAGTTGGGATCATTGTCGAAAAGGATCTGCTTTCCAACCAGCCCTCGCCTGCGACAACCCTCAGCCTGTATGAGATTTACTCTCTGCTTGAAACGCTGCGCATCCGCCAGATCATGAGCCGTCCGGTGATCACTGTGGCGGGCGATTGCCCGCTGGAAGAAGCGGCGCGCATCATGGTTGAGAATAAAATCAGCTGTCTGCCGGTGATGGAAGGTGATAAGCTCGAGGGAATTATCACCGAAACGGATGTCTTTAAAGTGCTGGTTGAGGTGCTCGGTGGGAAAGAAGATGGTGTGCGCTTGACGCTGCGCTTACCGGACCAGGTGGGTGAGCTGGCGGCGATTACACGGCGCATCGCCGAGGCGGGCGGAAATATCGTCGCGGTAACCACCACCTCCAGATCGGGCGGCAAACGGGAAGTAATGATCAAAGAGACGGGCGCCAATCGCGAAAAAATCATCAGCAAAATGGAAGATAGCGGCGCAGAAATTATTGACATGCGGTCCTTCTCCCATTACGAGCCTGCACTGTTCGGTTAGTCTCTCTTCGGATGGTTTGCTGGAGCATGCGCCGTCTTTCATACGGCGGCGCATGCTTTTCTGTTCCCTGTCACTTTTCTATCCTGGGGCATCAATCAATAGGTTTCCTATAAAATATGGGTATAATCATTAAAACTTGAGAGATTGGATGATTTACCATGTCTATTAAAGCCCAACTTGAAGCAGCCCTGAAAGACTCTATGCGATCTGGCGATGAATTGCGAAAACGTGTGCTGCGCATGGCAATTTCGGCGATCCGGTTGGTGGAAATTGACCGGGGCGGGGAATTGGATGATGCTGCTGTCCTGGCGGTTTTGCAAAAAGAAGTGAAATCCTACCAGGAGACCTGTGATGAGTCGCAAAATGCCGGCCGCTTAGACCTGGCCGAAAAGGCAAAAGCGGAAATGGCGGTCTTGAAGGATTACCTGCCGGCGCAACTGCCGGCAGCAGAACTGGAAGACCTGGCGCGCCAGGTGATCAACGAAGTGGGGGCTACCAGCCCCCGGGATATGGGCCGGGTGATGAAAGAATTGTTGCCGCGCTTGCAAGGGCGTGCCTCTGGTGACCAGGCCAGCCAGGCAGTGCGAAAGCTGCTGGGTTAAATGTCTTCCACTCGCGTTTTTTCATTATTGAGCAAACCCCGTTCGTGTCATGGCGAATAACGGCAAGCAACCTCGGGGTCAGAGAGTTTATCTCTTTTTCTTGCTGCTGGTTACCAGTTTTTTGGCTATCCTGGCTGTTTGGCTGCCAACTCTGCGGGAGGCTGTTTCCTCTGCGCCGCAGGTTGGACAGGTAGCCAGCCGGGATTACCGCGCCGTAAGTACAAAATCTTACGAGAGTGAAATCTTAACCCTGCAGCGCCAGGAAGCCGCCGAGCGTGCGGTCCAACCCCTTTATACTTTCCCGGATACGCGCGTGGCGCGCCAGCAACTTGAGCATTTGCGCACCACCATGGACTTTATCACTTCGGTTCGTGCCGATATCCATGCAAGCGAGCAGCAAAAATTGGATGACCTGGCGGCCTTGGATGATATCCATCTCAGCCAGGAAACGTCTGTCGCCATCTTGAACCTGGCGGATGCCCGCTGGCAGGCAATTCAACAAGAAGCCATCGCGGTTTTGGAGAGGGTGATGAGCAGCGCTATCCGCCCTGAGGGGCTGGAAGAGGCGCGCAGCCGTGTGCCGGCGCTGGTGAGCCTCTCCCTGCCTGAAATCCAGGCGGAGATTGTCTCCGAATTAGCCACTGGTTTTGTGGCGCCCAACAGCGAATACAGTGAAAGCCTGACACAGGCCGCCCGCCAGCAGGCCCGCGACAATGTGACGCCGGTCACGCGCGCTTATGTTGCCGGGCAAATGGTGGTCACCAGCGGTCATGTGCTGAGCGCTGAAGATGTCGAAGCTTTGAAACAACTGGGATTGGCGCAGCAGGATAACCCCTGGCCGTCACAGTTTGCTGCCGCCGGGATGGTGCTCCTGTTAGCCGCTTTTATGGTTTTATATTTGCGCCGCGAGCCGCTCTTCCAAGGAGGGGAAACCAGCAGCGCAACCGTCATTGCCTTGTTATTCCTGTCATTTTTATTCACCGCCAGGCTGGTGATCCCTGACCGCACGGTCATCCCCTATGCATTTCCGCTGGCGGCTTATAGTTTGACCGTTACCGCTTTGTTTGGCGCCAAGCTGGCGCTGGTCTCGGCCCTGCCGCTTGGCGTGATTGCCACGTTTGGGCTGCCAAACGTCCAAGAGCTATTGCTGTATTATGTCCTGGCGAGCATGTTCGGCGCGCTGGCACTGGGACGGGCACGGCGGATGTCCACATTCTTCTGGGCAGGTGTGGCAGTGGCTGTTTCCAGTTCGATCGTAGTGCTTATCTTTCGCCTGCCTTTGCCCACCACCGATGCGATCGGGTTGGCAACCTTGTTGGGAGCGGCTCTTTTCAATGGGCTTGCCTCAGCCAGTGCGACCATTGTGCTGCAGTTTATCCTGGCACAGGTCTTGGGGATGACCACCCCCATGCAACTGGTGGATATGACCCGCCCGGATCACCCTTTGCTGCAGATCTTGCTGCAGCAGGCACCGGGCACCTACCAGCACAGCCTGCAGCTTGCCAACCTGGCAGAGCAAGCCGCTGAGCAAATTGGCGCCGATACCTTGCTCACCCGGGTAGGCGCTCTATATCATGATATCGGCAAAACCCAGAACCCGGTCTTTTTTATCGAAAACCAGCTGCCGGGCTTTACCAACCCGCACTCCGATTTGTCTCCTGAGGAAAGCGCCGAGACCATCATCCGCCATGTTGCCGATGGCCTGGAGCTGGCGCGTAAGCACCGCCTGTCTGGCCGCATCCAGGAGTTTATCGCCGAGCATCACGGCACGCTGCTCACGCGTTACCAGTACGTCAATGCGGTCAACGCCGTGGGTGGAGATGAAAGCCGGGTGGATAAGAGACTGTTCCAGTACCCAGGGCCGCGCCCGCAAAGCCGCGAAACCGCCATTGTAATGCTGGCGGACGGCTGCGAAGCGCGTGTGCGTGCCGAGCGCCCCACGAACGAAGAAGAACTGCGTGCGTTAATCCAGGAAGTGGTCGATGATCGGGT
>CAZTMX010000243.1:0-4491 GCA_964614855.1 uncultured Anaerolineaceae bacterium | reverse complement strand
AGCCATATCCACTGGGATATGATTTGTGATATGCGCCAGGACTCGCAAATCCTGGTGGATGGAAATATGGTCTACCAGAACGGGCGTTTTATCGATTAGCGATCCTGGTATTTGAAACCAGATCCAAGACAATTTACGGTCGGGGGAGGTTTGCGATGAAAGGCAAGCGCGTCGCCGTCGTATTGATTTTACTTCTGCTCTTGTCTGTTAGCAGCAGGCCCTCATTTGCAGGCTTGACCCAGCCAAATGAGCAGAAAGACGCTGTCCCTGCAGGCCAAACTGAGCCGCGTACACCGCTTGCAGGGGATGTGGTCAGCGAGGGGCTGGAGGCGATGAACACCTCCGCCTGGCACGCTGCAGGTATCTTGGGGAACGGCGTCAAAGTGGCGCTCATTGACCGCGGCTTTCTGGGTTACAATGTCCTCATTGGCAGCGAGCTGCCTTACGCCGTGACAGCTAAGAATTTTGTTGAGGGGGAAAGCGACCTGCAGGTGGATGGAGGCACCCGACAGGGGACCGCCTGCGCCGAAATCCTCCACGACATCGCCCCGCAAGCGGCGCTATCCCTGGTTAAAATCGCCACACCAGGCGACCTGGAGGAGGCCGTCTCCTGGCTGATCAGCCAGGATGTCGATATCATCTCTACCTCTTTAGGCTGGTACAACCTGACGCCGGGCGACGGCAGCGGTCAGCTTGCCGAGCTAGTGCAACTGGCTCGCGCAAACGGCATTTTGTGGATCACCGCCGCCGGGGACAGCCGCCTGATGCATTGGGGCGGCCCGTTTAACGACCCGGACGGCGACAGCTACCACGAGTTTTCCGCTGGCTCTGAAGTCAACGACTTTGTTGAAAACGACGGCAGCGCTTTCACCATCCCCGCCGGCACGCCCATCCGCGGGTACCTGCGCTGGGATGATTGGACAGAAGTGGAGCAGGATTACGATCTGCGCCTGATGCGCTTTGACGTTATCCAGGGCTGGAAGCTGGTAACCAGCAGCAGCAACCGCCAAAGCGGTCTGCCCGGCCAGACGCCCACGGAGACCATCGAAATCAACGCACCGCTGACAGCGCGCTACGGCTTTGTGATCTCCCGCTATAACAGCACCCGCCCTGTAAACCTTGAATTTTTCGTTGAGGGTCCTGGGCTCATCAGAACGCAGGTTTCCGCACGCAGCCTGCTCAACCTGGCAGATGCGGCTGAAGCCGTCACCGTATCTGCCGTGGATGTCAACTCTCCCTTCTCGCAGGTTGCTTCCAGCGCCGAAGGCCCTACCAACGGCCCAGGCGGTGCCCTTGAAGGCGGTCTGATCAAACCGGATGTCGCCGGCTATGCCAATGTCTCCACAGCCAGCTTCGGGGAAGGCGCTTTTCAGGGAACGGTAGCCGCCACACCGCACGCCGCAGGCGCAGCAGCCCTTCTGAAATCGATCAACCTGTCGTTCTCGCCCGGCCAAGTGGAAGCCTACCTGCTGGACATGGCTTCTGACCTGGGAGAGCCCGGGGTGGATACGATCTACGGCTACGGCAGGTTGGTTCTTGTTGATCCCCTGGCCTTTACTACCCCACCCGATATCCACAGCCTGCCCGATCAGTATGTACCCACCAACACCAGCCTGATTGGAGCGATTGACCTGTGGCAGTACACTATAGACAACCACACATCTTTTGACAACCTGACCTTTACCATCGATAATCTCCCAGCAGCTGCTGCCGGTGTGAGCATTCGCGATAATCGTTATATCGATATTCACCCTGTTACGGACTGGACGGGGGAAACCCTGGTAACTGTGCGCGTGACCAACCCGTACGGCCTGGCAGATAGCGATTCCTTTGAGGTGTTTGTTTATTCATATAAATTCTGGAACGGGGATGCCAGCTCCGACTGGTCAACACCCGAAAACTGGACGCCGTCCGGAGTCCCGGGTCTCCTGGACCAGGTGATCATCCCTGCCAGGAGCAACCAGCCTGTGCTATCCGAGCCGGCAGCAGTGAATGAGCTGGCTATCTTCCCCGGCGCGGTGCTGGACCTGGGAGGTCATACGCTGACTGTCGAAGGGACCGTCAGCAACCAGGGGAAATTGAGGCAGCAAGTCCTGGCGGCCGCAGGGGAAACCACTCCTATCCTGACTCTGACCAACCAGGCTGGAGACCAGGTGACCTACGCGGGGTTGGCGCTTACCCTGCCGCCTGCCGGTGGAAGGTTTCTGCCCCTGGCAACCGCAGTGCAAATCACGGCTGCCATCTCAGGAGAGCAAACCTGCGACGGGCGTTTTACGGGTGTGCGGCGCTGTTATGAGATCCACAGCGACCAGCCCCTGACTGCCGATCTGAAGTTTTATTTTTCTCTTGCCGAGGGCGGAGGCATTGATCCAGCTGTGCTGGCAGCCTATCTGCAGATGGGGGATACCTGGGTGGAGCAGTTGGTTAGCTACCAGAGTGGGAGCGAAAATCAGGCGCTTTATCTGCAGGCATTTGGGCTGACCGAGTTGGGGAGCTTTGCGCTGGATGCGAAGGGACGCACCGGTATCCTGCTGCTGCCGCTGGTTTTTAAGTAGCCAGCCCTACACTTCGATTTCGCTCGCTTGTGGGCCCGTGGGTGTCAAACCAGGCAATCCCTGGATATACCCTTAAATCTGCCGGGTGGCTTTTTACTTTCCCCCATGCACCAGGTCCCAAACCGCCTGCGCCGATTGGCGGATATCCAGGTTGGTGGTATCTAGCAGCAGACCCATATCACCTCGCTCCGCAGCCTGCTGTTGGATTTCAACCAGTTGGCGGGCGCGCGCCATCTCCCAGGCTAGCTGTGCCTCATCCTGCCCCGGCCAGCGGGAGCGGATGCGCCGGTCAATCTCGCCCTGGTCGCAAACCAAACGCACGGTGATCACCTGCCCATCCAATTCGCCCAAGAGCATGCGCAGCTTATCCAGGCTTTCAGGAGTTTCAAAGACATAGTTTATTACAAAATTGCGGTAACCGTTTGTGTGGTGATGCTGCACTAGCAAGCGCAAGGTCTGGTACAGGTATTCGATCCGCTCGGTATCATAGATGGAAAATGGACGCACAGCCCCGATGTAATCCCCATCCAGCATCACGCCCCGCTCAAACAAATCCAGCAGCGCCCAGGAAAGCTCGCTTTTGCCGATCCCCAAGGGTCCGTTAATGATAATGATCATCGTGCTCCGCTCCTGTAATGCGTTTTAATTCTGCAAGATATTGTGCTGCAGATGCCACATGCGCCGGTAAAGCCCAGCCTGCGCCGACAGCGCAGCATGGCTGCCGCGTTCCACGATCCTGCCCTGGTCCATCACCAGAATTTCATCGACTGGTGGGATGGCTGAGAGGCGGTGGGTGATCATCAGCACTGAGCGACCCTGCCATGTAGATGTGATCGCCGAGAGCACCTGGCGTTCCGTCAGCGCATCCAGGTTGGTGGTGGCTTCATCCAGGATGAGGATTGGTGCATCTTTTAGCAAAGCCCTGGCGATAGCCAGCCGCTGTCTTTCGCCGCCACTCAGACGCAGACCGTGTTCGCCGGTCCAGGTATCCAACCCCTGCGGCAAGCCCCCTACAAACTCTTGCAGACCAGCCTGCTGCACAGCCATTTCGATCTCTGCCTGCGTGGCAGCCGGTCGCGCCAGGCGCAGGTTATCCCGGATGCTGGCGCTGAACAGGTAGGTGGATTGCGAAATCACCGCCAGTCTGCTACGCACCTGGTCTTCATCCAATTCATTTAGCGCCACGCCCCCCAGCAGGATTTGCCCCTCCTGCGCCTGCCAAAAGCGCAGCAGCAAGTTGACCAGGGTGGATTTTCCTGCGCCACTGGGACCGGCGATCGCCAGGTGTTTTCCCTGCGGTAGATCAAAGCTGATATCACGCAGCACAGGTGCTGCGTGATCTTCTTGTACGTTCCCGTCATAGCTGAAATTCAGGTCCTTCACCTGGAGATCGAGCCGAGCAGGGAGCTCCCTGGTCATTTTAGCATTGTCAGAAGAAACCTGTACGCGATCCAACCTTTCAGCAGGAGTCTCAACAAGATCAAACAAGCGCGCCGCTGCCCCAAGGTTTGCCCCCCAGTATTGCGCCGCCATTGGCAGGGGCGTGAAGGCTTCAAAGCTGGTTAGAGCCGTCAGCGCTACCACAGCCAGGTACACGCCGTTTAGCTGACCGCCAGCCACCAGGGGGATGGCGGCTGCCAGCACCGACCACATCGCCAGGTTGGAAAGCAGCCCAGCCAGGGTGGATTGAGAGGCGGATAGGAATGCGAACCTGCGCTGGGCGCCAGATAATGCCTGCACCTGGTCCGCAACTCTACGCGATTGGTCAGCCTGGCGGTTATTGGCAGCCAGGTCCGCTATGCCTTGCAGGCTGTCTACATACGATACATATAACTCGGCACGGTACGCCACCACCTTCGCTCCAGATCCTCTTGCCAGGAGAACTGTAACAAGCGGCAAGAACAGCCCTGCCAGGAGGAAGAAGACCAGCAGAACC
>CAZTMX010000242.1:0-4546 GCA_964614855.1 uncultured Anaerolineaceae bacterium | reverse complement strand
TGATCACGCGAGAACACCCGCTCGAGCCGTTCTACATCACCACCCAGGGTCTGACCAACCAGGTACTGGACGCATTTGAAGGATTGCAGGGCGTGGCAGCCTACGGGCGTTTTTTCCGCCCCGGACCATTTGACGGCGACCCGATGAGCGATGATGACCTCCAGTTGCTGGAGATCATGAAAGCGCCGGCGTTTGACAGCGCGCTGCAAGCACTGGTTGCTGTATTGCAAAAAATGGAACTCGGCAACAAGCGCGTCGGGCTGGATCTGCTTAACCTGCTGCCGGGCTACGAGGCGAGCGTGAAGAAAGAACTGCCCCAGGCGACCTTTGCAGATGCATCGGAGACCTTCCGCCAGATCCGAAAAGTGAAAACAGAAGCCGAGATTAAGCGCATTCGCGCAACATCGCATATCAATGAGATTGCCATTCTCTCCCTGGTCAGCATTTTGAGAGAAGGCGTGACCGAGCAAGAAGGGGCGCGCGAGTTTGCGCGTTCAGTCGCCAGCCAGGGCGGCACGCCGCAGTTCATCTGTGTGCGTTATGGACCAAACGGTGTGGCTGCGGAACGCGAGCCCAGCCGTAACCAGCTTCAGCAAGGCTGGCCTGTCTTTATCGATGTCGGCTGTGATTCCCACGGATACTGGGCAGATTTTGGCCGTACAGCCTGCCTGGGTAAACCGCCGGCGCGCGTTTGGGATACGTACCAGGCGCTCAAAGCCGGGCACCGCAAGGCTGTGGAACTGGCCCGTCCGGGTATGACAGGCGGTGAATTGTTTGAATTAACCATGAAAGCCGTCCAAGATGCCGGGTTGAAGCATTACGAGCGCCACCACACCGGTCACGGCATTGGGCTTGAATTGTACGAAAACGTGCTCATCAAACCTGGCAACAACGACGTCATCGAAGAAGGCACGGTGTTGAACCATGAAGCGCCTTACTACCAGTTTGGACTGGGCGGTTTTATTGTGGAAGACCCATTTGTGGTGCGCGCGGGCGGCAACGAGGTGCTGACCACCATCAGTGATGAGCTTTTTGTGGTGGATTAGGATCAGGAGTGATGCCGTTATTTAGCATTCCGGAAGCTGAGTTATTGCAGCGGCAGCAGAGACTGCGCCAGGCTTTGTAGGGGCGCGGTCTCGCCGGTGCGGTTTTCTTCCAACCGGTGAATATCCTGTACCTGGCAAATTTTGCCCACCTTTCCACCGAGCGCCCTATTGCCCTGGTCTTGCCTGTAGATGGTGAGTGCGCAGCACTGTTACCAAAGCTTGAAGAACAGCACCTGCAGGTCCAGGCGCCCTGGTTGAAACATGCTTGGGTTTACCCGGAGTTTCCGGGGAAGGTTCATCCAATGTTACACCTGGTTGAGCTGCTGAAAAGCTTGAAGCTGGCGGACATCAACCTGGGTGCAGATCACGACGGGCACCTGGACCAAAATGGATATTTCGGTCCGGCGTTGAGTTCCTTACTCGGCAAGGCTGTCCAGCCTGCTGGCGATCTGGTTTCAGCTATGCGCATGGTAAAAACCCCGCTTGAATTGGAGCTGTTGCGCGCCAGCGGCGATTGGGCTGCACGCACCCACCGCTATTTACAGACAGCCATGCAGGCAGGCATCAGCGAGCGCGAAATCTCCAGGCTGGCTGAAGAGCAAGCTGTGGCAGAGCTGGACGCAGCATTCGGCTCAGCTGGGCACGGCGGCGCCATCCAGGTGCATGCCAGCTTCCGCTCGGGTGCGCGCACAGCCATAAGCCACGCAGCCATGGGCAGCCGCCCCATCCAACCTGGGGATAACCTGGTCAGCTACTGCCAGGGCATCTTGCATAATTACACTACTGAACTGGAACGCACCATGTTCCTGGGCGAGCCCACACCGCAACAAGCGCAGCTGTTTTCCGTCGTACGCCAGGCGCAGGAGCTGGCGCTGGAACAAATCCGGCCCGGAATGCCATGCGCTGAAGTGGACCACCAGGTGCAGAACTTCCTGGAGCAGGAAGGATATGCCGGCTCGATCCAACACCACCAGGGCCACGGGTTGGGACTTGAATTTCATGAAGGTCCTTTCCTGGATGTGGGCGACCCTACCGTACTCGAAGCAGGCATGGTGCTCAGCGTTGAGCCCGGGTTGTACCTGCCCGGCTTGGGCGGGTTTCGCCATTCGGACACGGTTGCAGTAACGGAAACGGGCTATGAAATCCTGACCCCTTACCCGCGCGACCTGGCGGATATGGTGATCTCGATATAAAACGTGCTTTACAACTGGCTGATCCGGATGGTTGGGTTGTCCCCGGATCCCTGAATTGAGGAAACAATCAGAGAGAGAGGTAGAGAAATGATCTCAAGTGTTGGATTACCAACCTGTATGGAAGGCATGATGTACCCTGTACCCTTCGCCACCCCGGAGCAGGTCGTGGAGCTGGCTGTGCTGGCAGAGGAGTTGGGCTATCACTCGGTTTGGGGCAATGACCACATGACTACGCAGAAATACGTGCGTGAGTCTTATCCCATCCCGCCGAACTTCTGGGAACCTCTGATCACCTACGCCTACTGCGCAGCAAAGACTACCCGCATCAAATTTGGCACAGGCATCCTGGTGCTGCCCATGCGCCGGGATATCGTGGTGACTGCCAAGCAACTGGCTACGCTGGATCAATTTTCCAACGGGCGCGTGTTGGTTTCATTTGGTGTAGGCGCATACCGCGAAGAATTCGAAGCGCTGCAGCCAAACTTCAGCGCTCATCGCGGCAACATGCTGGAAGAAGGCGTCCAGGCGCTGCGGGTGCTATTTGAGCAGCGTAATGCTTCCTGGCAGGGTAAGTATTATGAATACAAAGATGTAGAAATGTACCCCAAGCCCGTGCAGGACCCCCTGCCTTTTTACTTTGGCGGCAACAATCCAAATGCGGCACGCCGCGCCGCCATGTACGGGCAGGGGTGGATGCCTGCCGGCATGCCCACCGCGCAGATCAAAGAACGCGTGGCAAACATGCACGAGGTGGCAGCCCAATACGGGCGCGACGGCACCCAGCTGGACGTGGCGCCGCAATTGATGTGCTGCATAGGCAAGACCGCCGAAAGCGCAGTGGAAACCTTCAAAGCCAGCCAGATGTATCACCACCTGATCTCACTGCGCCAGTCGACGCTAAAAGACCAGGCGGATATGGACCTGGTCAAGGGTAACCTGATCGGCACGGTCGACCAGGTGATCGAAAAGGTGAAAGAACTGGAGGAAGCCGGGGTCAAGCACCTGTGCGGCACGTATTATGTGGCAAATTCGGTCTCCGAGCTAAAAGAACAGATGGAGATCTTCGCCAAAGAGGTCATGCCGCATATTTAGACCAGTCCAACCGGCTGCTGAATAGTTGGCGGTTGATCCGGCAGGCTGCGCGATTAGCGGCGCAGATACCGCACCAGCCGGACACCCGCAATACCCACGGCGATCATCGCCAGGATATAAATCGCTATAGAGCCAAGAACCAAAGCCCACTGCCAGCCGGTGGGCTCCATTGCTCCTGAAGCAAGACCGGTGACTACAGCCAGCACCTGCCCGCCCACCAGGAAAACCAGGGAGGTAAAGAGGCTCCAGCCAATCCATTTCTGGTAGCGCTGCGCTCGCAGTGCAGTCCATAAGAGCAAAAGTGCCCCAACCAGATAGATCGGGAATAATTCTGCCGGCATCAGGTAATCGATGAGGAAGCGGCGCCCGCTGAAAAGCCGGATGAGGCTAAAAATCACCGGCGCCAGCAGCGGCAGCCAGACCAGGGTGACGCCAGTAGTCGCCAGGGTCATGGTAAGCAAGCTTTTCTTTTCCATGTGCTTTCCTCCCGCGTTCTATTATACAGCCTCACCCAATCTGAGTGGCGCAGTAGTTGATTTTTCATTATTCTTGCGCGATAATGTAAATCAGTCGTAAGCCGATTGGTTCCAATTTGCAACACTCCCCGTCTATGCCAGGGATTTCTCCAGTTAGCAATGAACCCCTGGTTATGCGTAATTCCCCATTTTAGCAATCCATTCTATTCGTAGATGATCCTGCGTTACCTGTGGATTGTCTGCCATAACTTTCTAGTCCGTAACACAAAAAGGAGTCTGCTATGTCTGGATCAAAAAAAGTTCTCTCCCCCGCCAATCTTGAAAGTGATGTTATCCCTTTGCTGCGAAAAAGGGAGTTGAGGGAGATAAGAAAGGTCAGCAAATTTTCCCATCAAGCAAAACTGGATGTTACTCCAGAGCTAATACCCCAATTGATAAAAAAGGTCGATTATACCGCTCAAATCCCTTTTGTCCGCCATCAAGGAGCCTGGGGTTGCGGCATGTATGCTGCCGCAGCCTGTTGGGATATCATGAATGAGTTGGCCTGCCCCCATTCTCCAAACCTATCTGTGAATCGGATGTTGTGGGCGCACAATATCGAGCTTAGAAAAGAATCCATTCCAGCAATCAACCTGACGTATAAAACCCTGGACGAGTATATGGTAAATTTTGGCTGCCCCACCGAAGGCACAGAGTTGACCGATTCGGATGCAGTCTGTTGGCCATTCCAGGCTGGTGA
>CAZTMX010000241.1:1998-4568 GCA_964614855.1 uncultured Anaerolineaceae bacterium | reverse complement strand
CGCAGCGGCGCACATAATCGCTGGCGATCTCGCAGTGCCCATCCACGCGCAGGATGATCTCGCCCTGCGCCAGCGGCAGCGCCGCGTTCATCCCGCAGGGCACGATGCGCCCCGGGTTATCCACCAGCCTCAGCCGCGGCCCCCTGCTGGCCCGCAGGAGCCTGTCCTGTTCCGCCAGGATCACCTGGCGCGTCTCGTCTTGCGACATGCCATCGGCCACCAGGATCTGCAGCAGCTCGGGCGGGTAATCCTGCGCCAGCACGGCGTCCAGGCTGCGCCGGATGTATGCGCCTTCGTTGCGCACCGGCATCAGGATGCTGACGCTGGGGAGAGGGAGCATGGGAGGCTCAGGGGGTGGGGGTGAGTTGGAGTTTGGATTCAAGTCTATCCGCTCTTTGTCGAGTTTGTGGATAGCTGGACAAGCGGTAATAAATTATTGCCGATGGATAATCACCCATTTGTTCTGCGAGAGAACCTGCTCGACCACACCCATTATAGCCAGGGTCGCCGTTGTAACAGCCTTTTAGGTAAGCCTGTATGGCCTCCAGAGGAACCTCTTTATTTAGCATGTCTCCTAAGGCTATCCACCGCCTTCCATCATGGGGGGCTAGCACTAATCCCTGTTGATAATATTCGATCCTTTTTTCAGGTATCAGATCACCCGCCCAGAACCAGCTTTCAGCGCTACCTGGCTGGGTTTGCAGGATCATTTGCGCCATCTCCACATCTAGTGGATACATTCTGTGCAGAAATTTGACATAGACAGGATCGCAGGCTGCGGCTTGCTGGTATGCCTGGTCGCGTGCTTCAACATCACCTTGTGCAAATGCAGGAAAACTTTCCAGCCAATGCGCTGGGCAGGTCTGGCTGGTTTGCATGGATTTGGGGCGATTTTCAAGAAAGGGCCGGTCGAGCAATGCCCAATGGGCTGCATCCAGTGCTGTCAGATTATGTGCGAACAAGTCCTGCAAAAATGTATAGCTAAGAGCGATTACAAAAAATATAACAAACACGATAAAAAGGAAAGGCTTTTTCATTTACTAATTTTTCGCAGGGCTGATTTTGTTTCTGGGGAAAGCCTGCAGATCACAGCTTTAAATTTGCCAGAACTGGTTCGTTCAATATGGTCAACGAGTTCGATGATTACATCGACATCACCAACATGATTCTGCATGTTTTGTTTGAGACAATGAATATCCACCTCTCTAAAACCTTCGTCAGGAACAATCCGAATGACAAAGCGATCGATTGCCTCCTGTATGATCTGGGCTTCGTGGATGGTGTCCACTGTCTTAACAACAGGACTGAAGCGAAGGAGCTCCCTCCCATCTGGTGTGAAACAGATGTCTTCCCACCTGCCTTCAATAGCTTCTAAAACAGGCATTTCTCTTCCACATGGACAGTGTTGATCAACAGCCCACCTGGCCACATCGCCTATGCGATAACGTATCAACGGTTGTAATGTGTTGTTCAACCCGGTACAGATTACTTCTCCCATAGCCCCGAGGGGCGTGGGTTGTCCCTGTGAATCTACGATTTCTATGATCCCAGCTTCAGGGCTGACGTGATAATTACCGTGTTCGCACTGGCAAGCAAACAAGCAAAATTCCACTGCTCCATAACGATCATAGATCTTGCACTGCCAGGCAGCCTCGATCAATTCCCGGTCCTGGGATTCTACGGTCTCTGATGTGGTGAAGACGCCTTTTGCAGGCGTTGGTAGGTCGTTATGTTCCAGGGCATAGCGAGCTATGGTTCGCAAGGAACTGGGGTATCCCATGATCACTTCTGGTTGGAACTTTCGAAAGAAATCGAGGTAATACGGGATAAATTTTTGAGAAAGATGATAAATGGATGCATATGCCATATCTTCAGCAGGACTGAAACGCCAGAAGGGCGGCTTATTCTGCTCGAAATGGCATACTTTCCTGACGCCAAACATCACTCGTCGTGCGCGATAATCGATGCCCGCCCAGCCAAAATTACGGGCGGCTGGAATTGCCAGTTCGAGGGTATGAAAATCACGTGTGTAATAAACCTCTGTGGGCGTACCGGTTGTCCCACTGGTCCGAAAAACCACGGAATCTTTTGGCGGGACCTGTGTTAGCAAATCCTTCGGTTTTTGGCGCAGAGTCGCTTTTGATAGAAATGGGATTTTATTAAGTGCTTCAAAAGGTGGTAAGTCTCTCTGTATACTTGCTGCTTGAAAAACCTGATTGTAATATGGAGAGCGCCAGGCAGATTCAAGAACCTGGGCTAATTTCACCTCCTGTAAGTCGCGGAACTGTTCAGCAGTCCAACGATCTCGCTGACGATATTCTTGCACTTGAGCAGAAAAACTGCCGCCAAACCTGCGTCTGTGCCAGTGATATCCGTAAAGTGCAACCATGACCTGCTGTAACCATATCGGGCTGTTTAGGTAGAGTGAATCGGTAAAACCGCTCATATTTGTCTAATGGTGCTACTTGACTCAAATCTCCCGATTAATTTTTGCCATAACGGTAAAATTTCACACCAATCAAACTTTTCAACCTTT
Source organism: uncultured Anaerolineaceae bacterium (assembly GCA_964614855.1). GTDB lineage: Bacteria > Chloroflexota > Anaerolineae > Anaerolineales > UBA4823 > CAWJHE01. The sequence goes on along the minus strand of CAZTMX010000241.1, from coordinate 2,032 downwards.
CGGCGAGCTGCGAGAGCTAATTCAATCGCAAAGC
>CAZTMX010000241.1:0-1988 GCA_964614855.1 uncultured Anaerolineaceae bacterium | reverse complement strand
CCAGTAGTTGGGCAATAGCCAATGCCATTTGTTCTGCATTGTCTGGTGGAACGAGTAAACTATCTGCAAGGTTGTCTAATAAATATGGCAACCCTCCCGCATTCGTGCTGACAATATTAAGCCCACAGGCCATGGCTTCCAGTACACTCACCGGCACATTGTCGAAATTGGTGGTATTGAGAAAAATGTCGCCGCGGTTGAGATATTCTGGCACCTGCTCTTTGGGCACCGCGCCGTGAATTACAATCCTATCTCTAATCCCCAATTGATCTGCCAGGATGAGCATTTCTTGCAAGCTGCCGTCCCCCTTATCCGGCCCAATCATATCGATTTTCACATGCGGATATTTCGGCGCCAGGCGCGCCAGTACCTGCGGTACCAGGCTTGGGTTGTAAATCGAATGGAATGAACGCAACCAAACCAACCTGGGCGAGAGAGTCTCTCTGAGATGGAAAGGGTAATTTTGCAGCTCGATGGGGTTGGGCAGCAGGATGAGACCCTCCCGGTAGGCTTTCATTTGCTCTAAAAGATATCTGGACGGTACAGTCACTGCAGCGGCAGAGCCCAGCAGCCTGCTGACCCTGCCGGGATGCTTTTTTGCAAAGGACGGCAGGTTGCCGCCGTGCAAAGTCAGGATATATGGTTTGCCCATCGCGCCCATCAAAAGGCACGCAGCCTCAGCCCAGATAAAGGACGGCCCGCTGAATACATCCACCTGGGCAACACGGTAATGGTCTCGCAAACGCCAGGTCGTATATAAAATGTCGCAGAAGCGCAGCAGGCGATTTTTTACCTGCGAAGTGGTGTAAACCGCATAGCCAGCTTCTGCCAGCTTCTTCGCCAGACCCTCGCCCACATTCACCACCCCGGTGCTTTTGGATAGGAAATTTCCGACCAGCAAGATCACGATACAGTACCTCGATAATTGAGAAAAACCATCAGCCTGGTAGAGAAGGCGGCTCGGACAATTTGATCGCCCACATCTCCTCAAACAGGTTCCTTACTGCCGTCAAATAGGATGGATAGGAGAATTGGACTGCTGCCTCAACCCCAGCCTGGCTGACTGTCTTCCACACCGCCGGGTCTTCCAGGCATTTTTGGATCAAATCCACATAGCCCCGGATATCCAGCGGGTCCAGGGCAAACCCGGCGCCCGTTTCCGCCAGGATCTGCGGGATGCTGGAGACGTTGCTGGCCAAAGGCACTGCGCCGTACGCCATGGCTTCGCTCAGCACTTTCGGCCACCCTTCAGAGGCAGACGGCAAGAGCAAAAAATGGCAGTGCGCGTAGAATTTCCCCAAAACCGGCTTTGGCAGCCAGCCGTGAAATTGGATTTGCTCGTTCATCCCGCTGGAGTGCACTTTACTCTCCAGAACTACCCGCTCTGGGCCGTCCCCGATCAAATGCAGTTGTATATCAATGCCTGATGTATGCAAGTGTTCAGCAATCTCGATCGCTCTGCCGGCGCCCTTTGCGCTTTCGATTCGCCCGGCGTAGAGCAGTTGCACCGGTTGTGACAGAGTCTTCTCCTGGGCTGCCTGCCTCCCAAGCCGAATTTCATCATCATCCAAACTGGGGTTACAAAAGGAGAAAATATGCGCTGGCTGCCCGGGCCAGGCGCCGCTGATGCTGACTGCGCCGCGGTGCAGGTTCTGCTTCAACATGGCGCGCTGCAGTTTGTAGGACCAGGGTTCTCCACCTGCCGGCGCCCAGTTTCCGGCATATTTCACCCAGCGGTAGGCTGGTTTCCTGGTGAAGCCAAGCAAAAGCACTGCCAACAGGCTCAGGTTGGCCGGGCAGCGCACATGCACCGCGTCTGCCTTTTTCAGCTCCTTCAGGATCTCCCCGGCGTACACCGGGTAATTGCGCAAGATACCCAGCTTGGCCGCCAGGCTTTCACCGCCGCTGGGCTGCAGGGGTTGAAAACGGATATTTTTTGCCGTGTACACCAGCGAACTGCCAGGCGCTTCTCCCGCATACAACGGTGC
>CAZTMX010000240.1:0-4599 GCA_964614855.1 uncultured Anaerolineaceae bacterium | reverse complement strand
ACCCCTCCTGCGCTGATCAACGCCAGCGGGTAGAGCAGGATGGGGTTTTCGCTCAAGACAAGCAGATCCAGCAGCAGCCCCAGCCCGACCAGCGGCGCCAGGGAAGAAAAGCCGGAGAGCGCGGGCCGCAAGTCAACCTCTTTCCAGGCGGTCTGGTTGAAAGCCGGGTACAGCAGGCTGGCCATCACCAGCCCCATACCGCTGCCGCTGAGCAGGCGCGTCCAGTTCTGTGTCTGGTATAAAACCACAGATGATAGCGCCTGGTAAAGCTCAGGGTTTATCTGCGACAGGGTATCAGTAACCAGCATACCGAGGAAGGAATTTACGCCGTCCCAGGCAAAGGCAAGGACAAACAAACCCAGCACCAGCCAGGTTCTTGGGCGCGGGTAGCCGGCTTTACGGGGATGAATAAAGCTGAAATAGAGCAACCCCAGCACTGCACCCAGGTACATCCCGCTGCAGCGGGCACAAAGCGGCAGCTGGCGCTCGCCCAGCATAAACGAGTGAAACTCAAAACGATGGCAGACGGCATACCCCAGCGCATCGGCTTTCCCCAGCAAGCCGGCTGGTGTATAGGAAAGCCAGGCGATGACCAGCAGGGCAGCCACCAGGTATACAAGCTTCTTTGCTGCGCTAACAATGGGTTTGCGGGTTGGTAGCGGTGAATTCATGGCATCCATTATAGGTTCTTTCAAAAAAATCGCAAGCACGAGTTAAGGATTTCCAAAGAAAGTTTCAACGGCAATAGTCAAAGCGCTTTTTATGAGGTATGATAGCAAATTGTGCTTTAATTGCAGAAAAGAAACATTGGAGAAAACTGATGCTAAAAAGAATAACCCTACTCCTGCTTGTGCTCGTGGTTTTGCTGAGCGCCTGCACCCCAGGGGGGAATGAACCAAGCGCCGTACCCGCTACCGAAGCGGCCGTCCTGCCGCCGACCGACTCACCTACAGCCACCGCACTGCCCACTGAAACACCTGCCCCCACCGAGGTTCCAGCCACCGAAATACCAGCCGCACCGGTGGCAGTCGGCCCGGATAATTTCCCGGCAGATGTCAACCCATTGACCGGACAGCAGGTTTCAGACCCTGCTTTGCTGGAGCGCCGCCCGCTGTCCGTCAAGATCCAGATCTTTCCGCGCAACCAGCGCCCTCCCATGGGCGCCTCGCTGGCGGACATCGTATATGACTATTACCAGAACAACGGCATGACCCGCTTCCACGCCATCTATTACGGCACCAACGCCGAGCAGGTCGGTCCCATCCGCTCAGGCCGTTTATTTGACGATAACCTGGTGCAGATGTACCAATCCATCCTGGCATTCGGCGGGGCAGATGAGCGCATTTTTAAACGCTTCATCAACTCGGACTATGCCAACCGCCTGGTGCTGGAAGGCTCCGGCAACTGCCCGCCCATGTGCCGCATCGACCCCAACGGGTTCAATTACCTGGTGACCAATACACAGGAGCTGACTAATTACGCCGCTGTTAAGGGCATACCAAACGAGCGCCAGACCCTCAACGGCATGCTGTTCGACGCAGCAGCCATCCCCGCCGGCCAGCCGGTCAATTCTGTGCAGGTTCGCTTTTCGATCAGCGCCTACAACCGCTGGGATTACGATGCCGCCAGCGGCAAGTTCCTGCGTCTGCAAGACAGCCAGGAAGCTGCAGATATGGCCACCGAGATCTATGCCCCGCTGGTGGACCAGGTGACCGGTCAGCAAATCGCCGCCGATAACGTAGTGATCCTGCTCATCCCGCACCGCTTTGCAGTCAAAAGCAAAAGCACCGAGATTGTGGATATCGAGCTCACCGGCACAGGCACCGGTTACGCCCTGCGCGACGGCGTCATCGCCCAGGTGGTCTGGAACCGCCCCACCAAGAACTCGGTGCTGACCCTAACTCTAACCGACGGCACGCCGTATGCCTTCAAACCCGGCAACACCTGGTTTGAAGTGCTCGGCCAGTCATCATCGGTTGAGGGGTTGGAAAACAACACCTACCGCTTTGTCTTCAACATGCCGTAAGGCATTTATATAAATAAAAAACCTGGCGATGTGCCTGAATAGGCACATCGCCAGATTTTTTTATCCTTTGGATTCGCGCCAAAGCTCTTAAACCGTTTATCTCAGAATTGCCAGTGATTACTGCATTAGTTCCCTGCAGATCTGTTTGACCAACCCCGGCCCCTGGTAAATCAGACCGGTGTACAGCTGGACCAGGCTGGCGCCGGCGTCCAGCTTTTCCTTTGCACTGGCCACATCCCCAACACCGCCGACGCCTATGATCGCCAGACGGCCGGAGGTGCGGTCAGCGATCTTGCGCACCATCTGGGTGCTCAACGCCCGCAAAGGTGCACCGCTCAACCCGCCCGCTTCGGCTGCCAGCGGAGAATTCAACCCCTCACGGCTCAAGGTGGTATTGCTGGCGATCACCCCATCCATCCCGCTCTGCAAGATGGCTGCCAGGGCATCATCCAGCGCTTCATCGCTCAGATCGGGCGCCAGTTTCACCAGGATGGGGATGCGCTTATTCAGCTTAACCTGCTCATCTGCTCGTTTTTGTGCCACCGCTCCAAGCAGCCTTTCCAGGTTGGCACGCTCCTGCAGCCGCCGCAGCCCGACCGTGTTTGGCGAGCTGATATTGAGCGCCAGGTAATCTGCCAGCGGCGCGAATATCTGCAGCAGCGCCAGGTAATCATACTCGGCCATTTCCAAGGGGGTATCTTTGTTCTTACCAATATTCACCCCCAGCACCAGGCCAGGGGGGCGTTCATCTACCAGGCGCAGCGCGGCATAAACCGAACCTTTGCCTGGGAAACCCATGCGGTTGATCACTCCCTGCTCAGGCGGCAGGCGAAACAGGCGCGGTTTCGGGTTGCCGGGTTGCGGGCGCAGCGTCACCGTGCCCACTTCGATATGCCCAAACCCCAGGCTGGCCAGACCGCGCCAGGCGACAGCGTCTTTGTCATAGCCTGCAGCCAGGCCGATCGGATTTTTGAACCTCAAACCCAACACCTGTACCGGGTGATCGGATGGTTGAAATTGCTTTTGCAGCACACTTCTGACCGGAGGAATGCTCCCCGCCAGGCGGATCAAATTCAGGGTCAGCCCGTGCGCCTGCTCGGGGTTCAGGCGAAATAAAAGCGAGCGGAAGAATGGATAGATATCCACGCTCAAGCGCCTGCCAGGAACTGCCGGGCAGCCAGGATCATCTCGGGGCTCACCTGCCCTGCCGCTTCCCAGTAATCCAGCAATTGCGACAGCGTAAACACGGCATGCAGCCGGCAGCCCACCTCTGCCAGCGCCTGCGCTGCGCCGGATTGGCGGTCGATCAACACCACGATATCTTCAGCGACCAGCCCGACAGACCCCAGTTTCTCCAACGCTTCAAATTTGCTGCCGCCGGTGGTCGCCAGGTCGTCGATCACTACCACCTTCTCGCCCGGGTTGTACACGCCTTCGATATCCGCCCGGGTGCCGTATTCTTTCACTTCTTTACGCGGATAGATCATCGGATAGCCTCCCTGCAGGCTGACGGCAGTGCCAATCGGTAGAGCAGCGTAGGGCAGGGCTGCCAGGCGGTCAAACTGCAGACGCGCCAACAGCGGCAGGTAAGCCTGGGCAACCTGCGCCAGGATATCGGGATAACCCACCAATTGGCGTAAATCCAGGTAGATGGGCGAGATCAGCCCAGATTTCAGCTTGAATTGCCCAAATTTGACACACCCCGCCTTGAGCAGGCTGTCTGCCAGCGGCTGAAGCTGCTCAGGGAGCTTCTGGGTATCTCTTTCAGCAACAGCAGTGTTTCCTGCCGCAGCCAGGTGAACTTCTGCAGCCAGATGAACTGCTGCCGGTCGATTTTCCAGGGCAGCTTGTTCACGCTGCTTGCGAACTTCCTGACTCTGCACGTTTATCTGGTCAACCAGGTCACGCGCGGTCTGGCGCGGGTCGGCTGCGCGCGAGATGGCGCGCGAGACAGGCAGCAGCATCCCCATACCATCCATACGTAAACCCGCTTGCAGGGCAGCACGCAGCTCACCACCCTGCGCGCCCACCCCCGGCGCCAAAATCCACAGGTCAGGCGCCAGCGCCCGTACCTGCTGCAGCGCCTGGGGATGCGTGGCGCCAACCACCAGGCCCAGGTTATCAGCCTTGTTCCAGGATTGAGCCAATAAAGCCACCACCTGGTAGAGCGTAAGATCGCTTCCGCCCTGCAGACCCGCCGGCAGGCTGGCAACTGTCAAATCCTGTAAATCACCCGATCCCGGGTTGGAGGTTTTGCACAACAGGAATGCACCCCGGCTGCTGTCTTGCAGAAATGGCTGGAGCGAATCATATCCAAGGTAGGGGCTCAGGGTCACCGCGTCGGCTCCCAGCGTCTGGAATACAGCCTGGGCATAAGCCTGCGCAGTGGAAGCGATATCCCCGCGCTTGGCATCCAGCACCACCGGAATGCCCTCTGGCACAGCGCGGAGTACATCCGCAAGCGCATCCGTGCCAGCCGCGCCGAAAACCTCAAAGAAACCGGCGTTGGGTTTGAAAGCTGTTGCCATATCAGCTGTGGCATCAATCAGACGCAGACAGAAATCCCGGGCTGC
>CAZTMX010000239.1:0-4662 GCA_964614855.1 uncultured Anaerolineaceae bacterium | reverse complement strand
CGAAACCTGGATGGCGGTGGTGGGCGGGACAAAGAAGAGCGAATCCCGCCGGTTGGTGCCCAGCTCGCGATAATAATCCAGGGTCAGGTGCAACCCCTCGCCGCTGAGGGAGGTGAACGAGCGCAGCGCCAGCGCTGCCAGCGGCAGCACCAGGAAGGCAAGCAGAAAGACGATCACCGCGCCGGCGAAGATGCGGCTGCGTGCGGATGCCAGGCGCTGCTGGGTGAAGGCGCGCGGGCGCAGGTTGAGCGGCTGGTTCAAGCGGCCGGACAGGCGTGAGTAGACAATTGATAGCCCCAATGTGCATGCCAGCTGGGTGATGGAAAGCACCGCCGCCAGCGGCAGGTTGAACAGGCTGATGGTCTGGTAATAAATCTCCACCTCCAGGGTGGCGTAGCGCGGCCCGCCCAGCACCAGCACCGCCCCAAAGGAGGTGAAGTCAAAGATGAAGATCAGCAGCGATGCCGAGAGAATGGCGGGGCGCAGCAGCGGCAGGGTGATATGGCGCAGCGCCCGCCAGCGGTCGGCGCCCAGGGTGTACGCCGCCCGGGTCAGATCGGGGTCCAGGTGTGACCAGAAATCGCCCACCGTGCGCAGCACAATGGTCGTGTTGTAAAAGACATGCGCCGTCAGGATGGCGCCGAAGGTGTTGATAAACTGGATGGGCGGCTGCGAGAGGTCAAGCAGATCCATCAGCGCCAGGTTGGCCCATCCGCGCGGCCCCAGGAAGGCGTTGAAAGCCGCCGCCACCACCAGCGTGGGCAGCACAAAGGGAATGCCGGTTAACGCCTGCACCAGCGATTTGCCGGGAAAATTGTAACGCGCCAGCAGGAAAGCCCCCGGCAGCCCCACCAGCAGGGTGAGCAGGGTTGAAAGCGCAGCCTGCCAGAAGGTGAAGCCGATCACCCGCCGGATATAGGGTGAGGTGATGGCTTCCAGAAGCGGCGCAGCCAGGCTGCCCCCGGCGCGCGCCAGGCTGACCTGCAGGATGCTGCCCAGCGGGAAGAAATAGAAAATCAGCAGGAAAGCCAGCGGGGCAATCCACAGCACCAGTGTGGGGATGTGCAGCCCGCCTTTGCGGCTCACCGCAGTACGCTCTCCGTCCAGGCCTGGATCCATTCTTCACGGTGCAGGGCGATATCCTGCGGAGGGACAGAGGCAGTGTTCTCTGCTACTTGAAGGAAGCGATCAAACGGCTCGTCCAGCTTTGCCTGCTGGTTCACCGGGAAGACGTACATCTGCCCCGGCATATCCTCCTGGAAGCTGGTGGAGAGCATAAAGTCGATCCACTTCTCCGCCAGCGCCTGCTGTTTTGTGCCCTTCAGGATACCGGCAAATTCGATCTGGCGGAAGCAGGTGCCGGGCGCCACGATGGCGGCGGTGGGCGGCTCATCCATGGGCGTCTCGGCGTAAAGCAGCTCGAAGGCCGGGCTGGAATTATACGAGACCACCAACGGGCGGGGACCTTTGCCAGAGGAACCGCTGAACTCGCTGTAGTAAGCGGTCTCCCAGTCGTTCACCACCAGCAGGTCGTTTTGCACCAGCTGCTGCCAGAAATCCAGGTAGCCGTCAGCGCCAAAGGCTCCCACTGTTGCCAGCAAGAAGGACAGCCCGGGGGAGGAGGTGGCGGGGTTTTGCACCACCAGCAAGCTTTTGTATTCTGATTTGGTCAAATCCGCCAGGCTCTGCGGCAGCGCCAGCCCCTTTTCGCTGAAATAAGCCTTGTCGTAATTGATGCACACATCGCCGTAATCCACCGGCAGGGCGCGATTTTGCGGATCGAGCTGGAACTGCTGTGGGATTTGCTGCAGCAGCGGCGAGGCGTAGGCTTCAAAGATATCCTCCTCCAGTGCCCGGCTGAGGAAGGTGTTATCCACCCCGTAAAAGACATCCGCCAGCGGGTTATTGCGCGACAGGATGGCCTTGTTGAGTGCGGTACCGGTATCGCCGCTTTTTAGGAAGGAAACTTTGACGTTGTTTTCGGCTTCGAACTGCGCCAGCACGCCCTCCGAAATGGCGAAGGAGTCATGGGTCATTACGAGCAGGTTGGCCGGGGCGGCGGGTGGTTGGGTCGCGGGTGACTGGGGCGCGGGTGACTGGGGCGCGGGGGCGGCAGGGGCGGCGGGTGCTTGTGCCGCGGGTGACTGGGGCGCCTGTGCGGCAGGGGCAGTGGGTGATGCGAGGCTGCAACCTGCCAGGGTAATTAGAAAGAAGGAGAGCAGGATGGGAATAGAGAAATGTTGTAAATGTTTGAACATACGAACCTCCAATTTTACTGCGCGGCGTGGTTCACCGTGACCAGCAGCAGGCCTTGCTCGGCGCGAATTACAGCGGGAGAGGCGAGCAGCACATTGCTTACTCCGCGCGTGCTGCCAAAGACCAGCTCTTCGTGCTGCAGGGGATACTCCAGGTTGTGCGTGCGGATGCCCTGCACACTAGGCGACAGCGGGATCAACGACACTGTCCTGCCCGGGGCTGCCTGGACTTCCAGCTGCTCCCCGCTGTGCAGGAAGAACAGCGCCTGTTCACCGTCCAGGATGCTGATCTTGAACGCAGTCTGCGCCGTGCATAGCAGGATATTGGCGCTGGTCATATCCCAGCGCTCGCCCAGCGCCGCCAGCAGGGTCACCTGGTCTGCGCCCAGCTGTGCCGCCAGCTGCAGCGCCAGCTCCAGGTCGGTGAAATCCTTACGAGTGGGGTACTGCAGGATGTGAGATCCCAGCGCTTCCAGCGCGTCCAGAGTCACTGCATCCAGCGAATCCAGGTCGCCCACCACATAATCGGGTTTGAGCAGGTTTTCCAGGCAGCGGCGCGCCCCGCCATCGGCAGCGATCAGCAGATCGTAAGGCGGGATGGCGCTGGGCGGGTTATACCAGCCGTTGGCGACAATCAAGATGTGCAAAAGAAAACTCCTCCCAAGAGATGGACTGCACGGGGAGGAGCTAAGAACGGTCGAATACATTTCCTCCGCCGGCATTATCCGGATCAGGTTCGCGGGTCGAAAACTCCAGGTTTTCCTCTCAGCTCGACGAACGGGCTCCCCGTGCATGGGTAATGATGTGTTTGTGAGGATGAGTATAACGAAGGTGTGGAGAGTTGTCAAGCGAAGTGAGCGAGGTGAGCGGGATGAGCTAGGTAAGCCGGGTGAGCGTGGTAAATGAGGTGAGCCAGATGAGCGATGTGAGAAAAGGGATATGGGAACTGTCAAGCATCCGTGTTTTGTGGGCGAGAAAGGAGAGAGTTGGTGAAGACGTGGGTGAGCGGCGCTGGAAAAAAGAAAGTTGGCGAAAGCACAAGGCGTGCGGCGCGGAATGCGGAAATCGAGGTAAAGTAAACCCGGAGGCTTACTTGACACAAGAGCGGGAAGAGTATATAATCCCCCCCGCTGCATTCCTCGATAGCTCAATTCGGCAGAGCGGGCGGCTGTTAACCGCTAGGTTCCAGGTTCGAGTCCTGGTCGAGGAGCTCTTTTTTTAAGTATTTTTACCACTGACAGACAACAATCTGGTGGTACTATGTACTGTCGGAAATGCGGAGTGCAAATCGCTGATGACAGCACTTTTTGCTATAAATGTGGGGCTAAAATCACGATTAGTGAGTCTTCTGAAGATACTTTTGAAATAATCGCAAACAAAACTCCTCCGGTGCAATGTACTCTCAAAATATTATTGATTGGAAACATTGAGGAAAAATATATTCCATACACTAAAAATTATGGCCGAAATTTTTCCTTGCTTGTATCATTAATTGATTCATCTGGTCGTGGTACTATCTCGGATGGGTTATTAACAGTTGCTGTAACTAATAAACAAGAGCCTTTGAAATTAAGGGGAAAGCCAGAGGATTTGTCAAAGGTTGTATCGCCCGCAAAGCCGCGCATCTTCGACTTTGGGATAGCACAACGCTTGCCATATGCCCAGTTGGCAGCTCAAATTAATGGGATGGCTGTTAACTACTTGTATTTTGGTCATGCAAATATTCCGGTCTTTAGTCAGGAATTCAAAGAAAAGGAATTTACGAACGTAAAAACCGGCGCCAAACAGAAAATTTTTGGTTACTCTTATACTTGCCCCGAAGTGGTTTTCGTCCCAAAAGATGAGTGGGCGTATATCCACATATGGTTCCTTACGAAAGACAACCGGTTGATCTATGGTCAGTATTGGGGTATATCATGGACTGACATGAGCGGTAAATGGTTTTTGTAAACATTGATGAATGATGTTGATAAGAGCGTTGATAGTTTGCCTGGAATCTTACCCGCAATTCTGGACACTCTTGAGGGTTTGAAAGTTATCTACGACGGACACCAAGCATGGCGTCCGTTTTGCGTTTAGTAATTAATACGGCATCGATTTCGCCTGGGTAGGTCATGGTGTCACTCCTTTTCTGAATCTGGTAGCTTCTTGAAGGATACACAAGATCTACCACTTTTGGGTGGATAATTTTTCAGAAAATAGTTTACATAAACTTTTTCTAGGATAAATTGAAGTCCATAAAAACATTGAGAATTATTTTATAACTAAAGGTAAATAGATAAAATTCCCGGCAATATAATAATCGACTTGATAAACCTGGCTACGATTTCGCACTGGATCACCAAACTGGAGATAAAGTGTCTGTTTTCCAACAGGTTGATCATAATCAACATTTACTAAAGATGAC
>CAZTMX010000238.1:0-4701 GCA_964614855.1 uncultured Anaerolineaceae bacterium | reverse complement strand
CCCGTAGCTCAATGGACAGAGCGCCTGACTTCGGATCAGACGGTTGTGAGTTCGAATCTCGCCGGGGGCGCCAGTTCCCTTATTTACAATTCTAATTATTTTGCTACAATATCTATAACGATGCAGCCTGTTTTGGGGGTTGATGCGCTGCACGTTTCTTAGCTGCCATTTATCCAGGATGAACCATGGACCGCATGCGGGCGCGTTTTCTACTTGTGACGGTTTATCTGAGGCTGGCGCTGATCCCCACCATCGTACACCTTGACCAGAAAACTACGGCGTTCCAGCCTCAGGCGCCGCCAATTTTCCTTTGCCCAGCAGATGTTGTGTTTCACACATCTGTCAGTTAAGGAGTGATGTATGCTTTTCTTCAAGATCTGGAGACCCCCCTTTTATTTATGGCTGTTTCTCCTGGCGCTGGGTGTGGCATGCGGGAAAAGCACCGCCACACAGCTTACCGCTCCGCCAACACTCCCCCCAGCTGCCCTTACGCAACCCGGCGAAGCCGCAACAGTCGCACCTGCCGCACAGGAAAACCTTCCCACCGAGATGGCACCGGATACGGACACCACACCGCTAACCCTCCCCAATGAACCGGCCACTACTGTTGCTGCCGCCTCACCCGTGCAGGTCACACAGGCTGCTTCTGGAGCGCTGAGCCAGCCGTATCCCACAGGCGACAGCGAGCGTTTCCTGGATTTCGGGAAACTGCAGCGCAGGTATCTCCTGCACGTCCCGCCGTCGTACGACCCATCGCAACCAGCCCCCCTGGTGCTGGCGTTCCATGGCTATGGGCTGGATGCCGAGGAGATGGTGCGCTTCAGCGGGCTGAGCGACCTGGCGGATGCGCAGGGCTTCCTGGTGGCTTACCCCGAAGGCGCGGGGACGCAGAAGAGCTGGAACGGCGGTACCTGCTGCGGAGAGGCGATGATGGAGAAGGTGGATGACGTGGGTTTCACCCGGGCGGTGATCGAAGACATCGCCGGCCAGGTGGGCCTCGACCGCGCGCGAGTGTACGCCACGGGTTTTTCCAACGGCGCCATTATGGTTTACCGCCTGGCATGTGAGCTGGCGGACATGCTTGCAGCCATTGCCCCGGTTTCCGCCGCCCCGGCGATCACAAGCTGTAAACCCGCTCGGCCTATCTCGGTGATCCATTTTCACGGTGACGCCGATCGCTTGAACCCGTATGATGGCGGGCAGCGCTCTGGCGGGGGCGAGTTCTTACCGGTGGAGAACGGCATCGCTTTCTGGGTACGGGCAAATGGCTGCCCGTCTGAAGCACTGGAAACGCAAGACGGCAATATCGTCCACCGCGTCTACACCCCCTGCCTGGAGGGCAGCGCAGTGGAGCTGTATAAAATCCTGGGCGGCGAGCATGCCTGGCCTGGCGGCGAAGCGGTCACCCAGGAGATCGGTGTGCCCTCGGATGAGATCGATGCCAGCGTTTTGATGTGGGAGTTCTTTGCGGCTCATGCGCGGCAGTAATCAATTGAAATGATGCACCAAATTTATAAGAAATTTCTTTCATATTGTGATTGGGTGAAATACCTCGAATGGGCAAATGGAAAGGAGATGCTATGAGCCACAGTCACAACCATAAACTGACCCGCCATGATTTTCTAAAATTGAGCGGCGCTGCGCTGGGCGGTGCCAGCCTGGCGTGCATGGGTGGGTCCAAGGTGTTGGAGCTGACGGCCACACCGGCGCCAGCCACACCTGTTGCACCCGCTGCCCCCATATTAGCGACCGGGGAGACAGCCGACACCATCCTGGTCAACGGGGACATCGTCACCATGGATGCCGGGCGCTCGTCGGTTAAGGCGCTGGCGATCAAGGGCGACAAGATCCTGGCTCTGGGGGATGAGCAGGCGATACGCCAGCTGGCGGGCGAGAAATCGCAGGTCATCGATTTGATGGGCCGCACGGTGACGCCGGGGTTGATCGATGCCCACTGCCACCTGAGCGCCTGCGGGCTGCTGGGCACGGCGTATGTGGATATCAGCTGGCCGGCGGTGAAAACGATCCCTGAAATGCAAGAAAAGCTAAAAGAGTGGATTGATCGCACCCCGCCAGGCCAATGGGTGGTGGGTTCGGGATGGTTGACCTTTGAAGGGCGATACCCGACCAAGCACGATCTGGACCCGATTTCGCCAAAACACCCGGTATTTGTGCTCAACATGGGCGGGCACATGGCAGCTGTGAACAGCCTGGCGCTGGAAATGGCGGGGGTGAACGCCAATTCGAAGGACCCTGGGAACGGGCGCTTTCTGCGCGAGGCAAACAACGAGCCGGACGGCACCATCATGAACCACCCAGCAATGGATGTCTTTCGGAAGCTGTGGCCAAAAGATATGTTGGACCTGAAAGCAATGGAGATCAGCGTACTGAACCCGCAGGCGAAGTTCGCCTCGATGGGCGTGACCAGTTTTCAGGATGTGTATGCGCGCGATATGGACCGTATGCAGGCTTACTTTGATATCGCTCGCCGCGGCGAGATGACCATCCGCGGGCAGGTGATGAATGTCCTGGAATATTTTCAGGAGTTGAACGGGCGCATCCCGGCGATCGAAGCCATGCGCTATGAGGATGATTTTATGCACTTTGCCGGGGCCAAGTTCCAGGTGGATGGGGCACTGGAGGCTTCATACACTAATGAACCGCATAATGGTATCGCCTGGAATATCCCCATCTGGAAGCCCAAGGACCTGAATGAAGCGGTGCGCGCATTTCATGATGCGGGTTACCAGGTGGCGCTGCACACCGGTGGGGATGCGGCATTGGATATGGCGCTGGATGCCATCGAAAAAGCCATGAACGCCAACCCCCGCCCGGACCCGCGCCACCGCATCGAACACTCGGTGCTGAACTCGTCCGATGCCCTGCAGCGCACCAAGGACCTGGGGGTGGTTATTTCCACCCAACCCACATTGATCATGGTATTTGGCGACGCCGTGGAACGAATTTGGGGTGAGGAGCGTTTACAACGGATTATCCCCACCCGCACCTGGTTGGATATGGGCATCCCGGTGTGTCTGAGCTCGGATGCACCTTCGATGCCGCGCTGGGATCCGCAAGCCACGTTATTCGCCAGCCTGGTACGCATCACTGGATCGAAAAAACCGGTAAGCCCTGAACAGGCGCTCACCATGGAAGAGGCGATGTACGCCCACACCATGGTCGGAGCTTATGCCGATTTTGCCGAAAACAAGAAGGGCTCGCTGGAGCCCGGGAAGCTGGCAGACCTGGTTGTCTGGCATGATAGTCCATACAGCGGAGCGGTGGAAGATATCCCCGGGTTGACCATCGACCTGACCATGGTTGGCGGCAAAGTGGTGCACCAAGCATGACCGAGGCTAGACGAACTGGCGGGTGGTGATGCGAGGGTGCGCGCAAAGTTTGAATTTATTGCCTGCGCAAGTAATTTTCATCGCCAGGTGCTGGTAAAATGAAACCTCCAAGGAGGTTCCATCATGTATATGATTCTTTTTGTTTTGGATGATCCTGATTACCTGGAAAGGCTGCTCAAGTGCTGGGAGGCAATCGGCATCGGTGGAGTGACCATCATCGAAAGCACGGGCATCCACCGCCTGCGCCGCAGCCAGGCCCCGTTCCGTTATTTGTTCGGCGCATCCACTTCCGAGATCGGGCACCTGACCCTGCTGGCTGTGGTGCCGGATGAGGCTATCGTGCAGGCCTGCCTGCAGGAAACGGAAAAGCTGATCGGCAGCCTGGATAACCCGGACACCGGCATCTTCACCGCCTGGCCGCTCAGCCTGGTCAAGGGCGTCTCCACGCAAACTGGGGAGAAATAGCCCATGGTATGGCTGGAATTCCTGCTTACTGCAGTGCTGATCACCCTGGCAGCCATGCAGCTGGCAAAATCGGGGGATGTGATCGCCGTGCGGACGCGCGCCGGTGGGATGTTTATCGGTATTGTTTTGCTGGCGGGGGCCACCTCCCTGCCTGAGCTGCTGACCACCATCAGCTCCGTCTTCCAGGGTGTGCCAAACCTGGCGGCGGGCAACCTGCTGGGGAGCAATATGATCAATATGTTCTTACTGGCTGTGCTGGATATGGTCAATTATAAACACCGCATCTTGCGCAAGGCCGCTTTGAAACATGCTTTGTCCGGCAGCCTGGCGACTTTTATGATCGCTGCAGTGGTGTTCTTTATCCTGGCGGATGTGGATGTGCAGGTGGGTTGGCTGGGGATGGACAGCCTGGCGCTGATCCTGATCTACCTGGTGGCGGTGTCTTTGCTGCGCGGCCAATCGCGCGCAAGTACCGCCCTGGCGGTTAAACAAGAAATCCCGCAGGGGACGCCCAGCCTGCGCAAGGGTGTGATCGGTTTTGCCCTGGCTGCGCTGGCTTTGATTGTGATCACCCCCTGGATGGTGAATGCCAGCAGCCGCATCGCCGAAATCACCGGGTTGGGGACGACTTTTATCGGCACAACCCTGGTGGCGCTGGTCACCTCGCTGCCGGAACTTGTCACCACCCTGACCGCAGCCAGGATCGGCGCGGATGATATGGCCATCGGCAACCTGTTTGGCAGCAACCTGTTCAATATGTTCGCCCTGGGGATCACGGACCTGTTTTTTTTGCAGGGGCGTTTTCTCAGCGTAATCGATCCGGCCTTCCTTTTGGTAGGGATCTTGGGGCTGATCATGACGGTGATGGGGTTGATTGGCAACCTGG
>CAZTMX010000237.1:0-4713 GCA_964614855.1 uncultured Anaerolineaceae bacterium | reverse complement strand
CGACAAGGATGCCGACAGCTAAGCCTAGAACCATACCGATTAAAACTTGTTGTACTAATGACAGCTTCTTAAATCCTGATGCAATTGAGTTTGACATTGTTTCTCCTTTTTAATCCCTCGTTGAAATGTTAGAGAATATTGGGGTCACACAGTAATTTGGTATATAACAATAAAAACACCACCTGAATTCACATGATATTGTACAGTTTATACAATTAATTATTGTTGTCAATCAGGGAAACATAAGGGTGGCATTAAGAATTTATAAAGATTATTTAATTTGTGCTGCGGGAACGGGCTGATCTCAAAATCATGAGCATTCGGCCTTCAAACACATAGGTTTCTTATTAGCTCATTGGAAATCTTCAGATTTGTGCACACCCCCAGGCGTAAGGCGAGGGGCCGATTCAATAATCACATGAACCAGCCCCTACTCAATATTAAACCAACCAAAGATCTCAGATTAAAATTTTAAGCGGCACGCAATCAATTGCTGACTCTGCAGATCGTGGTTTGTGCAAAAGCAACCGTGACCTCTACAAAACCGCACAGCTCCTGATCACACTCAGGATCACCGGTATCCACTAAAAGTGGTCTTCCTTTTAAAGCCAAAAGCTTGTTGTAGGTTGCCACAACAAGGATATTCTCCTTTCCGACCCTGCGGATGATCCTCGGGCTGATCTGCTGGTTACCACGACCAAAAAGGTGTCCCTGTCCGCCGATGATGGTCACAATTATTTTTACTTTCTGGTTGTCATCAGCAATCAATTCCCAGAGTTGCTTTTCTGTGACATCTGAAGCTACGAGCTGTTTATTTCTGACAACATCCACGCCCAGCAGGGTGTTGGGCAATTGCAGGTCTTCCATGATGCTGCGGGTTGTGCTGCCAGGCCCGATGATATAGAGAACATCATCTTCCATGTTGCAGACGATAAAACCCGCCATACCCAACATCTCTCCAGCTTCAGATGAACCGCCAGATTTCATATTTTGCACCTGGCTGCTGGATTCCGGGACATTCATGTAGCCATATAAGCGTGCGCTGATACGTTCCTGGCGGAACAATTCTTCATCGATATCCATGACCTCCGATTCTTTGAGCCTTACGATTCGTCCGGCCAGATAATCTTTGGCAACTAACCCGGCGTTACGCGGGTTCACAGCATATACAGCAGAGTGGATTTTTACACCGGCAGGTATTCCAATGACTGGTACTGCCATACCCACGGCAGTACAGATATCACGTGCAGTCCCATCGCCCCCCGCAAAGAGTAAAAGATCCACACCTGCAGTTGCCATCATCTGGGCTGCTCGAACGGTATCCACCGCAGTGCTGCGCTTGTTTTGTTGATGGCCTAGCACTATTGGAGCAAAACCGAGCTCCAGCAAGAGTGTCTCACCCATGTCACCAGAAAAGGAATACACCTCCAAATTATCTTTGTGATCAACCAGGAAAGACAGCGCATGTCTTGCGCGTTGAGCAGCTTCAGGTTGTCCACCCAACGCCAACGCTTTATCAACGATATCCGGACCATCGCTTCCTTTGAGCCCTACCCTTCCGCCTAATCCGGCGATCGGGTTCAAAATAAAACCCAGCTTTTTTTTCTCTGACATATGCTGTGCAATCCTGGCTTATTCGTGTTCTTTACTGTTTGGCGTATTTCTTCTGATATTGCCGCCAGGTGGTGGCAATTTCCTCATATTTTTCCGCAAAAGCATTGAGAGATTGATGCTTGGAAGCCTTGTGCGGAGCCTTTTTGATCATCTCTGGATTTTCGTAACATTCCATGGCGACTTTACGCATCACGGCAACAAAATAATCAAGATCATCTTTGCTGTAATTTTCACATGGCTCAGGGGTAAATGGCTCTGGAACCGTCAGTGGATGGTGAGACTCCCAAATTTCTGGGATACCGTAGTCTACCAGGCGGTTGTTGACATCTTCAATACCACATCCGGTTTCCTCCATAAGTTTTTCAAAACTGAAACGGGTCTGCTCCATACGGCGTTGGCCTTTGTCGAAATGCAGCGAAACACCAGGCACATTCTCCATAATTTTCTTGACCAGGTACTGGTTATTAAGAACGGAGATAACAGAAGCCTCTTTTAAACCATCCGGACCAAGGCTGCGGATCCACATATAAGTACGCAGCACAGCACCAAAGTTTCCATAGAAACTGCGTACCTTGCCAATACTTCGCGGGTGATCGTAATTAAGGAAATACTTGCTGCCGTCAAATTCCACGGTGGGCACAGGCAGGAAGGGAGCCAAAAAGTCTCTCACTCCCTGAGCACCACATCCAGGACCGAAACCACCGTGAGGAGCGGAGAAGGTTTTGTGCAGGTTGAAGTGGCAGAGGTCAAAACCGGCTTCACGGGCGCGAGCAATCCCCAGAATTGCATTTCCATTTGCCTGGTCGTAAGAGCACAAAGCTCCTACTGCATGTGCAGCCTCGGTAAACTCTTTGATCCTGCTGTTGTAAATACCCGTATCTTCGGGGTTGGTAAAGAAGAATGCTGCAGTCCGCTCAGATAAAGCAGCTTTAAACTCTTCTAAAGAGGGCAGTCCATCTTCCTTCGGCATCAGCGTAATTACCTTGAAACCGTTTAGCGCCGGAGTAGCCGCATTGCACGGATGGGTATGGATGGATGTGATGATTTCAGATCGTTTGTGATCACCTCTAGACCGGTGATAGGCACGGATTACAGATGAGTTGGAGTTAACCGCATGCGCGCCCCCACCGGGCTGGAAACTAAATCGATCCAGACCCGAGATAGCCTTGAAGTATTCTTCTGTCTTTGCAAAGATTTCGAGAATCCCCTGCATGGTATCCACATCTTGCAGGGGATGGACCTCGGTTATACCCGGATGGCGTGCTGCCAGGTGCTCCTGAACCTTGGGGTTGTATTTCATGGTGCAGGTGCCATCTGTAAGCTTCAGCGCGTTATCAGAACCCAGGTTCTCCGCTGTAATACGAATGTAATGGCGTACCAAACGGGGCTGCGCCAATTCAGGCAGTGCGGGAGGCGATTTCCTTTTGAGAGAGCCTAAAACCGACACACCATTTCCCACCAGATCTACAATACTTTGCTCTGCCTTCGGGACTAACACACCGCGCTCACCAGGAACGCCTTTTTCCATAATAACTGGCTCTTCCCAGCGCAAAGCGTGAAAATCGCGAAGTTGGATATCCTTAATATTCGTCATCTCGATTCATCCTTTCTATTTTGCCTCAATCACGATGCCTTTAGCTGGCAAGAACTGCGCCCAAGGTGGTGACCAATGTGTCAATATTTTCCTTCGTATGCACCTCGGTCACACAATATTGTGCTGACTGACCAAATTGGGGGAATTCCTCAGACAAATCCCTGCCTCCAAAAATTTTGTGCTCCAAAAGCTTTTTGTTGATTTCAGCAACTGACTTGCCGGTTTTGTCGAAGTTCACCACGAATTCTTTGAAGGACGGGGAATTAAATTGGATTTTTACACCAGGCAGTTCGCTGATCTTTCTCATCGCATACTGGGTACGCTGCAAGATGGTGGTGCCCACTTCTTCCATACCTTTTGGACCCATTGAAGCCAGGTAAACCCCAGAGCAGATTGCCCACAGAGCAGCATTTGTACCGGTGAATTCCATTCCCTGCTCACGCCGGCCATACATGGTACGATCCCACGAAGTGTAATAAGAGACGCTGAATTCGCCGGGCTCCAATGTGGGTGTGTAACCAAACAGCATATCCTTGAGGCTATTGATGTACTTTTCATCGTCCTTTACTGCTATAAAACCAGCGACCCCGCTGCCTGCCGCCATGTGATTGCCCAGGCTCTGGAGATTGCCAACAACAATCGTTGCGCCGTAAGCGCCAGGGGCTTCCATAACACCAAGGCTTATTGGGTCGACGGAGACGACAAATTCAGCGCCGGAGGCTTTTGCCAGTTTGTCGATTTCTTCCACCTGTATTTCAACAGAGCCAAGATAGGTCGGGTTCTGAATGAAAACTGCTGCTACAGTGTTATCCAGGTTTCTTTTCAGATCGGTCAAGTCCAATAAACCGCTCTTTGGGTCACATTTTATCTGGGTGAACTCCAATGCACCGCCAGTGGCTTCAATACCGCCGCAATAATTCCGCACTTGAAGCATAAAATCGCGGCCGACAGTTTCCGGAACAAGGATCCGTTTTCGATTGGTCAAACGAGAAGAGACACGGAAAGCGTGAGCAGCAGAATCCACAGCGCAGACCTGGGCAACACTCAAGCAGTCCATATCGACCAATTCTGCCATCAAAGAGCAGTATTCAAAGACCAGCTGGCCCTTTGCCACATCCATGGTGCCACTGCCGGCGTAAGAGGTCAACAACTCCCCGCGGCTAATCACCTCATCGCACAAAGCAGGGATAAAGTGAGGTGCACAACCCGAACCCAGGAAGCACAAGTGCGTGGTTGCATTGGCATTCTTGTTGAGAATCTCAGTGGTGTGACGCTTGATAGAGTATTCATCCAGGATCGGCTCTGGAATATCCAGTCTTTCCTTGAATATCAGTTCATCTGGGATAACATCATATAAATCCATCTCAGTGGCTGCACCGACTTCTTTCAGCATAGCCGCCTTGATTTCCGGAACTGAATTGGGGATATAAGGGTACACAACGGGTGTTCTGTCTTTCATGTTTCTACCTCCATTTCTGAAATGACTAACAATCCATTCGGTCCTA
>CAZTMX010000236.1:0-4715 GCA_964614855.1 uncultured Anaerolineaceae bacterium | reverse complement strand
CACAAACACAATCCCGGGATGTAAATTTAATTGGTGACCCAGGAGTTGCGGTCTCAACCATAGATTGTCCACTTGTTGGACCAATGTGTATATCAGGATAAACACCAGGATCAAGCCCAGGGTGGAAAATTGGATCAACTCAGTCTGGTATAACCAGATCACAGCCAGGGAACTAAGCGTGATCAGCACCGCCAGCACCAGGAAGATAATCACTTGTGCCCGCATAAACACATTCCACACCTGGAGCAACTGGTCCAATAAGGTGTCAATTTCACGCCGGTGATCAGGCAGGAATAGGTTGACAAACCAGGGCTTCAATTTTGGACCGTCTTTTAGCAGGTAGTACAAAGTGACCAGGATCAAGAACCCCCATAGAATATTGGTGGTTAGACCTGATAGGATATCCAGCGAGCCTCCGGGGAGTTTGCCAATCGACTCGCTCAACATTTGTGGGATATCGTTAAGGAAGTAATTTGGAGAAAACTCATAATTGAGTATTTTAATTGGACGGGACAGAAATCTTTCTAACGCAGCTGCCGCCTCAGGAAAGTCCGCAAACCATTTTGCTGCTCTGGAAAAAAATGCGGTACCCAGACCGGCAGGAATGGATGCCAGTAATAGCAAAAAGAACAGATAAACCAAAGTGGCGGATTTTTCACGGCTCAATCTGGATTTCTTCATCAACCAGGAGACTATGGGGTTGATCAAGATTGCCAGCAGGACGGCAATAGTCAATGCCTCAAGGAGCGGAAAGGCAATATAAAAGATAATGCTAGCCAGTAAGACCGTGACAACGCTGACACCCAATTTCGTTGTCCGGCTCCACCTAGGGTTGGGGTTGGATTCATCTGACGGTTTCATCTTAAAAATATTTTACCACCCCCACACCAACAATATTGGATTATTCGATAACTGGGTAAGCGTGTACCGATTAAATTGTAACTTTATGCTGTCTGCTCGGTCTGCACGACAGCTTTTTTGGGGTTCCACAAAGCAAAAAGGAGAAAACCCAAAAAGCGAATACCCGCACTCACCAACAAGGCGCCATCCAGGCCGATATACGTTGCCAGGAATGTGCCCAGGATAGGTGCGATAACAGCAGAGAAGTATTGCAAGGTTTGGGCAATGGATACAAAGATTGCGCTATGTTCGACCGGCACGGTCTTCATCAACTCGTCAAAGAAAACCAGGTCAATTCCAGCCTGGAAGATACCCGCTATTCCTGCCAGCAAGAACAGCATTTCCACCCGTAGCGTTGAAGCCGCCAGCGCCGGGTAAATGGATACCCCCAGTGTGGTCCACAGAAGCACAAAACGCGAACCGCGCAAGCGCGACTCGCGCGTCCATACGAAATAACCCACCAGGAGTACAGCGGTTTGGGCGGTGCTGATCAATCCGATCCAGGCGTCGCTGGCATTCACCTGGCGAACGTAATATAGTGGAAAGATGGGTATGGCGAGCATGGTTCCCGTAAAAAACACAAAACGCTTGATTGCCATGCGCACAAAATCATCATGTGCAAATACCAGGGTTGAGAATTCGCTCAGTTTTTGTTTGATGGACCTACCTGGTGAAGCAGGGGCTGGTTCCGAATCGGGGATCACGATGTGGCTGGAAAAGTAATAACTGAGTAAACCACCGATGGAAAGACTGATGAACACAACCTGGTAATTCAATGGAAAATAGATCCAGTCCAGTATCTGTCCAACCAGTGCAACGGTAACAGCTGAAGTCAATCCCAGGATAGACCAGCGCCGGCTCATTAATTCATAGCGGTGTTGAGGTCCTGCAACGGTGTTCATTACAACTGAAAAACATACTGCAACTGTCGTTTGGGGTATTGTTGCCAATGCCCAAATGCCCAGGACAGTGGGTACCAGGAATTCCTCTGGCACGATCAAGCCAGCCAGACCGGTTGCAGCGTAGGAGGATACCACCAACAAGCGCGCGGTACTAAACCAAGGGATGATGTTGCGGCGGGTTTGTAAAAACTGACCGATGATCATTGCCATCACCAGGCCGGTTAAACCAGGCATGGATGTCAGCAAACCGACCTGGAAATTGGTTGCGTCCAGGCGCGTCAGAAACACTGGCAGGAACGGTGCAGCTGCGTTCGCCAGGCCAATGCCAATGGCATCGATTTGAACATAAAGGAAGTTCTTCTTCTGTGTTGGCGACGCGCCAATAGGCGCCGCAGAGAGTCTTAAGCGTTTCAATAAGGGTTCTCCTGAATTCTCAGGTTTTTTTTGCAGGCTGGTGGATGTGTTGAGGCAATTCTCCGTACAAATACCAGTACTTTTCCTGGGGGAATACAGTTTTTAGCACTGGTTCCCAGATGAAATTGCCGTTCAAAAAGAGTGCCCTTAGAATGCCGTCTAACCCAGAGAACATCTGGCTGTCCGGCACGGGTAATTCATCAATTTCTGTAAAAAGCAATTCCAACATCACGCGCCTGGTGACTTCGTAAGCGTAGCGGTCATAATTTGCATCAGGGTGCTGGCGGTAATCCTCAAGAAAATCTCTCCAAAGATTGAGGCGTGAGCGGAATTCTACCTCTGCTTTGCGTTCCCATGCAGCGCGCCATTTTGAACGCCAGGCTTCCAATTCATTTTGGAGCCTGGTTAATTGGGCGTTTTGGGAGGAGCTGTCTGCTGTGGCCTGTGCCCGCAGCAGCGATAAAAGTACTGCGCCTAAAGTTAGTTGTGGATAGGGTGCTTCGCCATGGGGAGCAGAAACACCCACAGGCCGGTAGATGTCATTGGAGAGCAAATAACTCTCCATTTGATCCAACCCGGCCTGTACAAATCGCGCATCATATTCAAAGAACGGCATAATAACTCCAGCATCCACTCCAGGTTTGAAATCTTTCGGTGCGCCACCGCCGCCAAATAGCCTGGGGCTTGATTGGGTGACAATGCTCTAGATTAACAATCTCAATGGTTTTTCCAGGTACTCGCTTAACGATTGCATGAACTTTGCAGCTTCGGCACCATCACTGATACGGTGATCTACTGAAATGGTCGCTTTCATGCGTAGTCCAATTGTTACCTGACCGCCTTTTACCACAGGCACCTGGCGTGCAGAACCAACCGCCAGGATGGCAGCTTCGGGGGGGTTGATGATGGCGATAAAATGCTCGACATCGTACATCCCCAGATTGCTGATGGAGAAGGTCGAACCTTCGATGTCATCCGGCCGCACCTTACCGTCCCTGGCCCTGGCTACCATAATTTTTACGTCACTGGAAATATCGCGTAAAGATTTCCGGTCGGCATCCCGGCAGACGACAGTCAGCAGACCGCCTTCCACCGCGACTGCAACGCCCATGTGAACTGCACCATGGCGGATGATTGTATTATCAACCAGAGAGGCATTAAGATTTGGATATTCAACCAACCCCAGGGCAACCGCCTTGATAATGAAATCGTTGACCGAGATTTTTTCTTCATCCGGAAGCATGGCATTGATTTCTTTGCGCAAATCCAGCAACGGCTGCATGTCATATTCGCCGGTTACATAAAAATGGGGGACTTGCTGTTTGGCTTCACTCATGCGCCTGCCAATTGCAGCGCGCAGACGGTTAAGCGGGATTTGTTCTGCAGCAGGAGCAGCAGGCAGGGCTGCCGGCTCGCCGGATGGAAGGATTGAAGTTCTTTCCGCACCTGGAAGCGGCGCAGCAGATGGTTTGTAGTTCTCGATGTCTATTTTTACGATCCGCCCACCTGGTCCAGAGCCTTTGACTGTCCGTAAATCGATACCCTTCTCTGCAGCCATGCGCCTGGCCAGGGGGGAAGCCTTGATATCAGATGGGAGTGATCCATCCGTCTCTTCTTCAAGCTCTTCAACTGGTTTGATCCCGCCAGGTTCTTGATCTGCCTTTTTTCCAGCTCCTTCAGCTTTTCCGGCAGTGACCACCGCTGCTTGTTCGCCAGCCAGGCCAAGGCTTGCCAGATCGATGGTTTCATTTTCTGCGCCGATCACCGCGATGGGTTTATTTACCGGGACGCTCTCACCTGCAGGCACGAGATGTTTCTTGACAATGCCGTCAAAGTTAGACTCCACTTCCACGGTAGCCTTATCGGTTTCAATTTCAGCCAGTACTGCGCCTTTTGCAACCTGTTCGCCCTCCTGGATTACCCAGCGTACCAGGGTGCCTTCTGCCATGTCAAATCCTAACTTGGGCATGGAGACGATCTCAGCCATCACAGCACCTCCTTGACCGCGTTCACCACGTCTTCCACCTGGGGTAGGGCAAGCTGCTCCAACGCCCGGTTATAAGGCAGTGGAACTTCTTTCTGCGCCACGCGTTTAATAGGGGCATCGATATAATCAAAAGCTTCTTCGTAAATTCGTGAAGCGATTTCCGAGCCAACGCCATAAGATTTCCACCCCTCTTCCACAATAACTGCCCGGTTTGTCTTCTTGAAAGATTCAAATACCGGATCCATATCCAGCGGGCGCAGTGTCCTAAGATCGACAATTTCTGCTTCTATGCCATCTTTGGCAAGGATATCGGCTGCTTTCGTGGATACCTCCAGCATCTTGCTGTAGGTGATGATAGTAACGTCATTCCCAGGGCGTTGAATTTTGGATTTGCCAATAGGGATGGTGTAATCACCTTCTGGAACTTCGCCGCGCACCTGGTAAAGCGTGGCGTGATCGATGAACAAGATGGGGTCATTTGAGCGTATGGCAGCATTTAGAAATCCTTTTGC
>CAZTMX010000235.1:0-4739 GCA_964614855.1 uncultured Anaerolineaceae bacterium | reverse complement strand
CTTCGAACCTGGCGTGCCAACTTAACGCCGCTGCTGATTTCACTCTCGTTTTCAACGGGAACAATCCCAACCAACACCACGTCTTCAGCCAGCGATTTAGCCAGCGCAATGGCTGCAGCTCCGTCAGTTCCATGGCTGATCGGTACAAGGGCTTTCTTAATCTTGCGAAAGGGCGTTTTCATACTACATGCTCCTTATTGAGCAAAGCCAAAATTCTTTCTTGATATATTGCTTGCCAGGTAAAGTGGAGTTTTACATAGCGCGACCACTGCCAGGTCTTATCACTTTCAAGGGTTTCACCGATTTTGGCAGCGATGGTTTCTGGTCGGGCAGCCAGGTCAAAAAAGTGAATCTTATCTCCACCCAGCTCGCGCAGCACAGGAATATCCGCACAAAAAACCAGCTGCCGGCTGAAACCAGCTTCTAACAATGGAATGCCAAATCCCTCTTCCTTGCTGGTAAAAAGTAAGGCATCCGCCAGGCGGAAGAAATCTGCTATCACTTCATCTGGTACAAAACCCTGATATAACTCCGCCAGAAAGATCACAGCTTGATCTAAACCGAGATTATCTCTCAGATCCAATAATTTTTGCTTGTAGGCACGGTTTGCCGGGTTATGCGGTCCTTCTGGGCCAGTGATCAGCAGTCGGGCTCCCGGGAACACATGCTGCAATTCCTTTAGAATATACACTGCCAGTTCGATATTTTTGCGCTTTGTCAAGCGTGCTGGCAAAAGAAACAAAGGATCTGCAGCCAGTAACTTCGCTTTCTCAACCAATTCGATGGTGGTAGTCTCAAATTTATAAAACGAATACAAATCCACACCGTTTGGCACCACGAGGATTTCACTCTCATCTAGCCCCGTCAACCTGGCAAATTCCTGGCGGCGGGTCTGGGAAATTGTCACCTGAGTGACACCCGGCCAGGCCTGGCGCAATAAATCCCAGGGATAACCCGCGTGAAGCTCAGCTAAGTAACGGTCGGTTGACCCCGCCAGGTCATGATGCCAAAGGATCAAACGCGGGAAGCCAGTCTCTTGATGAAGCGAGTGGAGCGCTGCGGTAAGTGCCAAATTTTTATTCAGAGACGCCACATTGTGTGCGATCAAAACATCAAACCCCGTTAGTTTTTCGAGCAGCAGTTGCTGGATGCGTTCTTTCAGGCTGGTAAAGGCTTGAGAACACACCCCTTGATCCAGCTCAGACTTGACCAGTAGTACTTCCCTGTGACGGGAATCCAGCTCAGGGATAGTTTCGAGCTTTATTGCACCGGAAAATATCTCTCCGCGACCGCAAAAAACAGTCACATCATGCCCATCCACAGACATCATGCGAGCATGTTGAGCCATCACACTTTCGACCCCGCCCACGATGGGTGGCGCAGAATAATGCATCAAGGCAATCTTCATCTATCCTCCCCAAAACAATCCGCAAGCAGCATTGACAAGCGCTGCTCCAGCATATCGTATGAGTAAAAACGGCAAGCCAGAGTGTAATTTTCTTCCCATTGTTCTTGATATTTCTCTGGATTTAAGAGCACTTCACGAACAGCCTCAATTGTCTTTTCGCTGATAAATCCATCGAACTCAATGACGCGAAACCCCTTGGGCTTGATATCCGCTTCATATATGGAATAGTTATTGACTACAATCGGCCGCTTATGATATACAGCCTCCAGGAAGGCATTGCCAAAACCTTCAATTGCAGATGGATATGTCACCAGGTCTGCCAGCGGGTAAATATCATCCAGTGTGTAAGTTTTACGCCCATCCGCTGTCTTCCCGCGTTCAGGTGTGACAATGTCCGATTCGAAATTGATCACCACATCCAGCAAATTAGCAAACTCACGCACTCTTTTCTCATAGTCTGTACCTTCATCACCAGCGGCATGCGAGATCACCAGCTCCGCCGGCAGACCCAGGCGGCGCGTCAACTCAATCGCATGTTCAATACCCTTGCGCTGGATGATACGCGTGGGCTGCAGGATCAAATATTGTCCTGCCTCTAGCCCCAGATCACGCCTGGCATTTTCGGCATAGCCATCGGGACGAGGCGGTGGTTTGGCAAAATCCATCACATTTGGGATCAACATCGCATTGACTCCCTTGCGCGAAGCAAGTGCTTTTGCCTGGATGGAATTGATCACCACATGCCGGATTGAAGGCAAATCTGGCGGAAAAGCTGCTGCCAGGTAATCGCCCACGGAATTATTCATAAATCGCTGCCGCTCCCAAGAAAAGTCATGATGGTGAGCGATAACCGGGAAGCCTGTTTCTGCAATAAATTCCGTTATTGCCAGCCCCAACGGGATATTCACCGGGATTGTCAACGCATTTTCCACTACCAGTAATTCCAACTCAAAACGACGTGCAAAAACATACAACTGTTCTTTGAAGTGCGCTTTAAGAGATTGGATCTTTTCCGTCACCTGGCGCGGGCGAATGTATATTGAAAAGAAATCTTGATGCAACCCTCGCAATCCGTTTTGTTCACGAAAATTCTTGTGCAGTTCACCCCAGGCACCGGTAAACACAGTTTGGGTGATCGCATCAATCTCTGGGTGACGGTAAAAAGCTTGTGGCACCACATGACTGATTTCAGCCGGCCGGTCGCATTCCCCGCAGAAATAAAAACACTGGTGCCCCATCCTATGCAGCACCTGCACCCATTTTTCAGTTTCCAATGAAACCCCATCTGTGCCGGCAAATCGGGTGGATACAAATCCGATACGTCTAGCTTTCTTCATCTAGTTATAAATACCTTTTCGTCATATTAAAATGCTCCTAATTTTCATCGTGTACAATAGACACATGTCAGATAAATTTTATACCACAGTTTTAACAACCCTTTACGGGGAAAGCAATGCACCTGCTGTCGAAGCCCGTTTGCATTCCCTGATCGAACAATTTCGCAGCCAGATTACCCGACCGGCGGATGACAAGATTAGCGAAAGAGATGCCATGCTCATCACCTACGGCGATCAGGTTACATCACCTGCAGAAAGACCGCTGCAGACACTGGCTGGCTTTTGCTGCAAGTATTTGAAGGAAACGATCAGCAGCGTGCATCTCCTGCCTTTCTATCCATCTTCGTCGGATGATGGATTTGCAGTCAAGGATTTTTTAGCCGTCGATCCGAGCCTGGGCACCTGGGATGATATTGAAACCTTCGGCAGCGATTTTCGGCTGATGTTTGACGCAGTGATCAACCACATTTCATCCCAGAGCAGCTGGGCTGAAGCCTTCAACAAAGACAAGGCTCCCTTCAAGGATTTTTTCATCACGGCAGACAATGATGAAGACCTCAGCCAGGTCTTTCGCCCGCGTACATCCCCCTTACTGCACGAATTCAGAACTACAAGCGGTCCGCGCCGCGTGTGGACGACATTTAGCCAGGATCAGATGGATTTGAATTACCATAATCCAGATGTGCTCTTGAGCATCATAGAAATCCTGCTAACCTACATAAAGCACGGCGCATTTTACCTGCGGCTAGATGCTATTGCGTTTTTGTGGAAGGAAATCGGCACGCGTTGTCTGCACCAACCGCAAACGCACGCGATTATCCAGCTGCTGCGCACAGTCCTGGAAGATATCGCGCCGCATGTCCGCCTCATTACCGAGACCAACGTGGCTCACCAGGAGAATATGAGCTACTTTGGCAATGGCTCGAATGAAGCCCACCTGGTATACAATTTTGCCCTACCTCCGCTCGTGCTGCACACCTTTCTAACGCAGGATGCGAGCAAAATCACAGAATGGGCAAAAAATGTACAGCCCCCTTCGAGATACAATTATCTATTCAACTTCCTGGCTTCGCATGACGGCATTGGGCTCAATCCTGTGCGTGACATCCTGTCTCAGCAGGAGATCGATGCGCTTGTGGAGACCACACAACAGCACGGCGGTCTTGTGTCTTACAGCAGTTCACCAGACGGGTCGCAAAGGCCTTACGAACTGAACATCAACTTCTTTGACGCCCTCTCAAACCCTGGCTCAAAAGAAACACTCGATTTACAGGTGAAACGCTTTTTGACCGCCCAGGCTATTATGCTCAGCCTGCGTGGTTTACCAGGCATTTACTTCCACAGCCTGTTCGGATCGCGGAACTGGCGTGCAGGCGTGATTGCCAGCGGCATTAACCGCCGCATCAACCGTCAAAAGCTCACATTGAAAGCGTTAGAAACCGATCTAAGCGATCCCAATTCTCTGCGCGCAAAAGTATTTCAAGGCTATAAGAAGCTGCTGTCAGCGCGCGCTTCTTCCTCTGCCTTCCACCCTGCCGCTGCGCAAAACATCCTCTCATTCGGCAAAGGCATTTTTGCCCTGGAGCGCGTATCCCTGGATGGGCTGGAACACATGCTATGCCTGCACAACATCACCGCAATACGCCAGCAGGCTGGGAATTTACTCTTAAAACCGTACGAGACTAGATGGATAAAAAATCCAGAAAGGAAAACCACATGACAGCAATTGCAGGAATTGAATTTCCTGAATCTGAAAAAACCGTAAATAGTATGCTCGCCCAAATGGCACACCGGGGGAATGCCTGGCAGCACATGATCAAGGAAAATGGGGGCGTCCTGGGTATATCCGGAACCAGGCGGCAAAAGCCAGCAGCACAGAGATTTTTACTGCAGAATATCACCGCTGAACATATCAGCCAGAGCCATTTTGCCCGTGCGCAGGCGACAAAAAACGGCATCCGGTTGACGCGCGACCCTCTCGGGGTTTCTCCGCT
>CAZTMX010000234.1:0-4745 GCA_964614855.1 uncultured Anaerolineaceae bacterium | reverse complement strand
TCTGATTTAAGCGATTCAATTTTCCATTCTCTTCTCACCTCATACACCCCCGGCTGCGGCAGGTACCCCAGCTTCCTGTTGATCGCCAACATCGGCAGGTTCATGGAGTTATTATGGGTGCGGATGTATTTCGCCCCATTCTTTTTCGCATAGTCGATAACTTTAACCTTCAACGCCTGGGCAATGCCCCTACCGCGATATTCTTTCAGCACACCGGTCATCAAGTTATACGCCCCACCTGATTCAGGGGTCAGGCGCACCGCAGCCATGCCTACCCACTCCTCGACCATCACGGCGCCCATCTGCCCTGCGGGGCGGTACCACTCTGCACCGCAAATATGCTGCTCAAATTCGTCAAAGGGCATCCAACCGCCGTCATAACCGGGTGTTTCCAGCGAGGTGATGTAGTTTACTTCATACAGCTTACGCCGCGCCTCCTGGCTGTCGTTGAAATCAGCCAGCGTCACAAAGTGTATCCCCTGGGCCTCAACTCGCTCCACCGCCGCTCGCCACTGCGACAGGTCAAAGCTTTCCAGGTCAAGCGTAGATTCATACAGGTGCCGCTCAATGGAAAACCCGTGTTTCTCTGCAAAACGGATGGCGTCCGGGAAGTCTTCCCGGATCTCGCTGGTCAGCAGGGTGGCGCCGTTCCCCAGCACAAAGCGGAGTACATCCTGGTATAACGCTTCGCCAATCCCGATCCGTTGGGCTTCGGGTGCAACCGCCAGCCAAACGTAGAACAGCCCATCGACGTGCCATTTTTCATGGAGTATTAGGCTGTATCCCAGCACCTGCTCCCGGTCATCCACGGCAACCCGGCGGCGCAGGATGCGCCCGGGGATGTCCATGTAAAACCATTGGCTGAACTGCTCGACCGTAACCGGGTCTTTCTCAAAGGTATTGAGCAGCGCAACCACTGCGGGAAATTCACTTGCGGGGTCAATGGGGCGTATCAGCATTACACAAACACCTCCTCCGCCTGCATCAATTTTGCACCTTTATCCGCCAGCTTCTTGTTCCAGTCCTGGATCAGCTCCGCAGCTTGTTTGCTGTAGCTGCTGTGGGCATCTTCCACCAGGATCACCCGGTATCCCAACGCAATCGCACCCAGGCAGCTGGCCCGGATGCAGCCGTGTGTCACCAACCCGCATATCGCTACGCTTTCAATCCCCCGGCGCTTCAATTGTTCATCGAGGCCGGTATCTTCAAAGGCATTCCCGTGCCGTTTGTGGAGGATCAGCTCGGGCAGCAAGGCGCGCAGGTGTGCATGCAGCTGCCAGGCTGCGCTGCCCATCACCAATCCTTTGTCATCCGAATGCTGGATAAAGAAGACCGGGGCGCCTGCAGCCCTGGCGCGGCTGACCAGACTGCTGATTTTCTCCAGCAGCTCTTTAGCTTTGTATATCTTTGTCGATTTTTCAAACAACCCTTGCTGGACATCGATCACCAGCAAGGCGCATTTCGAAGGCTCTTTTACCATATCAAAACTCCCAAAACCTGCAGTGAGAAAAAATGTCATCCATGCAGGTGCTATTACGTGCTACAACTCCTGCACCCAAACCATGCTGCCTGCCAGGATCTCTTCCTCCCCTTCAGGGATCGCCAGCACAGCCTCCGTCTCAGACATCATCTGCAGCCGGCTGGCGTCCGTAATCGGGTGAAAATGCAGCCCGCTGCCGTCTTTTGATAATCTGCCGTGGATATATTGCGTCCAGTCGATCTGACCGCGCACCGTCTCCTCTAGCCGCGCCAGCCGGGTGGGCAGCCCGGGGTTTGACCACCCCGCCAGCTTCTGCAGCCCTGGCAGAGCCAGTTGCAGAAAGGCCATGTGGTTTGACGGCGGTCCGCCTGGCAGGCAGAAAACCGGTTTACCGTCGTACAGGCCGAAGCCAACTGCCTTGCCGGGACCAATGCGCACACGGTGATAAAATTTCTGCCAGCCCAGTTCATCCAGCATACGTACAGTCAAGTCCCGGTCGCCGCTCCAGGCGCCGCCGCTGGTCAGCAGGGCGTCGCCCTCTGCCAGGTGGTGCTGCAGCGCAGCACGCAGCGGTTCTGCTTCATCCGGAGCAATGGAAGTGTGGACTGAGAAACCGTAGCGCCTGCACCAGGCTGCCAGGGTCACCAGGTTGCTGGCGTAAAGCTTGCCTTCCCCCAATGCTTCCCCCGGCGCCACCACCTCATCCCCGGTTGCCAGGATGTGCACGCGCGGCTGCCGCACCACCTCGATCTGCGCATACCCACCCGCAGCCAGCAGCCCGACCGTGGGCGGTCGTAAAGGCTCGCCTTGGGATGCCAGCACCTGTCCCTTATGGACATCGCTGCCGCGCCGTAAAATGTTTCTGCCCGGTTCAGCGCTGCGCAGCGCCAGTACGCTTTGCCCTTCCACCCGGGCATACTCTTCTGCCAGGATGCTTTCGGCGCCTGCGGGAACCGGCGCACCGGTCAGGATGCGTACCGCCTGCCCGTGCTGCAGCTCGCCGTGCCAGCCTCCGCCGGCGGCTGAAGTACCGGCCAGTTGCAGCTGCACAGGCGCTTCTTCCGACGCCTGGGCGATGTCCTGCGCCAGCACGGCAAACCCGTCTTTCAGCGAAGAATCTGCCGAAGGCGAGTCAACCGATGCCGGATGGTCACACGCCGGGATGCGGCCGACGGATTCGACCAGCGCGATCGTCTCGCCAGGCAGCGCTTGGATATTGTCGATGGTTTGTGTGTATGCTTCATTGTAGGAGATGTTTTTTTTCATGCTTCTTCACTTTTTTGGGAATTTGCAGTCAGACCAGCTGAAAAGAACAGAATACCACTTGCCAGCAGGGGTAAGCTGAGTGTGGCGAATGCGCTGAGTTGGCGCAAAGGGATAACGCTGACAATACCTGCCAGGATCATTAAGAGACCGGCTTCCAGCGGGCGCCGCCAGGCATTGTAAGCCAGCAGCGCGATCGGCAGCAGGGCAAGAAATTGTATGACACCGCCCGCATCCCCATTGGCTATCTCGGTAATGCCGTAAATGATAAATATGATCCCTTGAATGGCCAGGGGCGCCAGTGCGCCAGACTTTAACCAGCGCACCACCTGTTCACCGCTGTCGCGCAGGTCTGGCCCTTTTAATAGCAGGATCAGCCCTAGGAGGATAATAATAATCCCGTCGATAAACAATACGCTTACCATCACGGCTCCTGTTTCTCATTCGAGCGCTTGCTTCTTCATGCCTCGTCCATTTGTTTTGGCTTGCCTTGCCCACGGGGTGCGATCGTTTCCCTTAATAGAATATTATACATCCTGTCTGGAATAGGATTTACACAAAATCTCAACAGCACGTGCAGATTTTCTGCAGATTCTTTTTGTACAATCAGGAATAACTGATTTATTGTGCGCTTATTGCGCATAAAGAACTTGTGCCATTGTGCATAACGCTAATACTGATTGCACAGAAAAAAGAATGGAGATGTCATCTATGAAAAAACGGAATTGGCTGTTTATCCTGTTAGCCCTGGTGATCCTGGTGGGCGCCGGTGTGGGGGTTTATTTCTTTCAGCAAAACGCTGCTGCAGCTCAGGCTGCGACAGCCAGCGAGACCACCATGCAGACAACCGCAGCCCGCGTGGGTGATATCACCCTCACTGCCAGCGGCGCCGGCTCGATCACGCCTGCCACGCAGATCAGCCTGGGTTTTGAGGACAACGGCACCCTGATCGAACTGCTGGTCGAGGTTGGGGATAAGGCGGAGAAAGGCCAGGTCCTGGCTCGTTCGCAGACCAACCAGACGCAGGAGAGCATCGACGCATCCATCGCCGAAGCAGAGCTGTCCATCCTGAATGCGCAAAAAAAGTTGGATGAGCTCTATGCCACCGCTGGCATCTCTCGCACCAACGCCATGACGGATATCACCACCTACGCCCAGAAAGTGCGTGATGCGCAATACACCCTCGAAAATTACACCATGCCAACCTACTTACAAGGCATGGATGCCATCGATGCCTTAGACCTGATGAAGAGCAATCTTGATGCTGCCAGCGCAGCCTTTCAACCTTACCGCCTGTATCCTTCCGATAACTTGCTCAGGGAAGAACTGGCTGCCGACCTGGCAGAAGCACAATCCGCTTACGATGCGGCTGTAAAGCGGCTGGATTATGAAATTGTGCTGCAGGTGGCACAGGCAAACCTGGAAAAAGCCCGCCTGGAATATGATAAATACAAGGACGGACCCGCCGCCGATGAACTGGCGATCGCCAACGCAGAGCTGGCCAATGCCAAAGCAAAGCTGGCCCTGGCGCAGCAAGCACAGGCGGTGGAAGAATTGATCAGCCCCATGGATGCCACGGTGATGTCCATCGCTGCCTCCGTCGGTGAAGCGTTAGGTTCTGCCTCTGTGATCACCCTGGCAAACCTGGAGCAGCCCATGCTTGAAGTTTACCTGGATGAAAGCGACCTGGACAAAGCTGTGGTGGGTTATGCTACCCAAATTATCTTCGATGCCCTGCCCGATAAGGTTTTCAGTGGGAAAATTGTGGCAGTTGACCCCAGCCTCTCCTCTGTTTCCAACGTCAAGGCTGTACGCATATTGGTGCAGATGGATGATGCGGATTTGGATGTCAACCTGCCCATCGGTTTGAACGCCAGCGTGGATGTGATCGCAGGGGAAGCAAAAGGCGTGGTCCTTGTCCCCGTTGAAGCACTGCGCCAGATCGATGCAGACCAATATGCTGTCTTTGTCGTCGAGAATGGCGAGCCGGTGATGCGTATGG
>CAZTMX010000233.1:328-4751 GCA_964614855.1 uncultured Anaerolineaceae bacterium | reverse complement strand
TAGATATCCCCCAGGATTTTGAGGACGCGCAGGGTTTCAATCTCTGTCGCCATTGGGAATGCCTCCGTGTTTTTCGAGATACTCACGAATGCCGGCGTGGGCGGCCGGTTCACGGCCGGCTGCCGGCGTTTCGCGGCGGGGTGTTTTGGATTTTGGCGCTGGTTTGGCTGGTTTCTCGCTGCGGCCATTGGCGATCCAGTCGTTCAGCACAGCGTCAGCGTAATTGAGCAGGTTGTTTGGCTTCGCAACGCCCAGAGCGCCGGTCAGCGCCTCGGCCAACCAGTCGCCGCCCGTGGCCCCAGCCGCGCGGGCAGCCGGGTCGCAGCGGGTGGCCATCAAGCGAAAACGCGCCAGCAGATCGCCGGTGATTTCTCTCCCGGCGCTACGGTAGACTTCGACGGCACGTGCCAGTTGCGTTTCGATCACTTCGGCAGGTGCGGGCGCCTCTGCGGGCGGCTGCTCCGTTTGGTCAAGGGCTTCCGGCTCTCGGGTTTCCGGTTGATTACGGGTTTCCGGCATTCGGGATTCCTGCTGCAAACAGGCCAGGTCGCGGGCAATTGCCGCACAGTGGGTGAAATATTTGGGCCGGGAAGGACGCGCAAAGGCTGCGTCAATCCCGGCGATGATTTGCTCGTAGGTAAAACCATCGGCAAGCAGCTTTTCGAGCGCCACCTGCTCTTTGACGGTTGGGTGGTAATCCGAACCGCCTTTGCGTTCGGCGAAATAAGCGAAAATGCGCTCAACCAGGGCGGCGGCATCATCCTCCTCGTCTTCGTCATCTTTAAATAGATGACCGCGCAGATCTTGCGCGGTAGATGGCCTACCACGCATATTTTGCGCGGTAGGTGGAGGGGGTGTACCGCGCAGATTTTGCGTGGTAGATTGCCTATCGCGCAGAATCTGCGCGGTAGGCAAAGATGTGTTGGCGGGGTCGTTTTGGACCGTTTCCAACAATTCCTGGGCGCGTTTCTCCCATTTTTCGGAATGGGGAAAGAAGACTCCACGCAGTACATCTACCGCTACTTCCACCGGCAGCCGGACTTCGTGGTTGAAATCGGCCGGGAATGTGTATACTGGCTTTCTCCCGCGTCGGCTGCCATTCTCCCATTCAAGCTGCGCCTGGCGCTGCCCGGCCTGCCAGGTTTTGGCAACCACTTCCAGGTTGAAGAATAACGAGCGTAAATCCCATCGCTGGGCGCGCAGCACGGGTGGCTTGCCGGGCTTGGGATCGTAATAAATCCGCTCAGTGAAAACCAGCCCCATGCGCCGCAGCAAGGCCAGGGAGCGAGTAATGGTGCTGACCGGGCATTGGGCAGGGATATTGCTCACTCGCAGTTCGAAATCCTGCGCTTCTCGCAGCAGCAGCACCTGCATCAGCAAAGCATACTCACGCTCGTTGAGCCGATCGCCATCGCTGGCCAGGTAAATCCAATAGCGCGGCAGTATCTTGGGGACGGTTGCAATCCCCATATCCAGGGTTGAATTGCCAAAGTAAACTTCAATCGGCGCGTCGCGCTCGTTTTCGGGAAGCAAATCGTCAGTCAATGGTGACCTCCTGGGCCGCGTTCTCGAACTTGGTCAGCGATTGCCGGAAGGCCAGTTGCACCGTTCCGGTGGGCCCGTTACGATGCTTGGCCACGATTACTTCCACTCGGTTGGACAAATCCCCATCTTCCGGGCGATAGAGGAACATCACCACATCGGCATCCATCTCAATGCTGCCCGATTCACGCAGATCGCTGAGGATAGGATGCTTGTCGGCGCGCTGCTCAACGGCGCGGGAAAGCTGCGCCGCAGCCAACACCGGCACGTTCAGGTCGCGCGCCAGCACTTTCAACTGACGGGAGATGTAGGAAACTTCCTGGACGCGGTTTTCGAAGCGCCCGCCGCCACTCATCAGTTGCAGATAGTCCACCACGATCAGGTCGAGTTCATACTCCATGTGCAAACGGCGGCATTTCGAGCGCATCTGCAGCGGCGTGATGGCCGGCGTGTCATCCAGGAACAGGCGCACATCGCCCAATACTTCGACGGCATGGGTAAAGAGCGGCCATTCCTCTTCTTCCAGCTTACCGGAGCGCATGCGCTGCATATCAATGCCCGTTTCCTGGGCAACCAGGCGTTGGGCGAGCTGCTCGCTCGACATCTCCAGGGTGAAGACCGCAATGTGCTTTTTGTGGGCCTGGGCAGCGTATTTGACGATTGAGAGCAGCAGGCTGGTCTTGCCCATGCCAGGGCGACCGGCAACGATCAGCAGGTCGGACGGCTGCATCCCTTGCAGGATGCGGTCCAAATCAACAAAGCCGGTAGGTACACCAAACAACCCGGCGTGCTGCGCCCGCTGCTCCACCTGGTCATACAGCTCGCTCAAAACATGCGAGAAAGGTTTCACATCGTGCGCCAGCAGGCGGTCGCTGACTGCAAAGATAGCTTTTTCAGACTCATCCAGTACGGTTTCCAGGGCAGAACTTTCTTCATAAGCCAGTTTTGCCACCTGGTTGGCAGCTTGCAGCATGCGCCGGCGTACGGCAGTTTGCTCGATAATACGTGCGTAAGACACCGCGTGCAGGGAAGTTGGCACCTGGTTGATCATGCCAGTCAGGTAGGCTGGCCCGCCAATCTCGGCCAGTTGGCCGGCTCGATCCAGTTCTTCGGTCAAGGTCAAAAAGTCTACCGGCGTGCGCTGCTCATGCAGACGGTTGATGGCTTCCCAGATAAAGCGATTGCGGTGGATGTAGAAATCCTCGCCCCGCAGGAACTGGGCGACATCGTAGTAGGCGTCCGGGTTGATCAGGATCGAACCAATCACGGCTTCTTCGGCTTCGACGCTGTGGGGGATCAGAGTATCGTTCATGATGCGGCGCTCCGTTTGGAATAGTCCTTGCTCATCAGCATCAGGCTGGCCAGGCCGCGCGCCAGGATCGGCGTCTCTTTGGTCGCCGGAGCATCTGGATCGCTCAAACCGGTCTGGTAGGGCTTGACGAAGGTGTACCCATCGGGCATGATGAAGTTGAAACGGCGAGCGTTTTCCAGGGCATACAGGCTGCGTTGGTGCCCCGGCAGCAGCTTGCGGCGGTGACCGCGCACCTGGTGCGCCTGGCGTTTGATCTTTTCGATTTCTTCCGGTGTTCCCCAGGTATGTACGCCGTCCATGTGAATAACGCGCTGGCTGGGCAGGCGCAGCACATGCGTATCGGGACGAGAACGGCTGTGCCGTTTGCGACTTTTGCACTCCACATGACGAACATCTGATTTCAGTTTCTCATCGCCAGTGCGCACAATCACTTTTGGCCCCTCGGTGACGAGATCGTGCCATAAGGCGGCCAGGACCAGATGCCATGCAGATAATTCGTTGGAATCTCGCCCGCACCTTATAAGCGAAGAATCGGCATCCGGATACCAACAGAAAATCGTTCCATACGGTCTGGGTAATACCCAGAGTCTTGTTCCATCAGACCAAACACACAGTTCTTCAATTCCAACGATGGGCATGCCCGCCGGTAATGCTGTCCGAAATGCACCGGAAGGCGCGTATGCATTTTTCTGTTGGGCTTCGGTGAGTAGTTTTTCGGCCAGGGCATTCCCGTAAGCAGGGTCATAATCATTAGCGACTGGATTTTGGTGGATTGTTTTGCCAATATCCTGCCACTGCTGTAAGTAACGTAAGGCTTCGAGAGGAATTTGCCAGAATTCAAATTCGATAGCTTGTTTCCAGAGTCCTAGCGGGGTACCATAACCATCGTTGTAATAAATGACATTCATTCCCGCAGCGTAAAATTCAACTTTCTCGAAACTGACCAGGCTCATCCAGCAATCAGCGATAGATGCAAAAGAATCGTATAAAACGTTGTTCTCATCCTGGGATTCAAGCACCCAAACCGCTGCTTTCAATGCTGCTGGCGACCAGAGAGATTTACCCAGCTCTTGTAAAAAGAAAGCTACACCACAAGGATCAAGCTCTTTGGGTTCAATCATTTTGTGTTTTGGCCGCTCAATGGTCGCGGAAGAAAGCAGGCGCGCTACTTGCTGTATTTCCTCCAGACTGGTTTCCTTTCTTCCACCGGCGTAATACGTGTGCATAAGGCGGGCAAACACAGCTGGCACGCCGACAACTTTAGTATTGCTATTGGTTGCATGGCCTTCCTTAAGGGCTTGATCAGCGGCAGCGATTGCACCAACTAATTCAACCCAAAATGGCAATCGATCACACCCTTCTCTGGCAAGAATGCGTAGGCGATTCAGCAGTGGTAATTTGGTATGCCTCGGCCACAGTATACTGAAGTAGGTATGTGTGTTTTCCGGGACCATTTCCTTCACGTTTTCTGTGGGATAGTAAGCCCCAAAATATCCATGCAACGTACCATCGCCGTTCGCGTAATATCCCCAATATGTTTGCCCAATGTTGGTAATTATTTCCTTGATG
>CAZTMX010000233.1:0-318 GCA_964614855.1 uncultured Anaerolineaceae bacterium | reverse complement strand
AAATGGACAGTGCTGCATGTCTGGTATAAAACTCGTAAAGCGTAAAAAGGTTGGGTTTTTGATTGGACGTTTCGTCAGGTTTGAAGGCTTTGTCAATGTTTACCTCTAACCTGGTCCGAGGCTTTTGTGTTGGTTGGCTGATTAACCTGGAAAGAAAACCATCGCTACTGATTCGCAGGTTACTTTCACCAGTGGTGATTTCGGAAATCAAGTCTTTGAGATCTGGCTTTGGCCGGTGAAGTTCTTGAAGAGTTGGTTTACTCTGGTTGCGACCGATGATCCTTGGAAAGTTATATGGTTGAGGCGAAGACATAGAAG
>CAZTMX010000232.1:0-4758 GCA_964614855.1 uncultured Anaerolineaceae bacterium | reverse complement strand
TGAGCTGGAGGATATACAGACCAGATGGGCTGACACCGAGGGTATGTTTTTCTGGAGTTACAGATGGGACATCCATTTTTGCGATGGCTGGTTGGCCCGAAAAGACAAGGGATAATAAGGTAACCAGGATTAGCAATGGGACAAATTTAGTTCCTTGCGTGCGCATATTTACTCCTTTGATGGTCTTATGGGGTGAAAAATATTTAATTGAACAGAAAATCTTAATAGAGCGACGGATATGAAGATAATTTCCACCTCCTTCGTTTATCGCGCCAATTAGGATGATTATATCAAAAGTGATGTGGGTGTACACCCTTGATAAGATTTTAAATATATTTCGTGAAAAATACACATATAAATGTTATTTGAAAATTGGGTTTGTGGAAAGTATTTAAAAGAAACCTGGCTGGACAAACGCCAGCCAGGCATAGAAACACAACTAAATACTCTTATTTGACGACAAGGGGCAGGAATATGCCATACAAGAAATCTGCATAGGTGTTAATCACCACGCTTGCCAGGACAGAACCATCCAGGGTTGATGTGGCCGTTATATTCACCGTGTCCATATCATCCGGTTGAACACCAGCGGGGATGGTTACAGATACGGTTATATCTTCGCTTTCACCGGCATTCAAAGCAACGGATTCGGTTGATAGTGTGGTGGTCCAGGTGTTATCAGCATAGCTTATGCTATAGATATCGTTCACATTACCCAGGTTGGTCAGGGTGATGGTGTATTGAACGATTTCTTCTGGCTCGCCATTGCCATCCTGTGTACTGGGTGAGAGGCTTACGTTGATGACTTCTGCATCCAGTGGCCAGTAGTAAACCTGTCCTACACCCGGTTGGCCGTGATAATCTACCAGCATGATGCCCAGAGGTGTATAGTTTACATAGCCTTCAGGATCGTCAACCATGGCCAGCAAAGAGGCTTTCTCGTTGAATGGATCGAGGAGCTCTTGGCTCCAGGTATCGTAGTCGAATACTCCCCACATCAAAGGCGGTTGGGTGATATCAAAGCTAGCCATGCCAGCGAAATCCTCATTCAGATTCCAGTCAAAGCTAGATACCATAAAGTCGAAAGCACCCGTCACGTAATGATATGCCGCTGGCAGATACCATTCCTGGAAGCCTGAGTTGAAATCCGCATAGATGGTGTATGGGCTGGCCAGGTAAAGATTCCCATCACTGAAGTCAACCTGCATAACAACCCATGAGTTGTCAGGGTCGCCCCCAGTGGCTGCTCCATAGTTGTAGTTGAAGTCCACTACATCTGGAGCGCCGTCCTGATCGGCGTCGATATACATATCGACCTCACCCCAGTAAGGTTGGTTGCTGTGTGCATCGCCCCACATGGCAAAAGCAGGTACAATGATGTCACCATAAGGGCTTAACCCGCCATAATCCATGCCCACATAGCGTAAATCGCCAAGGTCATCAATTAGCGGATCATTGTCCGATACCAGGTAGGTTGGGTATGCCCACAGGGAGGACGCTACGGGTCCGGTTTGCTCAACATCGACGTATGCCAAACCTCCATGCCCGATAGAGGTTTCTGCATTCAGCTCCGTAAGTACGGTGTAGGGTCTGGGTACGAAGTAGAAGGGGATGCGTAGATTGGCATCACCGGTTATGTTTGCATATCCGTAGTATTCTTCCATATCCCCAAAGCCGATGGGCAATTGCGTTGCATCTAGGGATAGAGTGAATTCTACTTGAACGCTGTTGAAGGGTGGGATTTTAACTGAACTGACACTGGGGG
This sequence comes from uncultured Anaerolineaceae bacterium, assembly GCA_964614855.1. GTDB lineage: Bacteria > Chloroflexota > Anaerolineae > Anaerolineales > UBA4823 > CAWJHE01. Next base: position 2,993 of record CAZTMX010000232.1, on the reverse strand, counting down.
TTAGCGTGGCACCATCCGAAACAGAGGTAAACAGGGTGCTCAGATCCAAATCAACAGCTGGAATGCCTTTGTTATAAATTGTAACTGACTTCGAGTCGGTAAAGGTATTTTCAGGTCCGATCTCGATCAACCCCCAGCTGAGAGAGACAAAGTCATCATCGCCAACTGCAATCACATTGGTGGTGGCAGCTGCCAGTGCATCTACACGACCCGCGCCCTGGCGGGGCACTTGGGCGCTAATGGGGTCAGCCAGGTCGACTGCAGTGTTCATCAAGGCGGCCTTGATCTCTTCGCTGGTCCAATCCGGGTGGGCTTCTTTCATCAAAGCACCCACACCGGCGACATGCGGGGCGGCCATGGAAGTACCGCTGAAGCTAACTCCGGAGGTCCCGCTACCCATGTTGGCGGCAAAAATCGCCACACCGGGTGCGGTAATTTCAGGTTTGAGCATGGAGTCGTATCCACGGGGTCCTCGAGAAGAGAAGTCCGCAATCGTATCCACCGGTGTATCTGAAGGGAAGGTCTGGACCTCGGAGTCGGGTCCAACAGAGACGACGAGGGGCGTTAAGCCTTTGAGGAGCAGACCATCCGATTGTAGGATAGAGCCAGCCGGAAGGGTTGAGCCGGTGGTATCCATGGAGATGATGCCGGGTTGGTTGTTGTAAATGATCGCCGCGACTGCCCCCAGGGCCTCTGCATTATTGATCTTGATATAGAAGCTACAGTCGCCGCGAGAGATCAGGGCGATTTTGCCAGTCATATCACCTGCACCGGTCGTGTCGCATAGCAGCCCGGTTCCATCGCCATCCAGCGTATCCACATCCACCAATTCAGCCGTTATTTTTGTTGTGAATGGGTTGTATGAAGTGGTGTAGGGGATCAAGTTTTCTACTTCGGCGACAAAATAGGAAATGACCGGCGAAGTCTGGAAGCCTGTGGTCGAAGCAGCAACAGCTAGAGCTGCATCGGTGTTGCCGGGTGAACCGGTCACATAGTTGGAATCTCCAGCGTTGCCAGCGGAGGCGACCACAAAAACACCCGCAGCGCTGGCGGCTTGAACAGCCATATATTCTGGATCATCTGCAATGGCTGGACCGAAAGAAGAACCCAGGGACATGTTGATCACATCCACATGGTCATCGATGTTATCATCGCCATTGGGGTCCATAGCCCATTCGATGGCGTCCACAACCAGGTTGGTTGAGCCAGATGCGCCGAAAACTTTCAGTGCATACAGCAAGGCATCTGGAGCAACGCCTTTTCCAAAACCGGCATCCACACCAGCAGCCGTGGATGCAACATGGGTGCCGTGACCGTTTTCGTCCAATGGGTCAGGATCTGGTACTGGGATCGGGTTTGTTTCGGCGTCATATGCGGTGCCGGCAAAATCCCATCCGCCGATGACTTTCGGGGTTGGAAAAGAACCGGGTTCAACGATATCCTGGTCATTCGTGGCGTAGTCATTGGGGTCGCCAAGCGTGCCGAACATGGCATGGGTATAATCGATGCCTGTGTCAATAACGGCAATGGTGATGTCTTTGCCGGTATAACCAGTATCTCCCAATGTCCAAACTGCGTCAGCTTTGATGAGAGGCACACTTGCGGTCAAATTAATTTCGTGTTTGGGCGCGCGGGTAACAGATTTCACACCGTCAAGCGCTCGGATAGTGTTGATGTCCTTTGCGGCCACTTGCGCCATAAACCCGTTGAGGACCTTGGTGTAGCGTCCCATGACAGTTATGTTGCCTTTCGATGCCGTCTTGATCTTGTCAATCACCTTATCTTGAGATGCTTTCAAGCTGCTGGCGTAATCGATTTGTTTGAATTCAGTTTGGCCAGATCCCAAAATATTTTTTTGTGACATATATGAAATTAATGAGGGTCCCTCCAATTGAACAATTACTGTTACCGGAGTGTCGGCATAATCCAGTAATGCATTGGGAATAGGGCCTTTATTATTGATCAAGAACTCTTCAATGCTCATACCATCTTTAAAGAGATCTTGAATTTCCTGGGATACTAACTGAGGTGTTGGGCGAGTTGGTTTGTCAAGTGATGTTGGAGACAGTTTGGGGTCGCCTTCTTGAGGTGTTTGCGCTATCGCCGGTGAGGCGATGAAGCTAACCAACAATATAAGACTGAATAATCTTAATGTAAATTTTTTCATGACCATACTCCTTGAAAATGTGGGATTCGACAGTACCAGTAGAACTTTTAATCGGATTGATCAATAGGCAACTCCTTGAATATATAGAATAGGACTTACGCAACGAACAAATGCACGGATAGCCAGACCAATTTGATTGCGTTGCGAGACTTCGAGCCGATCTTGGCCACGTTCAACACTGGTGAACTGTTTAAGACCACGATGGTAGACCTCAATGTGCCAGGCATCCAGAGCATGGAAGGTCGCTTGCTCAATGGTCATGTCCAGGCGGTTGGTAGCCAAATATTCCGTGTCGCCGTTTGTGCCGACCGTCCGAAACACCTTAACCCAGCCATAGCCCTTGTGATAAACCAAGCAGCCTTGTTGTGCAGTCGAAAATCGCACAGAAGTGGATATTCACGATCCGTCCAAATCAGCGAGATCTGGTTGATGCCCTGCACAATGCTAAGAATTTTGCCAGACCAGTGCCAACTAACCAACGCCATCTGCGATGCATACAGTTTGTCTAGGGTGCTGTCGTCAATGACCAGCACACCTTTGAACAAGTTCACCAACAACTTGACTTCTTGCAAGAGCGCCTGGCTATCCGGCGGCAAACGCTTCAACAGACGCGTGCAGGCGTCATGCGCTGGTCCGGATACATCTGCGAGGCTTCAACGCTGTTACACACTCTTTGGGCTGCAATCAGAAAGTTGATATAATCCATTTCATCGCATTTGGGCGGGTTCACGCTCTTAGTTTAGCATGCTTCTTCTCAACTGCGTAACTTCTAAAGATAATTTCCACCTCCTGCAGTCTGTCGCGCCAATTAGGATGATTATATCAA
>CAZTMX010000231.1:0-4758 GCA_964614855.1 uncultured Anaerolineaceae bacterium | reverse complement strand
GGGAAATGAACAGGGGACGATTGGTCTATGGGCTGGGATCAAAATCCAGCGACTTGATCACGACTTCGTACAAGGCTTCCATTTCCTTGTAAACTTCAGTTTGCTTGGGGTCCGCAGGGATGAAATTTATTTTTACCAGTTTGTCTTCATAGACAACAAACACAATCCGGTTGACATCCTGTCCCGGAACATGATCCGCCATCACCGCAGGGAGCCCATCTATGGTCAATGGAGAACGATCGATTTCTTCGCTTGGGTAGAGCATCAACTGTTCTTCCACCAGGTTTTCCAGGTTCATGTCGTGGGTTGGAAAAACATGAATATGGGCGCGGGCATTTTCGCTGTTGAGCATGGATTTCTTCAGGATGGCGACACCATCTTCGTCATATACAGCCACGTCATACTCTGATGGGAAGCGAACGCTGTAGTTATGGATTGTGTTGATTAACAGGCGAGTCTCATCCGGCGTCTGAACCTGTACGGGTTGCGAACAAGCAGACAAGATTGCGGCAAGAGTTAGGAAGATGAACAGGAGGAAGATGGAGAATTTTCGCATTTGCAGCTCGGTTTAGCAAAGAATAGTATTGTATTTAGGTTTGCTTTATGGGCCCGGCAGGGTTCGAACCTGCGACCAAACGGTTATGAGCCGTCCGCTCTGCCGCTGAGCTACGGGCCCTGAGAGCGGGCGACCGGATTCGAACCGGCGAATGTCAGCTTGGAAGGCTGATGCCTTACCACTTGGCGACGCCCGCATTTGCGACCTGAATTTTACACCAGCCATGGTTTCCGGTCAAGCGCCGTATCTTTGCCAGGACTGATTGCACATTCAATAAGGATCGGTTTTGTGGTTTAATATTTGCATGAATAACCATACACACAAGGACACTTTGCTATGATCCAATCCTGGTGGGCTGAATTGTCTCAAATCCCGTGGGTAGTTACTTTGCTGCGGACGTTGCTGTACTTTACCCTGGCTTATCTTTTACACCGCCTTGCGCGGCGCATTTCGCGCAACGTGGTGCACATCAGTAAATTTGCCAAAGAATCGCGCCGCCCCTCCCCGGAACGCCAGCAAACCTTGCAAAGCCTGGTTGCCAGCGCCATCAGCGTAGCGGCATTTCTACTGGCTTTCCTTTTTTCGGTGGGGCAATTTGTGGATTCATCAACACTGCTGTGGGTGGTGGGTCTGCTCAGCGCCGGCATCGGTATGAGTGCCCGTCCTATGATCAGCGACCTGTTTGCAGGCGTTGGTTTTCTGTTTGAAGATACCTATGCGGTGGGCGAAAAGGTGGAAGTACTGGATATTGAAGGGGTGATTGAAGCTGTAAACCTGACCACTACCTGGATGCGCGCACCTACGGGGGAGCTTTACATCATTCCAAACGGGGAAATCCGCACCGTGCGCAATTTCAGCCGCGGGCGTTTTTCGCCGTTGTCTATTACCTTAAAAATGTCTTCTGCCGACTTGGGCGAAGCGCTGCCGATTTTAGAAGCCCTGGGGAATGAAGCGATCTCATTGCTGCCGAACTTGCTTGAGCCCTGGCAGGTCATCAGTCCATCCGGTCTGATTGGGCAGCAGACAGAGCTGGAGCTGGTTGCCCGGACGCGTTTTGGAAAAGCGGCAGAGATGCGGCCGCGCTTATCGGCTTTGGTGCAGGAGCGCTTGGAGCAGGCGGGGATTACCCTGGTAAATTAGATATCGATAGAATCATTTCCTCAAACCAGATACCGGTTTATCTGGTGATGCTATAATTAGACCAGGAGTGTGGTATGCAAAAATCCTTCAGGTTTCTCGCCCTGTTAATCTTGTTGCCCTTGGTCCTCCTGGCTAAAGCCCCAGGAGTAACCGCACAGGCAGATTCGCCCCTGGTGCTGGTTTTGACAGCGCGCGGCGCGTTGACATCGGGAATGGCTGAATACCTGGCGCGCGGTATCCAGGTGGCCGAGCAGCGCCAGGCTGAATTGTTAGTGCTGCAATTGGATACCCCTGGGGGGAGTGTTGATCTGACCACGCGCATGACGCAAAATATCCTGGCAAGCCGGGTACCAGTCGTAGTGTATATATCACCCGACGGCGCCATAGCTGGAAGCGCAGGAACCCTTATCACCCTGGCGGGGCATTATGCCGCCATGGCGCCCGGCACAGCCATTGGCGCTGCCAGCCCGGTGGGCATGGAGGGGGAGGACCTGGGCGAGACGATGGAAGCCAAGGTGAAAAACCTGCTGAAAGCTTCTGCTCGCTCGCTGGCTGAACGGCGCGGCGCCACGGCAACAGCACTGGTGGAGCGCACGATCGAAGAAGCAGAGGCTGTTTCCGCCTCCCAGGCGCTGGAAGCCGGGTTAATTGACTTCCTGGCAACAGACCTGGATGACCTGCTGCGCCAACTCGACGGCGCGAAGGTGGATGCAGCAGGGGATGTGCGCACAGTTTCCACCCAGAACCCGCGCCTGGAATTCTTTAACCCTTCATTGATCGAGAGAATCCTCTCGGTACTGACCAATCCCAATATTGTATTCTTACTGCTCTCCATCGGATCGACCGCCATTTTGATCGAGATCACCAGCCCCGGGGGTTGGTTTGCTGGCTTTACCGGGATCGTCTGCCTGGCGCTGGCAACCTACGGGTTGGGGGTTTTGGATGTAAACTGGTTCGGCGTGATTTTCCTGGCCCTGGCTTTTGGCCTGTTCTTGTTGGATATCAAAGCGCCCACCCACGGCGCCCTCACGGCGGCAGCGGTGGGTTCATTAATCGTGGGTGCAATGGTTATGTTTAATTCCCCCAATGTGCCTGCATTTCAACGAGTATCCATGCCGCTGATCATCGGCATGTCGCTTGCCACCGGGGCATTGTTTTTTGGTGTTTTACTCTTTGCCATTCGAGCGCAGTCTCTCCCAAGCAGGATGGGCAGGGAAAGCCTGGTGGGTCAACTGGCGGAGGTGCGCGGCGAGCTAAATCGCACCGGCATAGTGCAATTAGCAGGCGAGCAGTGGAGCGCCAGGCAGGAGGAGGCTCAAGAACCGCTGCCCAACGGGACGCGGGTACGTGTGGTGCGCATGGAAGGCTTGACCCTGGTGGTTAAGAAAGCTGAGGATGACCTTCATCTATGAAAACCACGGCCTATCGTTTCCCAAACGAACAATTGATCCTGACAGTCACCCTATTCGTGGTGTTGCTGGTGATTGCTATCAGTGCAACGGCAACCGTCTGCACCAGCGTGGTTTTTATCCTTGCCTTTGTAATGCTTGCCTTCTCCTCCAGCCGCTCTCATCACCAAAGCCTGGTGCGGGGGGCGCAGCGCATCACGACCGGAAATGCACCGGGGTTATCGGGGTTGGTGCAGCGGGCAGCCCGGCGCTTGCAACCGGGGGAAATTGAGGCTTTTGTCGTTCCCAGCCGTGCATTGAACGCCTATACATTTGGTCTGTCATCACCCAAAGTCGTGGTGTTATATTCACCCTTACTTAAAATCATGGATGAGGATGAATTGCTTTTTATTATCGGTCACGAGTTGGGGCATGTAGCCCTGGGGCATACCTGGCTGAATTCTTTGGTGGGTGGTATTGCAGGTATTCCCAGCCCGTTTGGCGCAGCCGCGATCTTGTCTATGGCTTTTCTGTCGTGGAACCGGGCTTGCGAATATTCTGCAGACCGAGCTGGTTTGCTGGCTTGTGGAAAGCCTGAAAAAGCGGTCTCAGCCCTGATCAAGCTGGTAGCGGGTCCTAAAGCATTAACAGCAGAGGGGATGGCGCTGGCTTACCAACAAATCGACGCAGAAGATGATACGATTTTGGGCAGCCTGAACGAAGCCCTTGCCACACACCCGCTATTGATCCGCCGCATTCAGGAACTGCGTAAGTATGCTGGGACAAACCAATACGCCAATCTACTGGCGCGGGTCAGCCGCAACGCCTGAAAATCTTTCATGGTCAGATTTTAAATTTTGGATATTCTGATTTAATGGTTCTCAGGCAGCTTGAGATTGCCATTGATGTGAAGTTACACAAAGGTTGTTATGGATAATAATGGAAAAGCTTGGATTTTGATCCTGTATGTTATCTGGGATTCTCCAGTTACACACGGATGATCTCGAATGGTCTGGCAGTGATGTGGTGATTCTGATTGGTTTCGATCAGATTGAGCGTAGTGTAGAATGCAACCTTGAGGATGTCGATCATTTTTAGAAAACGAGACTCCGTTAATAGGGATTTAGACAGCTAATGGAAAAAATCAGGTTTTGCCAGGGAATCCAATGAAAAAGACTGCCGAGGCTTCTACCCCCACTTTTGTGGAATGACCCTAAGCTTGTAATTGATACCTTATATAAATGGGCATCAAGGGGTAGGATACGGATCCGGGTAAGCTTGGGAGCCTACGGCACTACCATAATCCGTCGGCTCCGGATATGGATCTGTAAGGTCAAATTGGAAGCTGTTTTCTAAGTTCTTCAATATCAATGGCAAAAACAATTTAGCGTACCCATCTATCCGTTCAATATGGATAAAGCGGTAGACCTCGTTTGGGTAAGCGAAAGAAGTGTAAGGATATTCGTCAACATCAGGGGTGTGTCCAGCTACCCAATGAAAACGGTTATTTAGACCCAGATCCAGAGATCTTACAATAATTACACTATGATCCCATGACCCATTATTTGTCCAATCATACTGGATCAAATCCCCTTCATAAACCTGATAAAAATTCATAGGATTATGCAAGTATTTTTCTGTAAATTGATCTAGCAACCTTCAAGTGATGTTAAA
>CAZTMX010000230.1:0-4764 GCA_964614855.1 uncultured Anaerolineaceae bacterium | reverse complement strand
CTTTACCTTTGAACCCGAGCCGCGTTCCCGTTCTTCTACACGCAACCAGAATTGTCCTTCGGATTGCGGTTTGGCTATGGGCAGCCAGTCGTTGCCGACATGCTCATCTTTACAGCTCAACTGGCAGTTGCGGCAACCGACACATTTCTCTACGTCAAACATCAATGTTTTCATCAGGGTTACTCCTTATTCCAGGTGCTGTATTTACCAGCCCAACCTTCAGGATATTCAGCAGCCAGTTTTGCCAGGTCTGCTTTCTCGACTTCGACCAGCGCAGAGTTACTGGCGACGCCAAGGTGGTGGATGGACATCCCGCGCCCAGGCGTCAGGCTATTCGAATCACCAGCGCGGTCAATGGCACCCGGTTTAGGATCTAGCGGGTCATTCCACGAGCCGTAAGTCAGCCAGAAAACGCCCTGGGCCAATCTTTCGGTGATCACCACACCAGCCAGCACCTGACCTCGATCATTGAACACCCGCACGATATCACCACTCACCAGACCGCGTACCTGTGCATCCGCCGGGTGCATGTATCCAGGCTCGTATTCGTACCCATCCGGACCCTTGACTTTATAATTCTCTTTAAGCCAGCTGACATCAGAGAATTTTCCGTGGAAGCGGTATTTGGGGTGAGCTGTCAAAAGTTGCAGAGGATATTTCTCCATCAGATCGGGGGTGTAGCGACCCTCCCACTCCGGAATGTAGTGCGGGATCGGAGGGATTTCTGGATTATCTGCTCCGTACATTTCATAAAGAGCCTGCGAGAAGATTTCAATTTTCCCTGAGGGCGTGTCTAGCTTGTTGTTCTCGGGATCTTGATAGAATTCTTCCATTTGCTTGCAGGGTTTATAATCCGGAAGCGCAGGCCACACGTAATATCCCTTTTCTTTGAACTCATCGTAATCCATGGGGATATTTGTGCGCGCATACAGCTTCTTGAGCCAGTCTTCTTCTGTGTTCCCTTCGGTATACCCCTGACCGAGCCCAAGGCGCTTTGCCAATTCAGAATAAATTTGCAGGTCGGTCTTGCTTTCGCCCAGGGGCTCGATACACTGCTGGTGGAAAACCGCAGAGCGCAACCCGATCCAGGCAGGCGGAACATATTGCCCAACACTGCCAGGTTCTGTCAGGTCCTGGCGCTCAAAATTGGTTGTGGTTGGCAACACGATATCCGCATAACGGCAGTCACGGTCGAACCAGGGAGCCTGCACAACCATGGTCTCGATCTTGGGGTGTTGATAGGATCGCAAGTCACGATTGCGATCTGGTGCGTTGACCATGGTTGAACCGCGCTGCCAGATCAGATGGATTTCCGAACAGCCTTCCATCGGATACTCGTGCTCTGTCGCAAAGGCTTTTGGTGAATCCATCATGAACATACCGCCCTTCCACTTTTGAGGAGGTTCTGTTAACCCTTTCTCAAGCAGCAGGCAGTTCAACACCTGCGGCACCTGGTTCGGATAGAATTTCTCGGCAACGGCGTTGATCCCGCCATCCGCATACCCTGGAGGCCCGACCTGGCGATTGTCGTATTGCGCAGATAGATTCAGGATGGCGCCAATCAGGTTTACACCTGGCTTGCCCAGACCTTGCATAGTCTGCAATGTGACCATCATGCGGGCAAATTCATGTGCATAAGCCCGGCGGCAGGCTCCACCGTACATAGCCCAGAGCGAAGTTGGCTTGGCAGCCCATTCGTGCGCCAGTTCCACAATGACCCGCGAGGGCACACCGCTGATAGCTTCCGCCCATTTTGGCGTCTTCGGCACACCATCTGACAGCCCAAGGATGTAATCCTTAAAGCACAGATGCGACGGGACACCCTCAGGCAGATGCTGTTCATCAAAACCTATGCTATGGGTATCCAGGTATTCCTTATCGTAAGTGCCTTCCTGGATCCACACATAGGCGATAGCAGCTCCCATTGCAGCATCGGTGCCGGGGATGATCGGGATCCATTTGTCAGCATAGCGCATCCCGGTATCGTTATATAGCGGATCAATCAGGACGATTTTCTTACCCAGCTCTTTCCAGTATTGGAAGGCGCGCGGCGTGTCGATTCCGTTATACACATTATGCGTAATCGGGTCGTTCCCCCATAAAACAATGAGCTCGGTCTCCTTTGAGATATCTTGGAAGGTGTCTTTGGCTGGCAGGATGCCCTGACCGCGAAAATAACCGTACATAAAAGATGCACCTGCCGTCCAGCCTTCCCATGAGATAGGTGTGATCTCTCGCGAGGTAAACCCAAGCATATGCCAGAAGCGGAAGTGATCGCTAAAGAAGTAGTGCATCGCTCCCCATTCCGGGTGTGCAGAAAATGACACCAGGCAGGCTGATGGGCCGTAAGTCGTACGCACACGGGAAAGCTCTGCGGTCAGCAAACTAAATGCCTCTTCCCACGAGATGCGTACATACCCGCTTTTACCGCGGTTTTCCGGGTGACGCTCACCGTTAGGATCCCAATCCACGCGTTTGTAGGGATAACGTACACGATTTTCAGAATAGATCCATTTTCTGGCAGCGTGCGCCCAGTACAACAACGGGTACTTGAGCGGCGGGGTATACGTCTTGCCGTTTACTTCGACCTTCCAAGGGATAACCTCATCCGCATCGAAATGCATCGGCTCCACGCGGATCACTTTGTTATCCTTTACATGGACAAAAAGTGGTCCAGCGGTGGTACAGGTGGTAAAGCGTTTTTCATCGGGTGTATTCATTTTGTTTGCTCCATTTATCCTTTCTACAGACTAAACTTGCGATTAACGATGAGCATATTGTCATTAATTGGTATGAAGTTGCCCATTCGCAAAGAAAGCGGAATCACTTTAACGCCACTAGAACCATCTAACTTCGCTCGGCTGATCACTTTAGCGCAAGTAGCACCAAATTCCGCCACCCGACTGATTACTTCGGCGCGAACAAAACCGTGTGGCTCTTGCCTTCCATCTCCTTCGCCAGGTCCGCCACCTTGCCGAACTTCATCACATTCGCCTGGCAGTGATGCACGCAGCTGGGCAGCTTTCCCTTTGCCACCCGCTCGCCGCACAGGTTGCACAGCTCGGTTGGTACTGGGATGTAGGCGTACTGCCATTTGTCGCCCTCGATCTGCCAGGGGCCGATCTCGGCGATTTGGATGCCCCATTGCCCAACTGGAAGATTGTGCTCCATCTGGCAGGCGATCTCGCAGGTATGGCAACCGGTGCAGTATTCGTAATCGATCAGCAGTCCGTAGCGCGCCATCTCACATCTCTCCTTCCTTGACTTTGTAAATCTTGCACAGCAGGGATTTGTAGTTGCCGCCAAAGCCGCTGCGACCCGGCAGCAAGGGAACCAGCTGGTTGATATTCACATCCCACACGCCAAACAATTCTGGCTCAGCGGCCTCTTTTTCTGGATACCACCAGGCGTGGCTGGCATTGACAACCCGCGGATCGATGGTGGCGGTGAGTTTTGCACGCTGGCGGACCTTCCCCATGCTGTTTTCGATCCACACCCAATCGCCTTCATTTATCCCCAACTTGGCAGCGGTCTCCGGATGGATCTCGACCAGGGGATCAGGGGTGATGGAGCGTAACCTGGGTACCTGGCGGTGCTCCGAGTGGAAGAAACCCCACGGCCTGGCGCCTGTCGTCAGTACTAATGGATACTCTTTGTAGAGATCGGGTGTGCTGACTGGGCTTTCGGTGGGTTCTTCGTAATAAGGAAGCGGATCCAAACCCCACTGCTCAAACAAGGTTGAGGCTAGCTCCATTCGCCCGGTTGGTGTATTGAAGCCGGGTTTGCCATCGCGGCGCTGCATACCCTTTTCAAATTTTTTATACGCAAACGGTGGATACGCCTGACCGCCCTGTGCTTTGAGCTCTTCAAAGGTCATCCCGGAGCTCTGCATCATATAGCTGAACATCTCCTGGACATCTTTCCACGGCCACATCTCCGGATTGAAACGCTTACCCAGCTCCAGGTTAATCTCCTGGTCCGAGCGGGCTTCACCGATCTGCGTCACCTTGTTGATTGCACCCAGGTGGTACCACAGTGCGCGCAAACCATCACGCTCTGGATATGTAGCAGCCGGCAGCAGGATATCTGCAAACGCCACTGCAGTAGGCGTCTTAAACAGATCAACGACGACCACAAAATCCATCTTCTTCAAACCCGCATATAGCTTCTTTGGATCGGCCCCCATACACACGATGGGGTTGTTGGTCTGGATCCAGGCGCCTCGGATAGGGTACGGGTCGTCAGTAAGCATGGCATCGGCCATCATATCGGCTTGTGCAATTAAGAAACCGAAATCTAAAATCGGATATTTCTGCACGCCAATCCGCTTTGACATGGCTTCTTCGCTCAGATACTCAGCGCCCCAGCCGCCCAACCAGGGATTGGCCACGCCGAACGGCGGCACGACCGTTATCATCCCACCCGGGACATCCAGGTTTCCGGTGATAGTCCAGATGGCAGAGATAGCGTGACCAGCCGGCAGGGACTCCTTTGTCATATCCACTGCCAACCCCCACTGAATGGCTGCTGGCTTGCTGGTGGCATACATACGCGCTGCAGCCAGGATTTTCTCTTCCGGTATCCAGGTGATTTTTGAAACCTTTTCCACCGGATACTCGCTAACCCGTTTTGAGAAACGGTCAAAGCCGTAGGTCCATTTATCGACAAAATCGCGATCGTACATACCTTCCTGGATGATAATATTGAGCATGCCCAACGCCAGCGCAGCATCAGTTCCGGGTCGAATCTGCAGCCAAAGATCCG
>CAZTMX010000229.1:0-4837 GCA_964614855.1 uncultured Anaerolineaceae bacterium | reverse complement strand
TCGCAATTGCATCCCATACAGCATTTCCTGGGTGAACAACGGGTGGCTGTGTGTATAGCGGAACAATTCATCTCGGAAAGCTTCATCGAAACGATTGGGCTCGAGATCGAGGTAGGCATCGATAAAGCTGCGGTCCGACAGCTCGTCCAGGTTGATAAGAATATCGCCATATAGCAGGCGGAGCTCGTTTACCATGCCGGCCAGAGATGCGGGGTCAGAGCTGGAAGCCGGCAATCCCTCGACTGGCCGGAAAGCACCGACAAGAAGAACTCGGGCGCCTGAAAGCTGGCGGGCAAGGTGATACAGCAGCCCGAGCGAAGATGGATCAGACCACTGCAAATCGTCGACAAAAAGGAGCAGTGGAGCACGGCGGGCAATCGCAGCCAATACTCGCCAGTACTGCTGAAAAATATCCTCCTGAGAAGGTGGGCGCCCGGTTACCTGCCGTTCAACCCGCTGCCGCAAGCTGGCAAGCCACGGGGGTTCACTTTGGGCAACCAATGAAGCCCGCTGGAGAAGAGATTGCCCTGGGACAAAAGTGTTGATCAGGGCAGGGCCTTCCTGCACCAATGCCTGCACCGAGTAAGCCGTGAGGCGCCACATGCGGCGCGCATGATCCTGGGTGATTGAGCCAGCTTCCCAGCGATGCTTTACCTGACCGGTCAACATTTCTAGAATCTCTCTGAAGGGCAGGTATGGATCACCTGAGCCGAAGTAAGCGTAGCTGTTTCCCCAGGCAGCCGCCAATGCAGGATGTGCCTCCAGCGCCTGCTGGATAAATTCCTGCATCAGAGCGGTTTTACCCTGTCCGGGGCTGCCGGAAAGAAGCAGGACCTGGCCCCGCCCAGACACAGCCAGGCTCAAGGCTTTGTGTAGACGGCTCAACGAGCCCTGGCGAGAAACAAAGCGAGGGCGCTCTACTGCACCGGCGGTTTGTTGAAGAAAAAAAGCCGGTGGGTCTGGCGGAGCAGGCAATGTGCCTTTATAGATTTGCTTGTACAAGCGTTGGGTTTCTTCATCGGGTTCAAGAAACAGCTCTGCAGCCAGCGACCGCCGGCATGTCTCATACTGAGCCAAAGCAGCGCTGCGCTGGTTGGAGAAATAGAGACAGCGCATGAGCTGGCGGTGAGCCTCTTCTCGCCAGGGATCCAGCTCGAGCTGCCGTTCGGCGAATGCAATCGCCTGCTGGTAATTGGCTGTAAGCTCATAATCACCAGCCAGCAAGTGAAAAACCTGGCACGCCATGCGGTCGAAATGCTCGCGCTTCAATACCACCCATTCTTCAAAAGCAATGCTATCGGGGATGGATAGGCCTTCCAAAAAACTGCCGCGGTAGAATTTGGCGGCTTGAGACAAGCTTTGAAAATCCAACGGATTCTGGCGCGCAAGGCTGCATAGCTGTTCGAAAACTCTCACATCGACCAGGCTGTTGTCATTTGCGAAAAAAGAAATCTCCTGGGGGCTGATTTCCAGGTAAGGGGGGTGTGCAGAGCGGTCCCCGATGACTTTTCGCAGATTGGACAGGGCATAACGCAGGTTGCTCAAGGCAGTGGTTTCGGGAAACTCCGGCCAAAGCAGGGAGGATAATTTCCTGCGCGCATGAGGGCGGTCTGCCTCGACCGCCAGGTAAGCCAACAAGGCACGCACCTTATTGGATTCAAAACCTGCCAGCGGTGTCTCCCCACGGAGGACCTGAAATGATCCAAGCAAGCGGATTTCAAGCTGGTGCATCGCCACCTCCCAGTTTTATTACCAGGCAGACCACCGTCCGATATAAATATTATACATGAATCCACAGGCTGGATGATCAAGAATAGTGTCCCCACGATTTCCCCACGCCCGCTGGATACACTTAGAGCAAACAACCCGTTCTACTCATGTTCAAAAGGAGAAAAACTCATGAACCGCAAGAAAATTTCTATAACCATTGTCATACTGTTCAGCTTGCTGATAATGTCATTCAGCACCACTGCCGCCAAGGCGCCCAGGACCTACTTCACGGCTACCGCAGAAATGATCGAAATGCTCGATCCGGGAACCACGGAAGTCAAGGATAACAATGTCCACGTCCGTGATATGAAACAGGTGTATCGTACTTGTTGGACTTTCAAGGAGAGACACGAAACCATATGCTATCGTGAGGTGGTCGTGGTAAATGTCGATTTATCACTGGACGACATGACGGGCACCATGCGCGGCACTTTTGAGTTTCTAAACGATAATGACGAAGTGGTCTGGGAGGGTGTCTTCTACGGCAGTCGTAAAATCGTTGATGGAACCATGGTCAGCACGGTCAATGATATCGGGCGCGGATTAGGAATATACGAAGGCTTGTTCTTCCAGTATACCCTCCAGGCATTCAATATTTGGGATCCTTCTCAACCCGCAGTCTTCGAAGGCACTGGTTTTATCCAGGATACAGGTGTGTACACTCCTTAGTCTTCTGCCTGGTTGCGACCGCGGCATAACTTTATCCTGGTGCAATAACGTACGGATCTGAAGATGAAATTTCAAAATATAATAGGGAAGCCTGGAGGGGTGAACCAGGCTTCCCCGGCTTGCTTATTCAATTCAGGGATTTATGTCACGAGCTAATAATTCCTGAGAGGAGGCGTACTGATGAAAGGTGAAAAACCAATTTCCACAACAGATACCACAAACCCTGAGGTAGCGAGAAACGATTTCACTGTAACCGCCGATATGATCGAACAACTCGATCCGGGAAGCCAGGAAATCCGTGATAACCACATTTACATCAAGGGGTCAAAATCAGTCTATAAAGCATGTTGGACCTATAAAGCGAGTGGTGAACTGGTATGCCACAATGAGGTAGTAGTGGCTGATGTGATCCTATCCATCAAGGACATGACAGGCGCCATGTGGGGAACCTTTGAGTATATTGATGAAGCAGGATCCGTTCTCTGGAAAGGGATTTTTCACGGCAACCGCAGATTGGTTGGCGGTGACATGATCAGTACCATCCACGACATTGGACACGGTTTTGGGCCCAACGAGGGTCTGCTTTTCCAGTACACGATTCAAGCCGCCAACATCATCGACCCCTCGGTTCCCATTCCGTTTGCCGGAAGTGGGTATGTTCAGGAGATAGTCCAATACGAGCCCTAGCACTTGATTTTCACAACCGTCGTGAAGAAACGGGGGCGAGGGTATGCATGAAGAAGAGATGAGTTACCGTTCTTTCCTGCTCCGTCTATGGCATGTGAAGCAGTGCGGAGAAATATCCTGGCGCGCATCCCTGGAAGACCCGCACACAGGTCAGCTGCATTTCTTTAGCCGTCCAGACGAATTAAATGAGTTCTTGCAAGAGCTGAGACAGGAATTAGAAGATGAGGCGCGCACAGGGAAGGAAGAAATCGCCTGAGCGTTTGGCGCCTGCCGGCCTGGCGTTCTTAATATCCGAGAGACTCGTGGGTTGAAAGGTTGTAGTAAACCCCAAAGTCTAAAGCCCTACACCAAGGAATCCACTAACTATCGATGGGGTGACTATGGACTTCGGTGCATTAATTACTACTAGCAATTCACTTTTCACGGACACGTTCAGACTCGCCCAACAAAGCTTGCTATGACTGGGTATAATCGGAGCCTGGTGATTTCTGTCCTAGCAGGGCTAGAAATTTTCCATAAGCCTGATCACTCAAGGGAACACGTTCTGGCCATTGCTTTTTTCGATACAGCCTGTAGAACTCCTCAAATCCAGGTTTTGTCCTTCCGATTCGATTCGCGATTGTCTTATTGAGTTTGCCAGAAAACCACATTCCCCATATACCAACCCCGTAAGATGCAAGAACTCCCAGGAACAGCAACCATACAGCCGTCCGGTAATCTGAGTAGCCGCTTCTTGAATTCCAACACAGGAACGCAGCCAAACATAATCCCATTGGAATGAGCATCAAAGGGAGATAGCGCCGCATTACTTCTTTTTTTTGAGACTTTTGAGCTTCCTCGGCTAATTTCAGATATTCGCAGTAAATCTCATAGTTTTTTTCCCTATCGTCACTATTTATATCCATTGGATTCTCCTTTTTAATATTCTTATCATGCTCGTTTTCTGCACAAATACTCGCGGTGACAGCTAGCGAATAAATTTGGATATTGTAAAGCAAAGAAAATGTTCGAAAACTATGTAGAGCGACGCCAGTCAGGTACAAGTATATTTTTCATTTTCTTACTGTTGTCCAATCTCGTTCATTCGAGTAGAGATGATACTTCAGGCACACGCAGACAGGTAGAGCCCGTGTGGCTTCAAGGAAAAATCGCTGAATTTGCCTAGTGAACGTAAAGTCAGTTTCGATTGTTGTTTCACTGGTGCAGTGTATTGCGAAGAGAGAAAGGAATGAGTTGCTTTATCCCCTATTCGAATTTTCAAAGGGGATTTTCTGTATATATCGTAGCATAAATTCCTCTTGAGAGATATAAGGAATTTTTAAACATACAAAAAGACTTTTCATAAATCCCCCTAGCGCTGATCTACCAACTAGTAGTTCCTCCCACCGCAGTCTCACGGCGCCAGCCAGATCAGCACGCTCTCATACGGTGCCAGCTCTGGCAGCGGCTGGTACGGCTCGAACCCGCCTGAAGCGTTGACCACCGGCACACTCGCCTGCCCCTCGCCCAGCAGCAGCTTGACCTCGTTCACATCCTCCAGCGGTCCTTTATCCAGGCTCAGCGAGTAGCTCTTGACCGGCTCCTCGCCCAGGTTGATTACCACCAGGACTGCTTCGCTTTTGTATGAGCGCAAAAATGCGTACACCTGCGTTGAGCTGCTTTCCACCTGCCACAGATCGCCCACCCGCAGCGCTGGGGTTTTCATGCGCAG
>CAZTMX010000228.1:0-4840 GCA_964614855.1 uncultured Anaerolineaceae bacterium | reverse complement strand
TCAAATATTTTAAAAGGAGGTGCCCTCCAATTTGTTTGCCCAAGGCTGTTCACCGCGCCTTCCATCGCGCCTTTTGTTTAGCCTGCCGGTCGATTTTTCGCCGGAAAAAGGTGGAAAACATGAACCAAACAAGAATATTCCGCTCATTTAAATCCGTCAGCCTGGGGGTTGTACTTTCGCTGATGCTGCTGGCGTCTTCGGCCAGCGGGATGCCAAATACAGGCATTGCTTCCGAAGCTCCTGAACTGGAGCAGGAAATCCGCCAGCCTGGTTCTATCGACGAACTGCCACTGCGCTTTCCCAGCGGCAACTGGCCATGGTACGCTCAGGAAGAGATCTTTGTCAACCCTGAGCCGCCCATGCCGGATGGGCCGGTGGAAATTTGCGTTGAGATCGTCAACGATGACCCGCAAAACGCCCACCTGGGTGTGCTCCAATTCGGCGTGACACCACTGGGCTTTGGCGTGCCCTACCAGTTCATCGACCAGCGGGAACTGGAGGTTCCTCCTGCTCAGGCCGCTTCGACCTGCGTGGTGTGGATCCCACCCGGACCTGGTATCTGGGGGTTTGAGGTGCTGCTTTTTCAGGACGGCGCTGAAGAGCCGCTGCGCAGCCTGCGCAATATCGATTTCTGGGAGCCGCTGGTACCCGGCGAGCCGCATGATCTGATCTTGCCGGTCGGCCCGCTTGGAGATGTGGGGGAGCTTACGTTTAATATCACCAGCTATATGCCCGGATGGATCGTTGAGGTTCTTCCAGCAGAGCTACTTGTTGAAAATCCGGACCAGGTTTACCAGGTGACGCTGCGCACCATCCCACCGCCGGATGCAAAGTTGGGCACCTTCCAGCCTATCGCCGATATCGAAGCTTTCTTGAACGGAGTAAGCTTTGGTGGGTTGCGTAAGATGGATAACGCAGCTGTGCCTCTGCACCACCGGTTTGAACCCCGCTATGCGGAGAGCGAGATCTCGATTGATCCTTACCCGGTGACCATTGGGATGCCCACAGAAATTTGCGTGGTTCTGCGCAACCCCACGCCCTTTCCACAAGCGGTCAATATCACTTTTATGTGGGCAAATTTTGGCATCGCACTGCCTTTCTCCCCAATCAACGACAGCATACCAGTCAATCTTCCGCCTTTTTCCATCGTCAAACAGTGTATTCATTGGGTGCCGCCCATCTTCGGTCACTTATGCCTGCAGGTTTTGCTGGTATCACCGGGATACTTACCGCAATTCAGCCAGCGCAATCTGGATGTCAACGAGCCTTTCAAACCTGGGATCCCTGACGATCTGATCTTTTTGGTCGGCAACCCCACCAATGAGCTCGCCGATATCAGCCTGGGGTTTATCCCATACCAGGAAGGTTGGGGCATTGAGCTGTATCCAGATGTGTTGGCGCAGGTTGCGCCCGGCGAGGTGCGACCGGTTACCCTCACAGTCACCCCACCGCTCAGTGGGTTCGAGTTGCCCGATTTTGCCCTTATCGTAGATGTGGAAGCCTTCATCAAAGGCGAGCTGATCGGCGGTATCCGCAAGGTGTTCCGCCCCCCGGTGCCCATCCACCATCCAGGCGACCCGATCTACGCCGAACGGGAGATCTTTGTAAGACCGTACCCGCCGCGTACGGGGGAGCCAACCGAGATCAGCGTGGAGTTGCGAAACCCAACCGGCCAACCACAGACGGTTAGTGTGGTGTTCAAATGGAGCCCATTTGGCATCGGTTTACCTTTCTCTGCTATCGCAGCGCCGCAAGAGGTACTTTTGCCGCCATATTCCTTGGTTACGCAAAGCATCATGTGGGTGCCGCCCTTTGGCGGGTTGTTCTGCGTCCAGGTGGATATCCTGGTACCCGGTTATCCCTTTCCTTTCTATAGCCAGCTCAACCTGGATGTGGGCGAGCCGCTCGAGCCGCTAGTGCCGCATAAGCGCGTCTTTGAAGTGAGCAACCCGTTTATGGAGCCTGCGGATATTTTCCTGGCGCTGATCCCGCGCCTGGAAGGCTGGGGCTTCTTACTGGAGCCGGAAGTCTTGGAGAATGTGAAGCCGGGAGAGGTGAAGTCGGTAACACTGACAGTGACACCGCCAGAGATCCTGCCGCCTGACGGCGCGCCTATCGTGGATGTGGAAGCTTTCGCCAACGGCGAGCTGATCGGCGGGTTCCGCAAGATCTTCCGCCCACCGGTGCCCATCCACCGTCCCGGCGACCCGATTTATGCCGAGTCGGAGATCGGGGTCGATCCTTACCCAGCCATCCCTGGGTTGCCGGTGAAACTGTCTGTGGAGGTATTTAACCCCACGGATACGGACGAGATCGTCACCGCCACGTTTAGTGTGGCCGCTTTCGGCATCGGGTTGCCCTTTGACACGGCCTACGTGGTCCCGAACCCGATCCAAATTTTCGTTCCGGCGAACGGTGCGGCGCGCGGGTTTGTGGTTTGGGAGCCGCCCGATTGGTCGGGAAAATTCTGCGTGAAGGTTGTGCTGGAGATGGATGGTCACGAGCCCATCTGGAGCCAACGCAATATCGATGTCGGCGAGCCGCTGCAGCCTGGCGTGCCGCATGACCTGGTCTTTGAGGTAGGCATTGGCGATCTGGCGCAGGAATCGACGGTTACCCTGGGTCTGGTGCCGCACAAGGATGGCTGGGGGTTCAGCCTGTCGAAAGATGTGCTGTTAAATATTAAACCCGGACAGCTTGTGCCGGTGACGCTAACCGTGACCCCGCCAGCAGATGCGGTGCTCGGCACAGGTGAGCCAATCGTGGATGTGGAAGCGTACGTGGACGGCATACTGATCGGCGGCTTCCGCAAGGTGGATATCCCACCCGTACCGCTGCACAAGCCGAATGAAAAAGGCTATTCCGAGTCGGAGATTATGATCGAGCCATACCCGCCCCAGGAAGGTCAGACCACAACAGTGAGCGCAGCGATACAGAATGCCAGCGATACGCCCATCGAAGTTGAACTGTCCTTTGGTTGGGCGGACTTCGGTATGGGTATCCCCTTTGATTCGGTTGGGATGGATCCAATTACTCAAACTGTTACGGTGCCAGCAGAAAGCTCGCAAACGGTGAGCGTCGATTGGACACCGGTCCAATCAGGTCACCAATGCGTGATTGTCAAGCTGCATGATACAGCAAAGATCTATGAGCCGCAGGAAAGCCAGCGCAATGTGGATGTGCTGGAGAGCCCGGCTTGCGGGACTGAGAATATCTACACCTTCACCTTGATGAATAATACCCCATTGGCAGTGACGGTGGACCTGGGGCTGATCACTTTCAATGTGCCGGTGGACTGGGTGGTGACTACGGTGCCAAGCGGCAGCGTGGTGGTTTCGCCGTTCAGCGAACTGGTGGTGGAGGTGCATGTGTTCTTACCATGCGCGGCTACACTGCAGGATTTGCAGCAGCGCCTGTTTGTTTCCGCTTTGCAGGATATCGCGGGCGGCACGCCGGTCATTGATGTGGAAGGATATGTAGAAGGCGAGTTGATCGGCGGGATTGAGCTGCAATTTGAAGACGGCGTGGAACTGCAACTGTATCTGCCGTATGTGCATCGCTGAAAAATTCAGTTCCCAAGGGGAAAAAGCGAAGAGCTTTTCACCACGGAGACACGGAGAGCACTGAGAAGTACAACTAACTACATTGAAACCAAGTGCACTGAGAAGAACAAATAACCACGGATGACACGAATCACGGATTACACGGATGACACGGATGACGGATGACAGGATCACGGATCACAGGATCACGGATCACAGGATCACGGATCACAGGATCACAGGATCACAGGATCACAGGATCACAGGATCACGGATTACACGGATGACACGGATTGCACGGATTAGGCCGAGAAGGAATTAGGTGGATTACACGGAAAAGAATATAGAACCATAGAGACACGGAGAGCGCTGAGGATAGCGAATAGTGTCTACCAAACCCCGGGTACCAGGCGGAAATGGACTTTTTCCATATACTCCTGGTATCCGGGCAGGTCTTTTGCCAGCATTTTTTCTTCGCTCAGGATGCGGGCGATGATCACAGGGATGATCAGCAGCGCCGGGATCAAGGCAATGTACGATCCGAGCGCCAGGGGGGAGAGTACATAAAGCAGAAGCGTGCCCAGGTACATGGGGTGGCGCACCAGGGCGTACGGTCCGCTGCTGATCACTTTTTGGTCCTGCGCCACTTCCACCACGCGCGAGGCGTAGCTGTTTTCACGGAAGACCCACATCACCAGGATATACCCCAGGAAGACCAGCGCCATCACCAGCAGGTTCAGCCACAAGGGGACATCTGACCAGCCGTAGCGCCGGTCGAAGCCGGGAAGGATGTAGGCCAACAGAAAGGGAATGTAGGAGAGCTTGATGATCAGGCTTTGTTCTTTCAGTGGCTCTTTTGTGCGCATGCGCCGCTCAATCAGCTCGGGGCTGTACTTGAGCAGGTAGAGCATCACCACCAGCATCAAACCGAAAAGCAGGCCCATATACAACCAGGCCTGCCAAAAATCGAATGTCCCGGCAGGCCAGAAGAACAGCACTGCCAGGGCAATCACCGCCATCAGATAGCGACTGATTGTTGTTTGGATAAGTTTCCCGCGATCCATAGGTAATCCTCAGCGCTTTTCAGTACTTCTCAGTGTACTCCGTGTCTCCGTGGTGAAAATGTACTTCGCTCTTGTCTATCTCTCAGTACTTCTCAGTGTACTTCTCAGTACTTCTCAGTACTTTTTTGCTCTTCTCAGTGTGCTCCGTGTCTCCGTGGTAAAAATGTACTTTGTACTTGTATTTCTCTCAGGTCTTCTCAGTACTTCTCAGCACTTTTTTGCACTTCTCAGTGT
>CAZTMX010000227.1:0-4852 GCA_964614855.1 uncultured Anaerolineaceae bacterium | reverse complement strand
GATATGGCAATCGGGCTGGCGCTGATGTGCAATATTAGAATGCCCATCAATTTTAATTCTCCCTATAAAGCAAGCAGCATGATTGATTTCTGGAAAAGATGGCACATGACGTTGTCATAATGCTGAACAAAACCCATTAAAAGTATAGACCGACAATTTCACTCTATCCACAGGGAGACCCATCAGTCGGGCGGATTGCTCGTTTCGGCCTTCATTTCCACCGATGGCATAAACTGTGCGACCAAAGCGGGTGTATTTGCTGATGTAAATCGCGATGATGAGCAGTAGAAAACCCACCGCCACGGGAATGGTGATATAAGGAGCAGGATCGCCTCGCTTTTCTGCCAGTTCCATCAAGCCAGGGATTAAGATCTTTGTTTTTCCAAGGATTTGAAAAATATAATTGTCGATGGTGACCGCATCGTCACTGATGAAGAAGCACATCCCGCGCGCAAACCACATGCCTGCAAGAGTGGCGATGAAGGGTTGGACTTTCAACTTGACGATGAAAAGCCCCATCACCGCTCCTAAAGACATGCCCATCAACAGCATGAGTAATATGACCAGCCAGGCGTTATAGCCTTCGCGCAGTAAAACAGCTGAAGCCACTGTTGTAAGTGCTACAACGCCGCTGACTGAAAGGTCGATGCCTCCAGTCAAAATGACAAATGTCATGCCAATCCCGCTTATCAGTAAATAGGCGCTGTTGCGGAACAAATTCAAGAATACTTGCGGATTTCGCATGCCGACAAAGAAATAGGCGCCGATCCCATACGCGGCAAACGCCAAAAGAGCTGTTGACATCAGAGGAATAAGCTTGCGGTTTTTTGTAAAGAAGCTGGTAATCATCGATGCCATGACTATACCTCTTTGGGGGTTGTGCTGATCCTGCGGATAAAGCCTCGAACTTGATCCGAATACAAGAGGATCACAAGGATGACAACCACCGCTTTGATTGCCTGGAGCGCAAAGGCTGGAACACCAATCGCATACATCGATTGGGTGATTGCTTGCATCACCAAGGCCCCGATCATGCTGGCGAGCAATGAAAAACGCCCGCCAGCCATGGATGTGCCCCCGATTACAACGGCGAGAATGGCGTCCAGTTCGGTGGTGAGGCCGATATTATTCGCATCCGAGGTCTTAATGTTCGAACTGGCGACCAGTCCGGCGACACCGGCGCAAAATCCACAAAACGAATAAACCAGAAGTTTGATCCTCTTTTCATTGATCCCGCTGAAAAAGCTGGAGCGGAAATTGGTGCCTACCGATTCAACAAACATCCCGATGGCTGTTTTGCGTGTCCCCAACCAGGTTAACAAGAAGATCAGAGCTACAATATACAAGGAAAATGGCAGCACAATCCAACCTTGACCAAGGAAGGCATAGGGTCTGTAAGTAATTTGCACTCTGAGCCCATTGGTTATCAGTTGTGCGATGCCGCGTCCCGAAATCATCAAAATCAATGTGGCTACCATGGGTTGGATGCGCATATAAGCGACCAGCACGCCGTTCCACAAGCCGCAAATGATAGAAACAAAAAGAGCAGCAAGGATGACAATCCAGAGCGGTTGAAATGTGTAATTGGGGTCGGTGACAAAAAACACTTCATTCTTGAGCGCTGATGGGTTCATTAAAATTCCTGCAACAGAAGCTGCAATTGCCATAATGGCACCCACAGATAGGTCAACGCCACCGGTGGCGATAACAAGCGTCATGCCGATTGCCAACAGCATCACGGTTGAGCCGTTACGCATGATGTCAATCAAGCTCCCATGCAGGTTGCCAGCTCGATTTTCGATGTTGAAAAAGCCCGGGATAAATATTAAATCAAAGGTAAGGATTAGCAATAACGCGGCTATGGGGAAAAAGAGCCTGCTCTCGGTGAGATTTCTCCACTTGAACCGTGATTTTGTAGTGATTTTCATGATTCACTCCCTGCAATCGAGTGGATAATTGTCTTCTCGTCTACATTCCCAGGAAATTCGGCTATTTTTTCGCGTTCGCGCAACACCACAATTCGATGGCTGGTACGCAGCACTTCTTCCAATTCAGAAGAAATGAATAAGCAGGCTTTCCCTTCCTCAGCCAAGGAAAGTACAAGTTTTTGGATTTCAGCCTTGGCGCCCACATCAATGCCGCGAGTGGGTTCGTCAAGGATGAGCACGGAGGGATTTGTTGCCAACCAACGCGCAAGGATTACCTTTTGTTGGTTTCCGCCACTCAGGTTTTTTACTGCCTGGTCAGCGGATGGGGTGGAGATATTTAGCAGCTTGATGTATTGATCAGCAATTTCGTATTGGCTCTCCAGACTTAGATACTTGAACCATCCTTTGCTGGCTTGGATCGCCAGGATGATGTTTTCCCGTACCGTCAAGTCGTCCACAATGCCAGCCGCTTTACGGTCCTCGGGGCAAAGGGCAACCCCGCGCTTAATTGAGCCCAGCGGTGAAAATTCATGGACTTGAGTCCCATTTACGGTGATTGTCCCTGAATCCGGTTTTTCTGAGCCAAATAAAATACTGGCGGTTTCTGTCCGGCCCGAGCCAAGAAGCCCGGCAAACCCCACCACTTCTCCGCGATGTAGATCTAGATCGAATGGCTTGATTGCATTGGTCAAGCCGAAATCTCTTGCTTGCAAAATTGCTTCAACCTGGATATTCTTGCCAATATCCGATTTGGTTTTTGTCATTTCATCAAATTCGGCCAAAGAACGACCGATCATTTTCGAGATTAAACCAACCCGGGTAATAGATGCAGTTTCAAATGTGCCGACCAATTTCCCATTGCGTAGAACAGTGATCCTGTCGGAGATTTGAAAAACCTGGTCGATAAAATGGGTAATGAAAACGATGCCTACGCCTTCACCCTTCAACCTTTTCATCACTTTAAAGAGTTGGTTGGTTTCGTTGACATCCAAGCTGGATGTAGGCTCATCAAGGATTAAGATCTTTGCCGATTCAATGTAGAGCGCTCGAGCAATAGCGACCATCTGTTGGATCGCCACGGTGTATGAGTCGAGAGGTTGGGTGACATCGATATTTACGCCAAGTAAACGCTGAAGGGTGTCGTTGGCGATTGTGTTCATTTTTGCCCAATCAATCCGCCCGTTTTTGTGCGGCTCGCGCCCCAGGAGGATATTTTCCGCAACGGAGAGATTGATGCAAAGGTTTATTTCTTGGTAGACGGTGCTTATTCCCAAAGACAGGGCGTCTAAAGGAGATCTGGGGTGAATTTCGTTTCCATTTAAGAAAATGCTGCCCGTGTCTGGCTGGTCCACTCCGGTTAATATCTTCATCAGGGTGGATTTTCCTGCACCATTTTCCCCAACCAGACACAGAACCTCGCCCCTTTTGAGTGTCAGGCTTACGTCATCCAATGCTTGCACGCCGGGGAAGGCTTTACTGATCCCTTCCATAGTGAGTATGGTTTGATCTAAATCAGTCATACTTCCACACCTTTACTAAATATTTAAAGGATTGGGAAACGGTCAATCCTTCGTTTCCCAATCCTAAGAACCTAAGAACTCAGATCCACCGGTTTGACACAGTTAGCAGGATCTGCAGGAGCTTAATATTTGCGACCTGCGGCAATATCCTTCAGAGCGGGGTCATCCATGAAGAAAACACTTTCTTGCGAGGGGATCCATTTTGGCAGCGTCTCGCCATTGAGAGCCGCAAGTGCAGCTTCGTAAACCTGTGGTGCAAGCAGAGGATTGCATTCCACGGTTACATTCAGCGTGCCGTCAAGCATGGCCTGGAATGCGCCAGCGGTGGCATCCACCGAAATGATTTTAACATCCACTGCGGGGACGAGACCGGCTTCTTTGAGGGCTTCAATAGCGCCGAATGCCATTTCATCGTTTTGGCCAAATATGCCCTGGACATCCTTGGTTTCTTTTAGCCAGGCTTCAGTAACTTCCTTGCCTTCTTTTACGCTCCAGTTCGCAGTCTGGCTTTTTGTGACGGTGATACCGCATTTTTCTGCTGTCTCGCGGAAACCTGTGCCTCTGTCGATAGCAGGTGCAGCACCAACATTGCCAACCAATTCCCAAACATTCTTGGATGCACTGCCTTCGAGCAGTTTACACATTTCGATCCCGGCCTTGCGTCCTTCTTCAACAAAGTCCGCACCAATGAAGGTGACATAGTAATCTTCAAAACCGTCAATGCGGCGGTCGGAAAGAATGACAGGTTTGCCGGCTGCTTTTGCATCCTTTAGAACTTGTTCCCAACCAGTTACTTCAAGCGGCGACATGACAATGACATCCACCTCGGGATCCTGGATGAACTGCTGGAAACCAGCCACCTGTTTTGCCAGGTCGTTTTGGGAATCGTAGAATTTGAGGTTGATACCCAGTTGAGTAGCAGTTTCTTTGAAGGAAGCGCTGTTCGCGGCGCGCCAACCGCCTTCAGAACCAGTTTGGAGGAAACCGACAGTCATATCTTTGTAGGTGTAGACTTTGGCTGGCGGGGCTGCAGGTGCTTCGGCCACTGCAGGTGCTTCGGTGGCTGCAGCTGGGGCTGCAGCGGGGGCTGCTGTTGGCGCAGGTTGACACGCGCTGACGATCATGCTGAGAGCCATAATCACCCCGAGGATCCTTAAGACGCTTTTGCCTTTCATTTTTCTTCTCCTTAATTGAACTGAATCATCTGATTTGAATTCGACGGTTGCGAATAAACTATTTTCTGGATAGTTCGTTCGTCATTCTTGGAAATGCCCAACTTCATCAAGTAGGTCTCAGAGCATTTCCAAAATTAATAATTGTTAGTTCTGCACCTCCTTCATAAACATGTCATGAGCTATGGCGAATTATCAGTTCCGGTTTTATAGCGATGTAGATTGGCTCAAC
>CAZTMX010000226.1:0-4869 GCA_964614855.1 uncultured Anaerolineaceae bacterium | reverse complement strand
TCACCTGTGTTAGAACGATGAGAAATGTTGCGTAGAACATCGCAAAGGGGATATCGCCGCGCGTGATCGCTTGAAAGGAGATGTATCCAATACCAGGTATCTGGAAGAGTGTTTCGGTAATCAGTGAGCCACCCATCATACTTGGTAAAAGATAACTCATATAAGAAACAAGTGGGATCAAGGTGTTCCGAAAAGCGTGCTTATTGATAACAACCTTCTCAGAAAGCCCCTTGGCGCGTGCGGTGCGAATATAATCAGAATTAAGCACTTCCAGCATATTCGTTCGGGTATAGCGCATGAGACCGCCAACCGAGAGCATCATCAGCGTGACGATGGGCAAGACCATATGGTACCCGATATCCAACATTTGCTCTGTCGCAGTCATGGATGTGAAGTAGCGGCCCGTCAAGCCGTAAAGGTCAAACCAACCAAGCTTGATGGAGAATACATATTTTAGGATTGTTGCCAGAAAGAATGTCGGCAAAGAAATCCCCATCAACGCGAAAACCGTAATGCTGTAATCTGTCTTGCTGTACTGTTTTCTGGCTGCCAGGATGCCCAGGGGTATGGCAATCACAACCTCAACGATAAATGTGATAATGTTGATGATTACTGAATACCAAATTACCTGCTCAAATTTCTCCGTAACGGGTATCCCATAATGCCACGAATCTCCGAATTCCCCTTTTAATGCATTTCCCAACCATCCAAAAAACCCTGGGATAACTCCCACATCGAGGTTATAGACCGCATTGAGTTGATCCAACCATTCCTGGTATGTCTTTGTGCTCAAGGGGTTCGTCGCACGTTCTCTGGCAATGGTTTCCACATAGGAGGTAGGCAGGCTGCGGATTGTGGCATAGATCACCATCGCTCCGAAGAACGAGATGAACACACCCAGCAAGAGTCTCCTTATGATAAAAATACGCATAGCAACCCTTTTTGAAAAATCCCAATAATTTTATATTTAGTGGTCTTACTGTATTCAGAACTGTGAGCCCACCCGAAGGTAGGCCCACAGTCATTTCAAAACATAAAGGTCAGCTAATCAATTAGCGCATTTCAAGCAGTTCAATATCATTCATCCAACCCCAGAATGTGGTGATATCTGGAGTGATGGTATCAATATTGATGCGCTCTGTGCTGAAGATGACGCAGTTTTGCCGCTGGTAGGTCGGGATTTCAACTGCCCAATCGATAATGATATCGAGAGCCTGTTTGTAAATCGCCTTGCGGTAATTCTGATCATCGCTCTTGCGGGCATCCACAATGAGCTGATCCAACTCAGCATCACGAATGTGATAATGATTGGAATCTGAACCACCTTCACCAACAACACCGGAGCTGTGATAGACCTGGTACATATCCGGGTCGATGGAAGCGCCCCAGGCAGCGGTCCAAAGTTCTTGGGTGCCGGCATCCAGGGCATCCCACAGGATGTTGGAGTCTGCGGGGTCATTGATCTTGAGTTCCATACCGATATTGGCCAGGGAAGTCTGCGCGCCGGTCAAGATGGCAAACGCGGGATGATCACCGGTGCCGCCGCCAGGGACGATGACTTCGTAGCTCAACTTTGCGCCTTCAGGAGCAGCGGTGAGCTTGCCGTTTTCAACAGTGAAACCTGCCGCTTCGAAGAAGCCCAGGGCAGCAGCTTCAGCAGCTGCGTATTTTTCCTCGGGGGTCATTTCCGAAGTGTAGATAGGCTCGCCAGCGACAGTCGTGGAGAAGGCGACTTTGTAGTCTTCATCGGTGGGCTGAGGAGCTGCCCATGAAGTATTCGAAATCGGGTAGTTGATGACGGTTGCGGCTTCGCCGTAGTAGCTGTCAATGGCTACATCGCGGTAGACAGCCAGGATGGTGCCCAAGCCCTTGCGCAAATTCTTGGATGCGTCGGAGCCAGGCTCGCCAGCAACGTTGACGGTATCGGCGTTAATGCCTGCGTAACCGTAACCCAGGTTATCGACTTTGCTAGTGGTGATGATGTCACCGGTGATCTCACCATTGGAGTTATAGGACGCGACCTCGTCAAAGCGAGCGCGCGAACCGGTCATTTCACCGCCATCGACGGTGCCTGTCTGAACACCAGAAGCTACTTCTGCGGATACAGTTTCCTTGAATTGAACTTCTGCAATGCGGGGGCAGCCTCTGTAGTAATTCTCATTGGCTTCGAAATAGACAACTTTATTGTCGTATTTGACGAATTTGTACGCACCGCCGCCCATGGGGGTAGCAGTCAGGCTCTCCTGCTTGGAGAGATCGCCAAAGTCAAAACCGAACTTGTTGTTCTCGTAGTCGTACTTTTCCACATCGCCGTAATAATGAAGCGGTGTGACGTAGATACCGAGGATGGAGTACACTGCGGGGGCAGAGAAGCCATTCAGGGTAACTTCTACGGTGTAGTCATCAACCTTTTTGATACCGGCGATGTTCGGCACACCTTCGCCGCCCATGCTTTCATCCTGCGGGCCCCAGAAGCCGATGAAATCTGAGTTTACATTACCCAGGACATCGGTTTCGTTGGCGGACTCAACGGATGCATAGGCTACGGGATCACCTTCGTAAGCCGCGTAGGTCTCGTTGTAGTAATCTTCAATAGTCGGGAAGGATTCGACCATATCATATGTGGTGCCGGAAGGAGAGGCTGTAAACACACCATCTTTGACCTCACCGTAACCCCACAAAGCCATACCTAACACGACTTTGAGGCCTTCATTTTCGGCCACTTCTTCAGGGGTCTTCCCAATGTATTCTTCAGCATATGCTGAACGGTACTTGGAATCAACATAGTTGACAATGCCCTGTACATCTGCCATCCACTCGGCCTTGAGGCGTGCCCAGAAGTCATCCTGTTGTTCCTTGGTCCAGGAGTCGGTGTCTGCCCACTCGTGATCGACGCCAGCAGCAAAAATGTCTGCAGCAATCTGTGCGTACTTATCATACACTTCGCTGGTGGTCTGTGTCTGGTAATCTTTCAGACCAACAATATCGTAGGATCCAAGAGTTGTCGAACCAACATAGGAAGGATCGAGGAAGGTGTAGTAGGTGAAGATGATATCATCAGCGGTTACCGGTTGGCCGTCGGAGAATTTCATACCGACACGCAGCCTGGCTGTGTATTTCGTGGTATCCGTGGCTTCATCATACTCAACCTTGGTATCTGCAGGGCCTTTGTACAGATAATCTGTGCCGTTGTAGTTGACAGTCTCACCCTCAATCGCATTGAAAATGATACCGCCAACGCGGTCGGTGGTCAGCAAGCTGATTTGAGTCATGGATGCAACATCCACGTCATAACCGGTATCCGCAAAGAACGGGCTGAACTTCTGCGAGAAATCCTCGTATGCAACAACCAGGGGGGTATCAATGGTTGGCGCGGTGGGTAAATTCTCACCAAAGGGCTGCTCTTCAAAAACGACTGCTTCTTCAGCAGCCACTGGGGCTTCAGTGGCTACCACTTCTTCAGTCGCTACAGGCTCAGCCGGTGCTTCGGTGGCGGCGGGAGCCTCGGGCGCAGCAGGCGCCTCGGTAACAACAGGCGCTTCGGGCGCTGTTGTGGGTGCTGCAGTTGGGGCCGCGCATGCGCTGAGCACCATACTGGCAACAATCAAAACTGCAAACAAACTGGAAAGTCTACGCATTTTCTTCTCCTGATAAAAATTTGGTGTTAGATTGGATAGTTCTTCGGCTTGTGATCCAGTATCCCAATATCCATCTCCTTCCTTGGATTTGAATCCTCTCAAGTGTATTACATTTGGGTATATATGGTCGCCTCATATCGCAACAACAGGACAGACGACAAAGGAACCAATTATTCACGAAAGTGAAGTATACCTCATAATTCAAAAAATTGATAACCTTCAAATACCACTTGTGTCTTCTTTCACAACACCCGCCATTTTTTGGATGATCAATGGTATTTTCACCAGCATGTATTCGCTGCAGAGACAGGTCGGCAAACCATGGGGAGCTAGCATTAGCTGTGGTTCTATGGAGCACATTCATCATGAACCATCTCCACATTCCAAAAACTGCTCTCTGCGCCAGGGTCTATTTCAAGACCGCAAATTTCCGGGGTTGTGACCAGCACCTTGTAACGGGCAAATAATGGAATGACGGGCAAGTCTTCGGCAAAGATTTGCTGCGTCTGGGCAATGGCAGCCATGGATTCTGATGACCCGAGCGGTGCGCGCATAGCAGTACGACAGGTCTGGTCGTATTCCGGATTGCTGTAGCCGGTGATGTTGGCGCCTGCCCACCCCTTGACATATTGCGGATAATTACCAGGGATTTCGCTGCTTGAATATAGCTGGCAGGCCGGCGGCTGCGCATAAATCCAGGAGAACAAAGCTGCCTGGAAATTTCGCCCAAAAACAGTACCCCCAGGGCCGGGCTGATAAAATTCACTGGCGTCCAGCGCTTGCACTTGCGCATCAAATCCGCACACAGCCAGCATCTCTTTGATCACAGCAGCCAGTGCCTGGTTTTCCTTAGAGACAGTCAAGGAAAAGGATAACGCAGTACCGTCGGGGAACCCGTTCACCGTCTGGCTGTTGCGCGCAGTTTTCGGATCGCCATCTGTATCCAACCAACCCGTGGCATCCAACATAGCACCGCCTGCCACCGGATCATAACCATAATTGCGGATAGAAGCACTCGCCTGAGAGAACTCTGGCGGGATAAAAGAATCTGGTATCGCCACGTAGAGCAAGCCTTGTGACTCTGCCAGCATTTTTCGGTCAACGCACAGTGCGGCTGCCTGGCGAGTTTCCTTTGCCTGGAAAAGGGAAAGCACAGACGGGTCCTGAGAAGCGATGCCGAAATCCAGGTGCTCCCAGGATGCAGCTGGACCTTTGATTAGCACAGCTAAAC
>CAZTMX010000225.1:0-4894 GCA_964614855.1 uncultured Anaerolineaceae bacterium | reverse complement strand
GAGCTGGCTGCTGCCTCCCAGATCGAGCTGCTTTATTTCGCTATGGGCGAACCTCAAGGAGAAAACGAAGCCCTGGTCGAGCGCCTGGAAGCCCCGGCGGATGTGCGCCAGGGCGAGGACTACACACTTACCGCGGTCATTCGTTCCAGCATGGCGCAGCAGGCTGCCCTGCGCGTCTTTGCCGACGGCGAGCTGATCCACAGCCAGGAGCTCAAACTGCAGCCCGGTGAGAACCGAGTGCAGGTGCAGGTGGACGGCAGCCAGGCGCAGGCAGGTTTCCGCCGTTTCAGCGCCCAGGTCATCCCCGATAGCGACACACGGCTGCAAAACAACCAGGCCAGCGCCTTCACTGTGGTTTACGGCCCGCCGTCAATCCTGGTGGTGGAAGGTTCGCCCGCTGAAGGAGACAACCTGGTATCGGCTCTGCAGGCTGCAGAAATGCAGGTACAGCGCACCGCACCCGGGCAAATGCCCGCTTCACTTTCCGAATTGGCTGCTTTTGATGCGGTGATCCTGGTCAACGTACATGCCAAATCCCTGCCTGACAGCGCCATGCAGGCGCTGCCGCTTTTCGTCAAGGACCTGGGCAAGGGTCTGTTGATGACCGGCGGCGAAGATTCATACGGCGCTGGTGGTTATCTGCGCACCCCGCTGGAAGCAGCTTTGCCCGTAGACATGGATGTGCGCAACCGCGACCTGCAGGCGAACCTGGCCCTGGTGCTGGCGGTAGACAAATCCGGCAGCATGGGTCGCTGCCACTGCGACAACCCCGATCTGAACCAGACCTACACGCGCGCTGAAGTCGGGCAGCCAAAGGTAGATATCGCCAAGGAAGCCATCATGCGCGCTGCCAGCGCCCTGGGAGAGCAGGACTTCCTGGGGGTGGTGGCTTTTGACACCGCCGCCCGCTGGATAGTCGAGCTGGCGCAATGGGTCGATCCCTTCACCCTGGAACAGTCGATCGGATCCTTCACTGCCGCAGGCCAGACTAACCTGGCTTCCGGTGTTCAGGCAGCCTATGAATCACTGCAGAATGTGGACGCCAAACGCCGGCATGTGATCTTGATGACCGACGGCTGGATCCACGCAGGCGAGCTAACCAACCTGGCGCAGAAGATGAACGCTGAAGGCATCACCCTAAGCGTGATCGCTGCTGGCGAGGGCTCGGCGACCTATCTGCAAAGCCTGGCGGTCGCAGGCGGCGGGCGTTATTACCCTGCGGCGGATATCCTGAGTGTACCGGATATCTTCTTGAAAGAGACGGTGCAGTCGGTGGGCGAATATATCGTCGAAGATCCGTTCTACCCGCTAGCCGGCTCGCCCAGCCCGCTGCTCCAGGGGCTTGACCCGTCATCGCTGCCGGCCTTGCTGGGTTACAACGGCGCCACCGCCAAGCAAACCGCCCGTCTTGATCTGCTCACCCCGCGCGGCGACCCGCTGTTAGCTACCTGGCAGTACGGCCTGGGGCGTGCTGCCGCCTGGACATCGGATGTCAAAGGTCAGTGGGCAAGCGAGTGGCTGGCGTGGGAAGGTTTTCCCCGTTTTTCCGCCCAGTTGGTAAGCTCGCTGCTGCCTGCTCCACGCGTCGAAGGCCTGGAAGCCAGCGCTGCGCTGCAGGAAGGCAAGCTGTCCGTGCGTCTGCAGGCGCTTGGGACAGATGGGCGCCCGCTGAACTTCGTGGTGGCACAGGCAACTGTGGTAGACCCCGATTTGCAGACGGTGCAGCTTGAGCTGCGCCAGACCGGCCCAGGGCAATACGAAGCATTGAGTGAAGCGGACCTGCCGGGCGTGTACCTGGTGCGTCTTGGAGCCAACGACGGCGACCGCTCGCTGGGACAGATCACCCTGGGCGCGGTGGTGCCTTACTCGCCGGAATATCTTTCCAGCGGTGCTGACCGCGGGCTGCTGGAGGAGCTGGCACGCCGCACCGGCGGAGGTGAAATCCTCGAGCCGCTGAATGCATTTTTACACAACCTGCCCGCAGCGGATTACGCACGAGAAATCTGGCGCCCGCTGCTGCTGCTGGCGGCGCTGCTATTCCCGCTCGATGTGGGGTTGCGCAGGTTGGCGGTGGGCAAGGAGGATTTGGCGAAGGCACAGGAAAAATTGCGGGTAACTTTCTCTAATTGGCTATACGCATTGAAGCATGGTCGGCGAGCTACCCAACCAGGCGAGCATCCGCAGATTTTGGACAGGTTATTCGCTGCAAGAGAAAGATCGAGAGCCAGGGGCAGGAGCGGTAGCGACCAGGGATCGACCACTGAAGCAAGCCAAGATGCGCCGGGGTCGCACGCTGAAGCAAGGCAAGATGCGCCGGGATCGCTCGCTGAAGGAAGGCAAGAAGCACCGAGATCACTCGCTGAAGCAAGGCGAGATGCGCCGGAGAACACCAGCCAGCACAGACAGAGTGACCTTAAGTCTACCCTGGATGACAAAGCCACCCAGGACGGCTCTTCGAATGAAATCCCAGCAACAATCCTGCCGAACCAAAAAGGCGCTGCACCTTCTCTGGAAGACTCTCTTTCCAGGTTGCGTGAAGCCAAGAAACGCGCCCAAAAGAAATAAAAATCACCTGATCAGCCCCTGACACTGAATTATCTCATCGACGGCCTTGCCGAACCCAACGGCGAAGTTCAAACGCTACTGATTGGCGGGCCCAATTACGATTTATAACCCTTCTTTCACCCACTCCACCCACACGGGTTCTGCATTATCTGGGATGGATCGATAGGCGTGTTTTACCGGGATGTCATTCACCTTGCACAATATGGTAGCAATGGACAATCCGTGAGAGACAACCCCCACCAGGCCAACGGGATAACGGGTGCTTATTTCGTCCAGGGCAGCATACACCCGATGGGCAACCTCTTCGACTGTTTCACCGCCAGGTGGGTGTATACCGGATGGATCGATTGCCCTTTGATTCCACAGGCTTTCGTATCTTTCTTGGATGGTTGACGCCAGCAGCCCTTCCCATTCACCCTGGTTAATTTCTCGTAAGCGCCGGTCCAGCTGCACTTCCAATGCATGCGGTGCGGATACAATCTCTGCCGTATGCCTGGCGCGCTTTAAATCACTCGCATAGAAGGCCAAAAATTGCTTGTTTTCAAGCTTGCGAGACAAAGCCCAGGCTTGCTCCACGCCCGTTTGATTCAAATCCACATCGCTCTGACCCTGGTAACGTCCTTCCAGGTTCCAGTCGGTTTGTCCGTGACGTATCAGGCAAAGCTGTGTCATTTTTTCCTCATCTCCAGGTACTGGGGTATTGAAATCATGGGCGGGCGATACTGCTCATGGATCTCTGCTACCTCTAGAAAATACTCCCCATTCTTGTAGCGGATCATCTTCATCGTTTTATTGACATCATCTATGATCGAGCGCTCATACCGTTGTTCTAATTTTTGCATCACAGTTTGGATGATGGCAAAGGACATCTTACTCAAAGCTTCCAGCTCCTGGTTGTGGTGCACGCGTTCCAACAAATCCACCTGCGCAATGGCACTCAATCCATACTGCTCGAAAATATCGATCAGCAAACCGGTTTCCACCCCGTATCCTGAATAAAAAATTGCTTTTTCCAATGCACTGCGTCTGCCAGCATATTCACCGGAGAGCGGTTGGATAATCCCGGAAAGCTCAGGGTAAAAAAGGTTGAGCAGCGGGCGCGCCGTTAATTCTGTCACCCTACCGCCGCCACCTGCCTGGGTAACGCCGCCCACTCTGAGTGGCCGCCGGTAAAACCCCTTCACCAGCTGAACCCTCGGGTCTGTCAGCAATGGACCCAGGATACCGTAGACGAAGCGTGGGTGAATATTCACGATATCCGTATCAATCCACGCAACCAGATCGCCCCGGGTCACCAGCAAGCTTTTCCAGAGCGCTTCACCTTTTCCTTTCCGTGCTCCTAGTTCAGGCAATATCTCTTGGTGAATATATACCGGCACACCCAGGTCTTCGGCAATCTGGCGCGTGCGATCTTTTGAATTCGAATCCATTAGGACAATTTCATCCAACAAAGGAAATTCGACCATCAACTTCTTTTTTATGGTGGTGATGACCTTTCCAACGGTCTTTTCTTCATTCAACGCAGGCAAAGCCAGGCTCAAACTCAACCCCTGTTCGTGTTTAAGCTCAACCAGGCGTTCAATTAGGGCAAACTCCCCGGCCTGGTACGTGTTTTGGGCGAACCATTTATCCACTAAGATTGAAATCACTTTGGAGCCGGCGCGTTCATCGTAGTCATCAACTTCCAAATCTTGGCGTGATTTAACCACCAGCACGTTTGCCGGGGAATGCCGCAGCAGCCGCTCAGCGGTAAGACCGATCTCTGCACCACCTTGTACTCCGCGAGCGCTTGATCCCAAGATCACCGTATCGTATTTCTCAGCTTCCTGCTGCAGCGTTTTTGCGATATCGTCAACCAGCATGGTCCGGAAATTAACTTCGGGCAACTGTCTTAAAATATTTTGGAAGCCTTTAAAAGCAGCAGTTTCTAACGTATCTTTTAATGACAGATGAAGCACATCCAGACTGGTGTGTTGTGTCATCAGTCCTATCCTTAGGGCTAACTCGGCATATGGCCCACCTCGAACGGCAACCAGTGTCCTACCGTGTTTAATTTTTTCTGCGGCATGCACAAGGATTACATCTACCAAAGGATTTGCTAATAAACGTGCAGGCGTGAGGTCATTTAACTGCCGCAATTCGTTCCATTCTGCCACCACCATTTCAGGCTTTTCGACGATTAACACATCTTTGATTTCAATCCAAGGATCACTTGAGACGATAACTTTTGACTTGAACCGTACCTGTGGGCCTGGAGAAAGAGAAAGCAACCGTCTTCGAACCTGGCGTGCCAACTTAACGCCGCTGCTGATTTCACTCTCGTTTTCAA
>CAZTMX010000224.1:0-4894 GCA_964614855.1 uncultured Anaerolineaceae bacterium | reverse complement strand
GTGAAGAAGGATTCTATTGCCATCTATCCAGATGCTCACCGCCGCTTGAAAATTGTTGATCCAGAAGATCGAGAGCTTTGGATCAGCCTGGGGTGCGCCCTGGAAAACATGCTGGTGGCAGCGCAGGC
Organism: uncultured Anaerolineaceae bacterium; assembly: GCA_964614855.1. GTDB lineage: Bacteria > Chloroflexota > Anaerolineae > Anaerolineales > UBA4823 > CAWJHE01. The sequence goes on along the minus strand of CAZTMX010000224.1, from coordinate 4,766 downwards.
GGTGGGTTACTCCGCGGATGTCGTGTATCCGGAAAAGGTCAATTACATTCAATTGTACTTCTATCCTCAAAGACCGAAACCCACGCCGCTTTTTGGAGCAATTTTACCGCGACAAAACAACCGTTCCGAGTATGATGGACAAGAGCTGTCAGCCAGTGAATTCGAATCCATTCAATCTGTCGTTACAGAACCAGGTGTGACTTTTATTTATCTGGTGACGCCGCAAGAAATAGAGATAGCAGCAGAATACGTTTACCAGGGTACGCTGAGCCAGTATGGGCAGAGAGAATTCGTCGATGAATTGGTTTCCTGGCTGCGGTTCAACAGAAAAGAAGCCATCTCCAGCCTGGATGGTCTTTTCACACCCTGTACAGGAAATATCGAAGTCCCGCGCTGGGTAGGTGAGTTGGTTATGAGCACGCTGGAGCCTCAACAGCAGGCGGAAGGTGATACCAGGCTTTTGCGCAGTTCATCCGGCGTGGTGGTCATCGCATCCGATGGGGATGATATTGGATCATGGATACGCACCGGGCAGGTTTATGAACGCCTGGCGTTAAAAATGACTTCCATGGATATCCAATCCGCCTTTTTGAACCAGCCGGTTGAAGTTCCGGCACTGCGGGGGGAATTCCAGCAGGCCATCGGGTTGACAGCCTATCGCCCGCAATTGCTGCTGCGATTTGGTCATGCCAACCCAATGCCGTTTTCTCTGAGACGATCAGTGGAGCAGGTGATCTTAAAACCTGAGGTTTAACAGATCAGGTTTATGAATGCGAACCAAGCGCTTGTGGAAGTTTGTGATGAAATCTGAAACCTCAGTCTTCATCAATGATCACATTGAGCGCGTTTTCAATTTCCTGTATAGTTTGGATCACAGGATCTTTTAAAGCCTGGTTGATAAGGATTTCGTAAATTGCTTGTTCGGCGGCTTTGCGTTCGTCTCGTAAGAATACGAAATCTAACAACCCGCAGGCCTTTACCAGGCTGAGCAGGGCAACATCTCTTTGCTGGGTGCCTTCTTGTGTCAGCACAGCGGCGCGTAAGCGGTTGACCACCCAATATTTGGTTGAGGCTTTTATCTCTTTCATCAGCGGAGAAGGGATTACCCAGAGCAAGCGGTCATCATCTTGGGTGATGCAGCCTTTTTGGATTAAGCCCTCGATGGTTTGTTTGCGTACCTTATCCGATTTTTGGCTGAGGAAATTGATCCAATAACCAAATTTTCTTTCTTTTCCAGGCTCTTTGAGCGTATTCAGCGCTTCCTTTAACACTTCAGATTCTGTCGAGCTGTCATTCACGACGTGAAGACGGTGATTATTGGAGGTTTGAATTTTTCCTGAAAGCGCCAGTTCAGCCAGGATTGCTCCAGCCAAACCCGGTTTCATTTGGTCCTGCGTGGACTTAATGAATGTCCCCCGTGATTCGTGGATCGATAACAAAAGAAATTCTTCTAAGAGGGTTAACATATTTTCACCATCCTGGTTCAATGGGGCGTTTGAAAGATATTTTGATTATACTCGACCTGTGGATACAAATCGAAAAAATCGCTTCCAGGGATTGAAAAATACGCCGTTGGTGTAACGCTCAACTGTAAACCGCTGGGTTATAATGGGCAGTGGAGGTAAATACACCCGCTCATGGATTTATTTACACATGCCATGCAAGACCGTATGAAATCCGAAGCACCGCTGGCTGCGCGCATGCGCCCGCGTACCCTGGATGAGTATATTGGGCAAGAGCACATGCTCGGTCAGGGAAAGTTGCTGCGCCGTGCCATAGAAGCAGACCGCTTATTCGCTTCTATCATCCTGTGGGGACCTCCCGGAACGGGGAAGACCACGCTGGCAATGGTCATAGCCAACCAGACTCAATCCCATTTTGTGACGTTATCTGCTGTTCTGGCGGGGAAGGCTGAACTGCGTGTAGTAATCGATGAGGCTCTCGAGCGGCGCAGGCTGTATGGGAAAAAGACCATCCTCTTCGTCGATGAAGTTCACCGCTGGAACAAGGCACAGCAAGATGCGCTGTTGCCGCATGTCGAAAATGGAACCGTGACCCTGATCGGGGCGACCACAGAAAATCCGTATTTCGAAGTGATCGGCGCGCTGGTTTCGCGTTCACGCGTCTTCCAATTACGCCCCCTTGAAGACGAGGAAATGCGTCAGGTGCTGCTGGCAGCATTGAAGGATGCACAAAGAGGCTACGGTCAGAAGCAGGTAGTCGTTACAGAAGACGCCATGGAACACCTGGTGCGTGTGGCAGGCGGGGATGCCCGCAACGCGCTCAATGCACTCGAGCTTGCTGTGGAAAGCACACCGCCCGACGACCAGGGCGAGATACACATCAGCCTGGACGTGGCGCAAGAGTCAATCCAAAGGCGGGCGGTTTTATACGACAAGGACGGCGACGCCCATTACGACACAATTTCGGCTTTTATCAAATCGGTGCGCGGCTCTGATCCGGATGCTGCCCTGTACTGGCTGGCGAAGATGCTGTACGCGGGCGAAGATCCGCGCTTTATCTTGCGCCGCCTGATCATCCTGGCGGGCGAAGATATCGGCCTGGGAGACCCGCAAGGCCTGGTGGTCGCCAACGCTGCAGCGCAATCTTTCGATTATATCGGACTGCCCGAAGGGATTTATCCCATCGTATTGGCGACGTTATTCTTGGCAACTGCGCCCAAGTCGAATTCAGCCGGTGCGTATTTTAAAGCCTTTCAGCTGATTGAACAGGAAGGCTTCTTTGGCGTGCCGCAGCATCTGCAGGATGCCAGCCGCGATCGACGTGCCCTGGGACATGGAAAAGATTACCAGTATCCCCACGAGCGGCCGGATCATTTTTTGCCGCAGCAATACTTACCGCGCCAGGTATTAGGGACCTATTTTTATCGCCCGTCAGACCAGGGGTATGAACGATTGGTGGGGGAACGCCTGACGGCCTGGCGGGCGGCGCAGCGCGCAGCGCTGGGGATCACAAAGGATGTGACCTTGCCTGATCTGCCCGAAGCAGAAATCAAAGACATAAAATCCAAACACAAAGCCAGTTGAAATGGAGTAGCCTATGTCAGTGTGTCTCTTGATCCGTCACGGTGAAAATGAATTTGTCAGGCAAGGAAGGCTGGCTGGCCGGCTGCCGGGGGTGCATCTGAATGAGCGCGGTTTGGAACAGGCTGAGCAAGTTGCACAATACCTGGCAGGGCAGAAGATCAGCGCCATATACAGCAGCCCATTGGAACGCACCCTGGAGACAGCCAGACCCTTGGCGAAAGCGCTTGGCTTACCTGTGATCATTCGGCAGGGTTTGGTAGAGGTAAACTACGGAGATTGGCAAGGGCAAGAACTCAAAACCCTGAGGCGGAATAAACTATGGAAAGTGGTCCAGGGAACGCCGTCGCTCATGCGCTTCCCAGGCGGAGAAACTTTTGTCGATGCACAGCAGCGAATGCACAACGAATTAGAAGAGCTTGCAGCCGGGCATAAGAAAACAGATGTCTTTGTGTGTTTCTCGCACGGCGATGCGATCCGCTTGGTTGCAGCATTTTACCTGGGTTTGCCCCTGGATCTTTTCCAGCGGCTGCATGTCTCACCGGCATCGATCACCAGCCTCGAGTTCTCGGCTGCTGGTCGCAGGCTGATCAGTATAAATTGTGAAGGGCCGAAAAACATCCCAGGGGGATGATTCTGGTATACTTGCGGGACGAAACGGGAGCCATTATGGAAGAAAATCAATACACTTTACAACCGGTAACACATATCACCATGGATGCGATTGGCCCGGCAGGGAAACGCGTGTTTTACTTACAAGGCCGCAAAGACCAACAGGTGATCACATTAATTCTCGAAAAGGTACAGGTGCAGTCGATTTCGTTGGGGGCAGAGCAGTTCCTGGATGAATTGCAGGAAAAATTTCCGCAGCTCGAGAGAGCAGATGATTCCTATGTGGAAGCAGAAATGCGCATCCACCCACCGGTTGATCCTCTCTTTCGTATAGGTGAGCTCGGGTTGGGATATGATGTCGAGTTGGACCAGATCCTTGTCATAGCCAAAGAGCTGGTGGCCGAAGCAGAGGAGGGCCAGCAGCCAGAAGAAGCGCATGAGTCTGAAAAGGAAGTCCGTTTCTGGTGTAGTCGCTCTCAGCTGCGTGCCATGTGTAAATGGGGCGGCGAGGTGGCAGCCCGCGGCCGGGCGATTTGCCCGCAGTGCGGGGAGCCAATGGATCCGGCAGGTCATTTCTGCCCAAAGCGAAATGGGCATAAACATTGATGAAGCCTTTGCAGCGCAAGCAGGCACAAAAATTGACGATCTCTTGGGAGCTCTAGCAGATAGAGATCGACCGTCAATCCAGACCTTTTGATACCGGCGGCTTATGCAATTTTCAACAGACATCACCCTGGAAATCCTGAAAAAAGGTGAGCTTGCCATCAAGGGCGAGTTTTTGTGGGGTTCCAATTACACATTTTTGGCTGAAGCTCGCCACAAGAAGGGAGAGCTGGCGGCTGTATATAAACCTACCCGGGGTGTGCGTCCTTTGTGGGATTTCCCAAATGCCAGCCTGGCGCGGCGCGAGACCGCTGCTTACCTGGTGAGCGAAGCGCTGGGGTGGCAGCTGGTGCCGCCCACTGTTTTGCGCAGGAAAGGCCCCCTGGGTGCTGGCTCGCTGCAGCTTTTCATCGAACATGATCCTGAGTATCATTATTTTAATTTCACTGAAGAAGACCGCCAGCGTCTGCGACCTGTTGTGATGTTTGATTTACTCCTTAACAATGC
>CAZTMX010000223.1:0-4950 GCA_964614855.1 uncultured Anaerolineaceae bacterium | reverse complement strand
TTACCTTTCTGGCGCAGTTTGATTCTTGACACAGCCCGGATGCAAGGTTTCATTTTGTTATAATATCAACAGACAATCAAAAAATGCATTATTAAGGACAAAAAATTGTTGGAAAAATCCACTTCACCTGTAACATTTGAATTCTGGCAAACCGGGCTCAGCCTGGACGCCTATGTCGACAGCATGGCGCATAAGCAAGAGGAGATGCGGCAGCGCCTGCGAAGCGTGGTGATATCGCCGCAAGAAGCGCGCGCTTTTATGGCGCTCAAAACCCCTATTTACGTGCTGGTGATGACAGAAGATTGGTGTCCCGATTCGCTGATGAACCTGCCCATCCTGGCCGCAATAGCTTCCGCTTCCTCGAAAATGGAGCTGCGAGTATTTATCCGCAGCCAGCAGCCGGATTTGCAGGCAGCCTTTGCCGAGCGCGGGTTCGCAAACATCCCCCTGTTTGTCTTCTACGATCATGATTTTCGTGAGATCGGCGCCTGGGTCGAGCGCTCTCAGGCAGCGCACAGTTGGGTGGCTGAGTGGAACGCTGCCAACCCGCAATTCAATGAATTCCTGCATGACGAGGCGCTGGATAAAGCGCAGCGCCGTGCCCTGCTGGCGCCGTTGAGCGCCAAACGGCAGCAGGAAATGGAACGCGCATATGAACAGACACTTCAAAGCGAGACGGTGGCTGAAATCCAGGCGTTGCTTGTCGGGCACACTTCGACCTAACGCAGAAATATCCAATACTTAGGCTACCGAGGAAAAAATGAATCCAAAGAAAAGTATCTTAATCATAAAATGCAGCCCGCGCAGACCCAGCAGCAGCAGCATGCTGGCGGATCAGCTGGCAGATGCGGCGCGGCAGGCCGGTGCACAGGTTGAAATCATCGATATCGGGCGCATGAACATCCAGCCCTGCCAGGCATGCGATGGTTGCCGTACAGGTGTGGATGGGGGTTGTATCACCGATGACGATATGCTGGATATCTATCCAAAGATCGATGCCGCTGGAGCCCTGGTGCTTGCTTCTCCCATCTACTTTTTCAACCTGAGTGCGCAAGCCAAGCTCTTCCTGGACCGGTTCTATGCCTACGGGGCACAGCGCTATCGCCCGCTAATCGGTAAAGATATGGCGCTGCTGCTCACTTACGGCGACGATGACCCCTTTAGCTCTGGCGCGGTCAATGCCATCCGCACCTTCCAGGATATCTGCCACTACATCAAAGCGAACCTGGTTGGCATGGTCTACGGCACCGGTTGGGATGGCTTGGAAGCGCCGCAGCAGGCAGATCTCTTCGAAAAAGCACGCAAGCTGGGCGAGAAGCTGGCTGCTGAGTGATTGTCTGAGTAGAAGACCTAGGAGAAAACCATGGAAGCACATTTTATCGAAGAAGCGCCAAAAGCCATCGGACCCTACTGCCATGCCATGCAGGCTTGTAAGCTGGTCTTCTGCTCCGGTCAAACACCGCTCGACCCGCAAACGAACCAGCTGGTGCAGGGGGATATCAGGCTCCAGACCGAGCAAGTCTTGAAAAACCTGCAGACCGTGATGCAGGGAATGGGATTGGATTTGCAGCATGTGGCAAAGACCACCGTTTTCTTGAAAGACATGGCCGATTTCCAGGGGATGAACCAAGTTTATGCGCGCATGTTTGGCGAACACCGCCCGGCGCGCACCACCATTGCCGTCAAACAAAACCCGCTGGATGCGCTGGTGGAGATCGAGTGCATCGCGGTGATGCCCTGAATAAGCGAGCGTGCGTATTGCGGTGATCTCCTGAATTGGCGAGCGTGCGTATCGCGCTGATGCCCTGAATAAGCGAGCTAGCCTATTGCGGTGATGTCCTGAATTGGCGAGCGTGCGTCTCGCGCTGATGCCCTGAATAAGCGAGCGTGCATATCGCGGTGATGCCCTGAATTGGTGAGCGTGTGAAAGACAAAATGCGTATAGCTGACTAATCTAAGAGGTGACCCGATGATCCAGGTACTTTCCTCCTGGCTGCACAAGAAGAGCACGAAATACCCGACCCTGGCTGCGCTGCTGGTCTTTACGCTTTTCACGGGTTTTGTGCTGCCGTTCATGGGCAGCAACCCATCGAGTGGAGGCAGCGCGCCGATCCCGGACACCATGCTGTTTTACACCCCGCAGGGGCTGTATGGACTGGCGCGCGCATACGGCGAAACCGGGCGCCAGGCATATATCGCTGCCCGTTTCACCTTCGATATCATCTGGCCTTTGATCTACACAGCCTTCCTGCTCACCAGCCTGAGCTGGCTGGCGCGCCGTGCCCTGGCGCCCGGCAGCCGCTGGCTGCAGGCAAATGTGCTGCCTGTGCTTGGCGTGTCATTGGATTTTGCCGAAAACATCAGCACATCGCTGGTGATGGCGCGTTATCCCGATCTCACGCCGGTCGCAGCTGCCCTGGCGCCCTGGTTTACGCTGTGCAAATGGTTGGTGCTGGGGGGGTGCTTCGGGTTATTGCTGGTTTGGGGTGGGGTAGTATTTATGAGAAAGCCCATGAAATAACCTGTTTCTCATGGCGTGCCAATCTCTAGGTGACATGAATGATCTCTGTAGTGATTATTGAACGGATGCGGGGTTTAAGGCTTTTCATTGTCCCTAAGTCAACTTTGCATTTAAATATCTCTTCCAAGTGATCCTGCAAAGCAAACAAGCCAAATAACCCTACTGGCCGGTAAAATTCAACAAGCAGGTCAATGTCGCTGGTCGATTTTGCTTCATTCCTGGCGACAGATCCAAACAAAGAAAGAGAGCTTACCCCATAATTTTCTCTTAGCTCTTTGCTATGGACTTGGATAATGTCAATCACATCTTGGCGGTTCATCGGTTTTAACCTATTGGATAAATTTTACCAGAAATAAAAAAGTAGGGCGGTACTCATTATTCGCCATCCACACCAACGGACAATATTATAATATTCGAAGACATTATCTACTTTCTCAATATATTTGGCAAAGATTCTGGCCGGGGGATAGTAGGTATTAATAGGTATTATTAGGTATTAAATGGTTCCATACTATGACGCTGCTAAGGATAAAACATTGTGGGATTTGTGCTAAAATGCTTTATGAAAATTATGGATAATCAACGTTGGGCATGAAAGCCGGTCCTTCCTTTTTACCCGCACTCTAACTCTGGGACATTTGTTTGCGTGTAGTTGATCTTCTTCGGAGGTCCCGATGAGCCTGTACAGCGAAATCTTCGAACAACCCGAACGACTGGCGCAGCTCATCTCTTCCCAGCGCCAGGCGGTGATGCAAATCGCAGACGCCATCCGCCAGCGCGAGATCTGTTTTGCTTTCCTGGCTGCGCGCGGCACTTCCGACAACGCCGGGCGCTATGCCAATTACCTGTGGGGCGCTGTCAATCACCTGCCGTTAGCCCTGGCAACCCCCTCGCTCTTCACTTATTACAACCAACCGCCGCAGATCAAAAATGCCCTGGTGGTCGGCGTCTCGCAATCCGGGCAGTCGCCGGATATTGTACGCGTGCTGGAGGTCGGGCGGGAGCAGGGCAACCTGTGCCTGGCGGTCACCAACGCACCCAACTCGCCGCTGGCGCAGGCGGCCGACTTTGTACTGGATATCCAGGCTGGACCCGAGCGGGCAACCGCTGCTACCAAGACCTACACCTGCCAACTGATGGCGATCGCCATGCTCTCCGCTGCCCTCGTGGGTGAGGATGCGCGTTGGGCTGAGCTGGAGCAGGTCAGTACGTGGGTGAGCAAGGCCCTGGAGCTGGATGTGCAAATCGCCCAGGCGGCGCAGCGCTACCGCTACATGCAGCAGTGCGTGGTGCTGGGGCGCGGCTACAATTACGCCAGCGCTTTCGAATGGGCGCTCAAGTTAAAAGAGCTGACCTACCTGATTGCCGAACCGTATTCATCGGCAGATTTCCAGCACGGACCTCTGGCGATGGTGGGGCAGGGTTTCCCCGTTTTCGCCATCGCCCCGCACGGCGCCGTGTTGGGCTCGATGCTGGAGCTTTTGGAACAGCTGCGGCGCGAGCTGGCTGCTGAGCTGCTGGTCATCTCAAATTCGGATAACGCACTGAGCCTGGCGCACACCCCGCTGCGGCTGCCTGCGGATATCCCCGAGTGGCTGACGCCGCTGGTCAGCATCGTACCTGCCCAGCTCTTCACACACTATCTAACCCTGGCAAAGGGCTACAACCCGGATAGCCCGCGCAGTATTCACAAGGTGACCGAGACGGAATAAGCCGCATTGCCGCACTCCTTGCAAAAACCCGAGCTGCGAAAGATCTCCGGTGCAACGTTTGAAATATCAAACGATGCGCTGTTGGCGTTGATGCAGCAGGTGCTGGCGCGCGGGGCTTCCTTTCACTTTTTCGCCAAGGGTTGGAGCATGTCTCCGTTTATTCGCGACGGCGATGCCATCACCGTAGCGCCGCTAACACGCGCAAAACCCGACGTGGGGAAGGTGGCTGCCTTTATCCACCCGCAAGGCGGGCAACTGGTCGTGCACCGTATCGTCGGGAAGGCAAACGGGGAATTCCTTTTTCGGGGCGATAACAGCTATGGGCAGCACGACGGTTTTGTCCAGGCGGACCAGGTGCTGGGCACCGTCACCGGCGTCACCCGGCAGGGAAAAAAGATCTACCTGGGCTCGGGTCCTGAGCGTTACCTGATCGCCTACGTATCTCGCATTGGACTGCTGGCGCGCCTGCGCAGCTGGCTGGAGCGTATCTTGCGCCGGCTTCGGAAGTGATGAAGGCGTACATCATGCGGCGATGTTGAGCGTACCCGAACCTCCGGCAAGGCTGAGCGAGACGTATCCTTTTACGATGAATGTGCGGCAATAACGCTTTGCTGGTCACTATTTGGTCAAAACAGCGCAAATCCTTAACCTATCTTTGACATAGCCCATATTGTCATTCCAAAAAATTGGGTTTATACTATTCTTAGCACGTTAAAT
>CAZTMX010000222.1:1448-4976 GCA_964614855.1 uncultured Anaerolineaceae bacterium | reverse complement strand
GCGGCCACAGCTCGTCGATCGCCGGCAGCGGCAGGTGGCATTCCCGCAGCGGGAAGACCTGGTTGGACTGCGCCCGGTGATACCCCAGCTCGCCCAGAGCCGTCAAATGAAATTGCACATGGTTGCGGTAATGCGTTTGCTGCGGCGAGGGCACGATGGGCAGGATATTGGGGTTTTTCACTCCGCCAATGCGCTCCAGCTGCTGCCGCACGATGTCCTGCTTGACCGCCAGTTGTCCGGCATAGGGCAGGTGCTGGTAATGGCAGCCGCCGCAGACGCCGAAATGGGCACAGAAAGGTTGGATGCGCTGCGGGGAGGGCTGCAGCACCTCGACCAGCTCCGCCCGGGCATGGCTGCGCTTCTCCTCCACCAGCCGCACGCGCACCAGCTCGCCGGGTAATGTAAAAGGCACGAATACCGCCCGCCCATCCGGCAGGCGGCCCATGCACTCGCCGCCGTAAACCTGGGTGGTGAGGGTGATTTCAAAAACGTCTTCGGGCATCGGTTTCTCCGTGGAAAAAAGTCTGAGGGGGAATGGCTGTTCCTATTGTACCAGCAGGTCGCCGCACTCGCCTCTTGTGGATGGTGGATTGCTTAGACGCCGCGCTCGCTCCTTGTGGATGGATGTCCGCTTCGACGCCGCGCTCGTTCCTTGCGGATGAATGTCCGCTTAGACGTCCTGCCGGTTGACCGGCTGGCTGCTATAATACAGCCATGCGGACAAATACCCGTTGGCGCCTCTTGATCCCCGTCTTGCTGGTTCTTACAGCCTGCCGCTTATTTGCGCCGGATACCGTCTGGCGCCTCCCACAGAGTGCATCACAGAGCGCGCCCCAGAGTGCGCCGGAAAGCGCGCCCCAGAACGCGCCGCAGAGCGCGCCGCAGAGCGCGTCGGAAAGCACGCCGCAAAGCACGACGCAGAGTGCGCCGCAAGATGCGTCACACAGCGCGTCCCCGAATTCCCCCAGCCCCACAGCCCTGCAGCCGCTGCTCCCCACCGCCACCGAAACCACCCTCCCCCCCTCGCACACCGCCGCGCCGCCTGACGCAGCCCTGCCGCCCACCGCTGTCCCCGCCACCTCAACCCCCACACCCGAGCAACCCTCCTTCACCGTCAACGTTCACCCCGACGGCAGCCTGTATGCCGGCGATACGCTGAGCTTTGAAGTGCTCTCCCCGCCCGGCGAAAAGATGGATGGCCTGCAGGTGCAGCTGCAATTCCCCGACGGTGACATCGCCCAGGCGGATTTCGGCTCCTACGGCATCGCCGCCCGCTCGCAGGCCACCTTCTGGTGGGTTTGGGAGACTACCGCAAAAAGCGCCGGCTCGCACGAGCTGACTTTCTCCATCCTCCCCGACGGCCCGACCTGGAGCGAGACGATCACCCTGCTCCCCGAAGCCGCCCTGCCCCCCAATCTGGCGCAGGCCTCCTGGTCAACCACCGAAAGCGACTGCTGCCTGGTGTCCTATATCAGCGGCACTGCCTCTGAAAGGGACCTGGAGAGCCTGTTGGCAGCCCTGGATGAGCAGGCAGACCACGCCAAGCAAAGCATGGGCGTCGAGCTCGAGCAGCCTATCCGGGTGACATTCCTGCCGCGCGTCCTGGGTCACGGTGGTTTTGCCAGCAACCAGGTGTACCTTTCCTACCTGGACCGCAATTACGCCGGCAGCAACTCGCAAATCGTCTTTCACCACGAGCTGGTGCACATCCTGGATGACCGGCTGGAAGCAGAGCTGCGCCCCGAAATGCTGGTGGAAGGGCTGGCGGTTTACCTGAGCGAGGGGCACTTCAAGAAAGAGCCTTTGCTGGCGCGCGCCGCCGCACTGCTGCCCCCCGAACCGGGCTGCACCCCGCGCGCAGACCTCTCCTCCCCAGCGGCGGACACGCAAAATCTGTGCGGGCTGGATTGGTATATCCCGCTGGATACCCTGGTGGATGATTTTTACCAGACGCAGCACGAAATCGGCTATCTGCAAGCGGCAGCCCTGGTCGATTTTATGGTGGATACCTGGGGTTGGCAGCGCTATATGTCTTTTTACCGCGATATCCAGCCCATCCCGCCTGCCCCGGATGATTTACAAGACCCCGGCGGCCCACAGTACATGGCGGTGGAGGCGGCGCTGCGCCAGCATTTCGGTCTGACCATCGACCGGTTGGAGCAGGGCTACCTGGCGGTGCTGCGCCAGCAGCCGGTATCGCTGGCATACCTGGATGACGTGCGCCTGTCGGCCGAGTATTACGATACCGTGCGCCGCTACCAGCAGCTGCTGGACCCCTCCGCCTATTTCCTCACCGCCTGGCTGCCGGACGGCGAGCAGATGCGCCTGCGCGGCATCGTGGCGGATATCCTGCGCCAGCCGTCCACCAGCCACAACCTGGCGCTGGAGCTTATGCTGGCGGCGGCGAACCGGGCTCTGCTGCAGGCGGATTACGCACAGGCTGATAATATGCTGCTGCTGATCCACTCTGTTTTAGATGAAGTTGAAGCCGGAAACCCGCAGCCGTTTGCACGACACCCGCTGGCGCAGGACTACCTGGCGCTGGTCCAGGCTGTGCTAGATGCCGGGTATCTCCCCCAAAAGATGTCGCTGGGAAAGGACACGGCCCGGGTATGGGCAAATGCCGCCGGGCCGGAGCTGGTAGAACTGCAATTTAATCGCCAGGCGCAGGCCTGGAGCCTGGCCTCCTCACAATAAATTCGCCGTGTTTGCGCCAGCACTGCACCGTGCTGGTGGATGTTCCCCTGCCGGTAAACTACGGGCAGGCAAACAACGCGTCAAAGGGCGGTACGCAGTACAGGTTCAACTGGTCAAAGGCAAAGGCTGCGCCGATCAGGATGCACAGCAGGATCACCAGGCAGCCGATGCCGAGGAACAGCCCGGTGCGCGGTTTCTTCTTCTCTTCTTCCACTTCATAGGGCGGTTCCACTGCCGGGGCATAGGCTCCCGGCTGCTGGTATACGGGCTGCTGGTAGGCGGGCGGCGGGTAAACCGGCTGCTGCACGGGCTGCTGGTATGCCGGTGGTTGGTAGGCGGGCTGCTGGTAGGCGGTGGGCGCAGGCTGCACGGGCGCCTGGTAGGCCTCCGGCGCCGGAGCGCTGATGGGGCTGACCATGGTGGCATCCGGGTCGAACTGCATCTGCTCGAAAGCCAGCACCACATTGTCGCCCAGGTTAATCGTTTCCCCGTGTTTGAGCAGGTGCGGGCCCATCAGCCGCTGCTGGTTGATAAACGTCCCATTGGTGGAGCCGGTGTCCTCGATCAAATATCCGCCAGCCTGCAGCACAAGCCGCGCATGCCGGCGCGAGATCTCCGCATCGTTGATCACGATCGCATTGCTGACATCGCGCCCGATGGTCAGGCTGTCTTGATCCAGCTCATAGATTTTCCCCGGCGTTGGGCCGTTACGCATTACCAGTTGATATTTTGAGATCATAGTTGACTCCTTCCTTGCTGGTCCACGATGGGTATAGTGTAATGAGTTTTCAACTCCCTGTCAAAGGGTAAATTCGTGCACTTCCAGGCGCT
>CAZTMX010000222.1:0-1348 GCA_964614855.1 uncultured Anaerolineaceae bacterium | reverse complement strand
TTTGTCTCCACCAGGCAGCCCATCTGGGCAAAGGTCGCCAGGGCGGCTTTTGTAAAGGCTGTGTAATAAGCCATGTTCAGCGTCTCCAGCTGGTCGGCGGTGGTGTGGTAATACGGCGTGTGATCGGTCCAGTCTTCGATGGCCATGATCGCCGGGTAGCCGTAAGCCCAGAAGGAGGAATGATCGCTAAACGACTTCCCGTCTTGCAAGATCAGCGGCGTCAGCGGCAGCCCATAAGTGCTGATCGTGTTCTTGAACAGATAGGCGATCGCCAGGTCGCCGCTGTCCGCATAGCGGGTGTGCAGCTCGATGGTCGGGTTGCTGTAGAGCGTGTTATACCCCAGCATATCCAGGTTGAGCACCTGCTGGATCACCCCGTACCCCGGGTCCGGGTCGGCGGCATAAGCCAGGCTGCCGTAAAAACCCTGCTCTTCGCCGGTGAAAAGGGCATAGCGCAGGGTGCAACCGAAGGAGTACTGGCGCAGGATATCCGCGATCGCCAGCAGCGCGGCCGAACCGCTGGCATTGTCATCCGCACCCGGCGCCAGCGTATAGGGCGACTGCGAGATCGAATCCAGGTGGGCGGTGAGCAGGAAGACCCTGTCCGGCTGGGTGAAACCGGTTTGCTGCGCCAGCACATTGCGCAACTGGACGCCGCTGGCATAGTAATAATCGTACCAGGTCATCAGCCCCAGCGATTGCAGTTTTTCATAGGCATAGCGCGTGGCCTTGGCGATGGGCGTGGCGGCGAAGGTGTAGCGGGTGAGCAGGGTGTATGGGTTGCCGTTGACCAGCACCGACCACTCCCCGCTCAGGCTGCCCACGCTGTTAGATAGCTTTGCCTGGGTCACCTGGTTGATCATCGCCTGGATCTTATCGTCGTAGGCCGGCGCTGCGGGCGCCAGCTGGGCTTGCGGTGGGGCGAGCGCTTCGGCTGGGATGCGTTCTGGGGGAATGATCAGCGGGCGCAAAAACAGTGGGCGCAGCATCACCCCCGCCTGGGTGAGTGACGGTGTTTCTTTTGTGGGGATGCGCACCAGCGCCTGCGGCGGCTCCTGCCACAGCAACGGGGTCAGCTTAGCGGCGCGCCCCAGCTCGGCTTCCAGCCCGTACACCAGGGAATAGCTTTCCGCTTTGCCCGGGTCGTGCGGCTCGATGACTTGCAGCGTAAACCCCAGCGCCTGGATGTGCGCTTGCTGGATGGCATCCAGCGGCAGCAGGACCAGCACCGCGCCGTCCGCGGCATAAAACTGGGCGTAGACCTGTAGCGCCAACCCGGCCAGCGGCTGCAGTGAGCTGCCCGGCGCTACGCGCAGCAGCACGAGGTCTTCTCCAGTTGGGGTTTCGG
>CAZTMX010000221.1:0-5012 GCA_964614855.1 uncultured Anaerolineaceae bacterium | reverse complement strand
GGGTTCGCCAGTGTATACGTCTTCCGCTACTGCGACCACCGCGCCCGGGAAAAGGGCTTGATCGATCAAACCACCAATTACTAACCGCATGACTGGCCCTGTCTCCTCCCCAAAACCATCTTTGCTGGAATTGTTCTGGTCGTTTTTACGTCTGGGATTGACTGCCTTTGGCGGGCCGTCCATGGTTGCCTACATCCGCAAGCTGAGTGTCGAGCAAAAGGGCTGGCTGGATACACAGACCTTTAATCAAGGTGTGGCTTTGTGCCAGATGATCCCCGGCGCCACCGCCATCCAATCCACGGCTTTTGTGGGTTTGAAGACTCGCGGTGTTACCGGCGCGGCGGTCAGCTTCATCGGTTTTGGTCTGCCTGCGTTTCTGATGATGCTGGGGCTGGCAGCAGCTTATACTTACACATCCAATCTTCCAGTGGTTATATCCGTGTTTTCTGGTTTACAGGCCATTATCGTGGCGCTGGTAGCAAATGCGACCCTGTCCTTCGGCAAGACCACTTTGCATCATTGGAGCCACCTTCTGCTTGCTGGAGTTGCGGCTGGTTTATTTTGGCTAAACGTCCACCCGATATGGGTCATCCTGGCGGCTGCAGCAGGCGGAATGGTTCTCAACCTGCAATCCCAAACCCCCCCAAAGCAAGACACCATGCACACAAACACCCTTTCTACTGGACGCCAGCTGATCTGGATCCTGGCTGTAGTCGCAGCAGGTCTCTTGCTGCTCTTTTTTCTCAACAGGGATTGGTTCGACCTGGCTGTGCTTTTTATACGCATCGATCTCTTTGCCTTCGGGGGTGGGTTTGCTTCCATCCCGCTGATGTTGAAAGAAGTGGTTGATGTGCGCGGCTGGGTGGATAACGCCACCTTCCTCAACGGCATTGCTTTAGGTCAGATCACCCCTGGGCCGATCGTAATCACCGCCACTTTCATTGGCTATCTTGTCTACGGTTTCTGGGGCAGCTTGCTGGCGACGATCAGCATCTTCCTGCCCTCTTTTTGCCTGGGGATCGGGATTGCCCCGCATTTTGAAAAACTTAGGGGTTCAATATCCTTTCAGAAAATCATCCAGGGGATTTTGTGTTCATTTGTGGGTCTTCTTTTCGCCACAACCTTTCGTTTTGCCGGGGACATGCAGTTGGATTTCCTTCATCTTTTACTGCTGGCAGCAGCCTTGATCGCTTTGATCAAAAAAGTGGATATCCTGTGGGTGGTGTTGGCAGGCATTTTCCTCTCCATTATTTTGTTCTGAATCCCACACCCCTCACTCAGACAAGAGGTCATTCATATCTGGCGCACCAGGCCAGTCTGGAGTAAAATGGTCTGGTTGCGTTACAAATTCCGCATTACTGTGAAGGTGCCAATGTCTCAGAAATACAAACAAACCTTTATATCCTTAATGTTGATCCTCATGCTGCTCAGCAGTTGCACCCCGGCTGCAACCCAGCCGCCAACCAGCGTGCCCGCGCCTGCCAGCACATCCGCAGTGACGGTGCTCGATCTTTCTCAGCCCAACGCTGTTGCACCTGCAGAAGCAGCGTCACAACCGGAGGATACAGCTACCCCGACCGATGAGCCAACACCAACCTCCACACCCGAACCCACACCGACACCTATCCCAGTGGTGGTAGAGACATTAGCTGCTTCTGGCTGCACCAACCAGGCGGAGTTCATCAAACATCTAAATATTTCCGACTTCACATCCATCAAAGCCAGCAAGTCCTTTGCTAAGATATGGCTGGTGAAGAACGTGGGGACATGCACCTGGACAACATCCTATAAACTGGTGTTTATTAGCGGCGATCCGATGGGCGGTCCGTCAGAAATTCTCATCCCACACGACGTGCTTCCGGGAGAAACCGTGGATTTGCGTATCGACTTCTTCTCCCCGGATAGCGGAGATTATTACGAAAATAGCTGGATGTTCCAGGATGAAGCCGGCAACTTCTTCGGCGTCGGTTCAGACAGCGCCCAACCCTTGATGGTCAAAATCAACGTTCCAGTGATCGTTGAAAGTCACCAAAAACGCCTCTGAGCGGTCAAAAACCCTTGTGATGATTAGTTAATCATCCTCACCCAGCATGACCCCAACTCCCCAAAAATGGGGAGTTGTTTTTTAATTTATGCTCAATTCACAAACAGGCTGTTCGCAACCTTACAAACGCGGATAAAATAAGTCAATGATTCATTAAACTCAATGTTCAGGGGAGGGAGTATGTCCAGACCTTTACGGTGGTATGACGCAATCAGCATTAATATTTATTACACCGGTTTGATGGTCATTGCCCAAACCATGACCCCGCTGGTCGCACCCTTGCTCGTCCAGGCTTTTGTCGGTGAAAGCCAACAGGGTACATACTACGGCACCCTGCGCCTGTGGAGCTTGATGGCAGCGCTGCTGGCGCAGGCTTTGATGGGCATGTTATCTGACCGCAGCACCCACAAGCTCGGGCGGCGCAGACCCTTTATCCTTGCGGGCACTCTGCTGGACCTGGTCTTTATTGCCCTGATCGGTTTTAGCGCCGGGCTGGAAGGGCTAAATGGTTTTTGGACCCTTTTCGTGCTGCTGATATTCCTGCAACTCTCCTTAAATATCGGTCAGGGCGCCTTACAAGGGCTGATCCCAGACCTGGTCCCCGAGGACAGGCGCGGTTTCTTCTCTGGCGTCAAGGCACTGTTCGAAGTCCCTATCCCGGTGATCCTGGTTTCTTTCACCATCGGGCGCATGATCTCCACCGGGCAGATGTGGACTGCATTAGCCACAGCGATGGGGATCCTCTTCCTCACCATGCTGGTCACCATGACCGTGCCGGAGAAACGTCTGGAGGGAAAACAACCGCCCCTGGATTGGGCGCCGATCATCCGTCTGGGTCTGATGACCGCCTTGTTCACTGTGGTGATCCTGGGCATGGGCTGGCTGGTGCGTGCGCTGGGTGCTTTATTGGTGAACACATCTCTCTCGAACCAGTTGGTGGGCATGGGGTTGTTGGGGTTTGCAGCCATGCTGGTCGCAGTTGCGATTGGCGTGTATATGAGCGTCTTTCTGAGCATCGGCAAGGATGCCAAAGAGAACCCCTCCTTCACCTGGTGGGTGATCAACCGGTTGGCATACCTGGTTGGCTCCACCAATCTCTCCAGTTTTGCCATCTATTTTTTGCAAGGGCGCATGGGTTTTGCGCGTGAAGCAGCAGCCAAACCAGCCAGCCAGTTGATCCTGCTGGTGGGGGTATTTATCCTGGTGCTGGCGGTGCCCAGCGGCTGGCTGGCAGATAAATTTGGACGCAAACCTCTGGTAGCGATCGCCGGGTTGACCGCGGCTTTGGGCGTGTTGGTCTTGATTCTGGCGCCGAATATGACCGTGGTCTACATCGGCGGGGTGATTGTCGGCGCAGCCACCGGTTTGTTCTTCACAGCCAACTGGGCTTTGGGAACCATGCTGGCACCGAAAGAGGAAGCCGGTCGTTACCTGGGCATCTCCAACCTGGCTGGCGCCGGCGCCGGTGCCGTGGGCGCTTATATCGGCGGTCCGATCGCAGATTATTTTACCGTACAAGTCCCCTCGCAACCCGGGTTGGGGTATGTCGTCTTATTTGCCATTTACGGTGGGTTATTCCTGTTTTCAGTCATCGCCCTGGCTGGTGTAAAACGCCAGGCATAGCCACGGAGAGCACAAACATGCACAAATATATTGCCGCAATCGATCAAGGTACCACCAGCACCCGCTGCATGATCTTTAATCACCAGGGGCAGGTCATCAGCGCCAACCAGAAAGAGCACCAGCAGGTTTATCCAGCCCCAGGCTGGGTAGAACACGACCCATTGGAAATCTGGCAGCGCACCCAGGAGGTGATCCGCGGCGCGCTGGCAGAAGCATCCGCCCAAACCGGTGAGAACGTCAACCGGCACATCGCCGCCGTGGGCATCACCAACCAGCGCGAAACAACGGTGATCTGGGACAGGCAGACAGGCATTCCGTATACAAACGCCATCGTCTGGCAGGACACCCGTACCAAGGACCTTTGCGACCGCCTGGCAGCTGAAGGCGGTATCGACCGCTTTCGTGCGCAAACAGGCCTGCCGTTGGCGACCTATTTTTCCGGTCCAAAGATCGCCTGGGCGCTAGAGCATATCCCCGGTCTACGCCAGGCTGCCGAAGACGGGCGTGCGGTTTTCGGCAATATCGACACCTGGTTGATCTGGCAGTTAACCGGCGGCGTAAACGGCGGCACGCTGGCCACCGATGTGACCAACGCCAGCCGCACGCTGCTGATGAACCTGCACAGCCTGGACTGGGATGAGCAAATTTTGCACATCCTGGGCATCCCGCACCAGATGCTGCCGCGCATCGTCCCCTCCAG
This sequence comes from uncultured Anaerolineaceae bacterium, assembly GCA_964614855.1. GTDB lineage: Bacteria > Chloroflexota > Anaerolineae > Anaerolineales > UBA4823 > CAWJHE01. Next base: position 645 of record CAZTMX010000221.1, on the reverse strand, counting down.
CGACCCGCAAACCTGGGGGCTGACTCGCGCCGTTGGTGCGTTTGGCGCTGAAATCCCTGTCTGCGGCGATTTAGGCGACCAACAGGCTGCGTTGTTCGGGCAGACCTGTTTTATACCTGGCGAAGCCAAGAATACTTACGGCACCGGCTGCTTTATGCTGCTCAATACCGGCGAAAACCCGGTCGCATCGAAATCCGGCTTGCTAACGACGTTGGCATACCGCTTTGCCGATCAGCCGGCGGTGTATGCGCTGGAGGGATCCATCGCCATCACCGGTGCACTGGTACAGTGGCTGCGCGATAACCTGGGTTTGATCCAAAAGTCGACCGATGTGGAAACCCTGGCTGCCTCGGTGGAGGATAGCGGCGGCATTTATTTCGTCCCAGCCTTCTCGGGGTTGTTCGCCCCTTACTGGCGCAGCGATGCCCGCGGCGTCATCGTTGGGCTGACCCGCTATATCAACAAAGGGCACCTGGCGCGCGCTGTCCTGGAAGCCACTGCCTTTCAAACGCGTGAGGTATTGGACGCCATGGAAAAAGACTCCGGTGTCCATCTAAAATCGCTGCGTGTGGACGGCGGGATGGTATATAACGAACTGTTGATGCAATTCCAGGCGGACATTTTGGATTGCCCGGTGGTACGGCC
>CAZTMX010000220.1:0-5018 GCA_964614855.1 uncultured Anaerolineaceae bacterium | reverse complement strand
GATCCGATTGGGGTGTCGCCCCCAGCAAATTGGGCATCCAGTGCAAAACAATCTTAAATCCAGCAGCCCTGAGCAAAGTAACAGCATCCAGGGTTTCCCCCACGGTGTGTCCGCGTTGATTGAGGGCAAGGATCCTGTCATCCAGGCTCTGCGCACCCATCTGGATTTTTGTCACGCCCAGCTTCCGCAACCAGGCTACCTCAGCAGGGTTTACATGATCGGGGCGGGTTTCGATCACCATGCCCACATTGCGGTGCTCTGCACTTTCATTCATCGCTTGCGCTTCTTGAAGCGAGGCTGAATCTGCCTGGTTCATCGCATCCAGGCAGCGCTGCACAAACCAACTCTGGTAATCTCTTCGATAACAGCTCCAGGTGCCACCCAGGATCAACAATTCAATTTTGTCTGTCGGATGACCCACTGCCTCCAGTGCCTCGATACGAGAAGCAACCTGGCGGTAAGGATCAAACTGATGCTGCAGTGCACGTCTCGCACCCGGCTCATCCGGTAGATAACTTTTGGGCATTTGTACATCGCTGGGACAGAAGATACATTTCCCAGGACAGGGATACGGCTTGGTCAGCACTGTCACCGTGGTCACACCCGAGAGGGTACGCACAGGCTTCATACGGATGCGCGCCATGAATGCTGGATCTTCAACCCACTCACCGCTTTCTACCAGCGCGCGATATGCAGCTACCAACGTGTGTTTGGCTAGATAGCCCCCATCCGGCAGCGGGTTTCGGCGTAATGCATCCGTCACTTTCTTGCCGCGGCGGATCTCCTCCAGCACTTTCTTCGCCAGTGCCAATTTTTCGGGGTTGTATTTTCTTGACTCGAGCCAATTTTCGTAATTAGTATCCATACCCGGGCAGCATCCAATATTTTAACAATTATAATGAAGAGGTGAAACTCAACACCATTAACCGATTAATAGACATCAATCGTGAATTTTACCAGACCTTTGCCTCACAATTTTCTGCAACCCGGCAGCGTCTGCAACCAGGAGTATACAAGATTATTGAAACCCTGCCAGCTCACGCCAGGGTCATCGATATTGGTTGTGGCAATGGGCACCTCTGGCACACCTTGAAACACAAGGGGTTCCAGGGAAGCTACCTGGGGTTGGATTTTAGCGCTGGTTTACTCGAAAAAGCCATCGATGGAACACCCAACTTGATTGTGGCCGGCTCTGGCAAAGAAGCAGAGGAAATCTTGGCCACAGGAGATCAGCGTGGAGTATTTCTACAAGCGGACCTGACCCGCGATGACTGGTGGGAAACCCTAAAACCGCAGTCCTACGATTACGCGTATTTGTTTGCTGTCCTGCATCACATTCCAGGGACCACATTACGAGAGAGGATCCTGAGCAATATTTACCGCTTGCTCACGCTTGACGGTCTATTTTTCTTATCTAATTGGCAATTTCTCAATAGCCCGAAATTGAAGGCGCGCCTCCAACCCTGGCAGGCTGTTGACCTGGATGAACATCTCTTGGATCCTGGGGACTATTTACTGGACTGGAGAGCAGGAGGTTGTGGGCTGCGCTATGTTCACCAATTCGATGAAAGTGAACTAACTGCCCTGGCAAAAACCTGCCATTTTGAGATCCTTGACACCTTCTATTCAGATGGCGAGGCAGTCAATCTGAGCCTGTATCAAATGTGGCGAAGATGCCGAGAATGATCTATCCTATGGTTCAACCCCAGATCGCACCCACTGGGATATTCCATTCGCCGATTATACATCTAAATAGTATAATTATTTTCCTGGTGAAACAGGGCAGGAAACATGACATCAAACGATAGAGAATAATCAGCATGCGTATCTTAGTCATTTCAGACATTCACGCAAATCTCACTGCATTGGAGACAGTAATAGAGGAAGCCGGTAAGGTGGACGCCGTCTGGTGCCTGGGAGATATCGTCGGATACGGACCTGATCCCAATGAATGTGTGGAGCGAATCCGCAATTTACCCAATATTGCATGCATTATCGGCAACCACGATGCTGGTGTAGTAAATCATATTAATGTGGACAGCTTTAACCCTGAGGCGCGTTATGCCCTGGTTTGGACTCAAAGCAAGCTTTCTCAAGAGAACCTGGCTTTTCTAAGAGGTTTGCCCCAGCAATTGGCGATCCAAGATGTAACCCTTGCACACGGCAGCCCCAGGCAGCCAGTTTGGGAATATGTGCTTAACATACAGACCGCCACCCAAAATTTTGATTTTTTCCAGACGCCACTTTGTTTTATCGGCCATACCCATCTCCCTGTCATTTATTCTTATATCGATAACGAACATCTTGCAAGCTTGATCATCCCTGATCCCAACAAATCCTTTTCTTTATACGGTAGGGCAATTGTCAACCCTGGTTCTGTCGGACAGCCGCGCGATCGAGACCCCCGGGCTGCCTTTGCCATCTTTCACCCAGAGGACTTCACCTGGGATTATCACCGCGTTCCTTACAATATCAAGGCAGTTCAGTTAAGAATGGCAGACGCAGGATTGCCGGAACGACATATCAATCGCTTGGCAGCAGGCTGGTAATTACCCCCTGCGGTTGGAACAAAATACCCATTCTGCACGTCTGGATGACAATCGGGAAGGATGGAGGAACCAGATGAAGAAGTCCTATCAATTAATGCCAAAAATTAAGAATTGGGCCCTGATTACCCTGATATTTGCGATGATGCTCTCATCATGCGCTGCAGCCAGATCAGAGCCTCAGTATTCAAGCCCAGGTGCTGCGCCAAAACCTGCCGCAAGTATGGATGCTGCTTACGAAGGAACGGGCGAATATGCTCCAGCAGCACCAATCGAAGCCAGTAATTCCGAAGGTGTTGAACGCCTTGTCATTCAAAATGCTTATATTTCTCTGGCAGTGCCCGATCCCGGAAAGTCTATGGATGCTATAGCCTTGTTAGCCCAAGAAATGGGCGGCTTTGTGGTATCCAAGAACCTGTACCAACAGACCCTTGACAGCGGGATCAAAGTGCCGAGAGCATCCATCACAATCCGTGTGCCCGCTGAACGGTTGAATGACGCGCTTGCAAGAATCAGGCAGGAAAGCACTCAGGATCCAATTAACGAATCATCGGATAGCCAGGACATAACCAGTGAGTATACGGATTTACAATCTCGCCTGCGAAATCTTGAAAACACCGAAACCCAATTAAATCGGATTATGGAAGAGGCCACAAAAACCGAGGATATCCTTGCGGTTTACAACCAACTTGTGCAAATCCGTGAACAGATTGAAGTTACCAAAGGTCGTATCCAGTATTACGAGCAAAGTGCAGCCCTTTCTGCGATAGCAGTTGAGCTGATGGCAGATGAAGCCGTTCAACCTCTGACTGTGGGCGGTTGGCAGCCGCAAGGTGTAGCCAGGAATGCCGTCCAGGCACTGATCAACACCGCCAAATTCCTTGGCAACGCCTTGATCTGGATCATCATCTACGTCCTCCCTGTAATGGTAGTGCTGTATGTCGTATTCTTCCTGCCAATCAGGTTTTTATGGCGAAAACTCCGTAAGCCAACCTTCAGCTTCAAGCGCAAGAAGAATCTTGAGCCGCCTCAACAGCCGGAGTAAACGCCGCACGAACTAGCGATGCGCAAAAACAGGTTGTCTTCTGTAATGGGACAACCTGTTTTTCTGCCTCCACAGCTTGCTTCCGTCTGCTATAATTTTGCCTATGAAGGAATTCGCCCAACAGGCTCGAAATTTGTTGGATGTGCAGCTATCCAATGCACAGATTAGTGCCTTAAATCGTTATGAGCACGAATTAATTGATTGGAATCAACGGCATAACCTCACAGCTATCCGCGAGCCGGAACAGATTCGCATCAAACATTTTTTGGACTCGCTCACCTGCCTGCTCGTAGTCCACGAACCGGTGGGGAAGGTTATCGATATTGGAACAGGTGCAGGTTTTCCTGGTTTGCCGCTAAAGATCATATACCCAGCTATGCAATTGACACTGGTGGAATCGGTAGGCAAAAAAGCGGATTTCTGCCGCCACATAGTGCAAAAATTGGGGTTGGATGGGGTTGCGGTCCTTCAAGAAAGGGCTGAGATTCTTGGACAAATGACATCTCACCGGCAGAAATTTGACTGGGCTGTGGCAAGAGCGGTGGCGGTGATGCCGGTGTTGAGCGAATACCTGCTGCCCCTGGTACGTGTGGGCGGCTCTATGCTGGCGATGAAAGGTGAAAGCGCCCATGTAGAGGCCCACTCGGCAGATTATGCAATTCAAATTCTAGGCGGCCACTTGCGGAAGATTATCCCCATCGCTTTACCCGGTGTTGTCGAAGAACGCCATTTGGTGGTCGTTGACAAAATCGCTGCCACACCTGACATGTATCCACGCCGGGTTGGCGTTCCTTCCAAACACCCCTTACAAAACCCGGGGGAATCCTGGGGAATTACAAAAAATTAGCTCTGTACACGACCATCTAGAATTTGCCAGGTTTTTGCCTGGCGGATAAAATCCTGGCTAAACAGATCCAGATCGGTGGTAGTCAGCAAAGACTGTTCGCTTTTTGAAAGGCGGTACAGCAAATCGTTACGGCGTTCTGGATCAAGCTCAGCCAGAACCTCATCCAGTAATAACACAGGCCATTCTCCGGTACGATCATGCATCCAGGATACTTCTGCCAATTTTAACGACAGGACTGCAGTGCGCGCCTGACCGCGTGAACCGTAAATCCCCAGGTCGACCCCGTTTCCCAAGAACCTCACCTCATCACGATGTGGCCCGACGGTCGTTACGCCCCGCAGCGTGTCTTCATTTCGCACCTGTAGCAGCCGCTCCATATAGCCCTGACGGATCCTGTCTTGCGATAAACCACTGCGGTCAATTGGCGCATCCATCGGCAGTTGAAATTGGGCTTTTGGCTGGGGCAAGGGATCAAAGCTTGGTTCGTAGACTAAGCGTAGGATCTCATGCCCGTGTGTCAAGTCGCTATGTGCTCTAGAAGCATACTTTTCCAGTTCCAGGATGGTGTGTATCCGCCCAT
>CAZTMX010000219.1:0-5022 GCA_964614855.1 uncultured Anaerolineaceae bacterium | reverse complement strand
ATTGTTCGATCATGGTGCGGATGGTATCGGAGCGGTATTGCGTCAGGCTGGCCAATAGGGTAAGCAAACCGCGCGTATCCCCCAGGTCCACATAATCGGTTAACAAACCGATCGAGGCCGCCTTAACCTGTGCTGCGATAGGTGCTCCATTGCGGTCGAAAATTGCACCGCGCGGCTGCAGCTCGCGGTCCATCTTCAGCGTGTTGCCGTTTGCCAGCTCCGGCAGGATAGCCGTGGCATCCCAGATCACTCGCCACTCGCCATCCTCCAGGGCAAGGTTCATCTGCGTTTCTCGTACCAGGTCGCCAAACACTATGGACGGCAGGGTCACGTTGTAATTCGCAACGGCTGTGACTGCATCGCCAACCACAGAAAGCAGCGAGGCGCGCACTTCGCTGGATGCGGTCTGCTCCAGCGCCTCCTGATGGCGTTTGCTGAAATCTTCCAAGCTGATACCAGCGCGGCTGGGGCCGGATAAACTGGCGTACATCCCCTCGTAATCCCCAACCTGCCACATATTGAGATACCGGCTTACTGCATCCTTTACCGGGGGCACGCTGGTGGTCTGAACTTGCGGCGGCGGCAGTGTCTCTGTTGGTGCAAGGGACGGTGTGGGCTCCCCCGTTGGCAGCGCAGTACAACCTGCCGCCAGCAGCAATATCACAGCCAGCACCTGATGAAACACTCGTAAACCTGAAGCCTGTTTTGATCTCTGCATAAAGCCGCTCCTTACAGCAAATACCCATCATAAACGATTATACGCTGCATGGCAAGCGCGCCAACCGGGAACAAAAGACGCCTAAATCATCAATTATTCTTATACGTTATCTATACATTTCCTTGACATATTCTATATTTCGTGATAAAAATACATCCTAAACAAAACCATTGAATTCCGGCATAATCGCTTTCACACACACATCGACGAATTAACAGGAGACCGTATGGCTTTTTTTCTATCTTTCAAAGAAGTTTGGCGCAACCGGGGACGTTTTACGCTCTTTTCCCTGGTCATCGCTTTGATCACCTTGCTGGTGCTCTTTATCGCCGCCCTTTCCGAAGGCCTGGCGCTGGCAAACAAAGAGTACCTGTCCAAGCTGGATGCAGATTTGCTCGTTTTTCAAAAGAATGTCGAGCTTTCGGCCAATGCCAGCCGGCTTGACCGCAGCCTGCTGAATGACATCCAACGCCTGGATGTGGTCGCCAACGCTGGACCTTTGGGTTTTGGAAACGGCACGCTGGTTTTCACCGACGGCAGAGAAAATGAAGATGTCTCGCTGATCGGTGTGGAAGCCGGCAAACCCGGCTTACCGCCCGTCACAGGCGGCCAGACTCTGACCTCTGATCGCGGTAATGATGTGGTCATCGACGGCAATATCGCCAGCCGCCAAAACGTCAGCGTTGGAGATACCATTACCATCAAGACCATCAAGGGCAGCGAAGAGGAGTTCTTTCAACTCAATGTGATCGGTATCACCGAGGGGCAGCAGTATCTTTATGCACCTTCAATATTTATCCCCTACCGTACCTGGGAACAGATAAATTCCCAAATGCCCGGCGGTTTAATGCAAACCATTGCCAATGTCATCGTGGTGAAATTCGAACCCGGTGTGACCGAAGAAGCCGGTAAGGCTTCCTTGCTCTCGCAAGTGGCAAACATTGAAGTGGCGGACACCAAGACCGCGTACGAAGCCATCCCTGGCTATTCTGTGCAGCAAACCACGCTCAACACCCAGAGCGGCTTCACCTTGCTGATCGGCATCCTGGTGATCGGTGGCTTCTTCCAGATCCAATTGCTGCAGAAAGTCCCCCAGATCGGTGTGCTAAAAGCCATCGGCACCTCCAACTCAACTGTCGCTGCGGCGGTGGTGATGCAAATTGTGCTGGTCTCGACCTTTGGTGTGCTGCTTGGAGGTGCAGTGACTTTGCTGCTCGCTGCCTTTATCCCTGCCAGCGTGCCCATCGTATTTGCAGGGGGCAATGTGCTCCTGGCAGTTATCCTGCTGCTCTTGATCGGACCTGTTGGCGGTTTGGTCTCAGTACGCTTAGCAATTTCCGTCGAACCCCTGATCGCCCTTGGGCTGAGCTCATAAGGAGGACGCCATGACCAACATGATACCTGAACTCAAACTTTCCACTCCGAATGGCGCAAAGCCAACCTCCACACCGGTGATCGAAACCCGCCAGGTCAGCAAGGTATATCCTTCCGCTATCGGTGAAGTACGTGCGGTGGACGGCGCAAATATCAGCATTTATCCCGGCGAATTTGTCGCCCTGGTTGGCCCCAGCGGCTCAGGGAAAACCACCATGCTGGCTATGCTGGCAGCGCTCTTGCGTCCCAGCGAAGGTGAAGTCTTGATCGACGGCAAAGACCTGGGCAAAATGAGCGAAAGCGATCGGGTCAAATTTCGCCGCGAGCGAATTGGGTTTACCTTCCAATCCAACAACCTGGTACCGTACCTGACCGTGCAAGAAAACGTGGAGATGATGCTTCGTCTGAACAACCGCTTGAACAAAGTCGAACGCCAGCGCACCCTGGAATTGCTGGAAAGACTGGGTATGAGCGACCGGCTGAAGAACCTCCCCAGCCAGCTTTCCGGCGGGCAGCGCCAGCGCGTGGCCATTGCCCGCTCGCTGATCCACGAACCCAGCGTTGTGCTCGCCGATGAGCCCACCGCCAGCCTGGATACCGAGCGCGCCTACCAGGTCACCAGCCTGTATGCCGACCTGATCCATGAGAATAATAAAGCCGGCATCATGGTCACCCACGACCTGCGCATGTGCAAATACGTGGATAAGATCATCCAGATCGAAGACGGGAAGATTGCTTCTGTATTGGAAGGCCAATCCGAAATCGATGCGCTGATCCGCTGCGCTTAGATTTAGCCCGAAAGTACCCTTGACCCTACGGCGCTGAAATGATATTTTTATTGCATCCACTGAATAAATTTCAATCGCGTTGCCATAGAAAAAAGGAGTACGAATGAATAGGAAATTGGCCGTCGTGATCCTCCTGATCACTCTGTTTGTCATGTCTACGTTCACTGTATTTGCCGAAGGCGGCAATGTTAGAGGCGATGATGCTGCTGGTTCTGCCAACCAGGTTCAGGAAGAAGAGCCACAAGGTTGGTCCTGGCCCTAAATCGAGAAGTTGAGATCCCTTTCCCTGAAACCCCCAACCCAGTAACAAGTGGTTGGGGGTATTCTTTTTCCTATTAACTAAAGCGCAAAGGTTCCAGTGAATGTTTCACTAGATTTTGCAATACTTTTACACTAGGCAGGCGTAAATATGGCCCAAAAGTACTCTTGACTGAACTGGTTGTAGATGATAAATATATTGCAGAGATTGAGAAAAAATCAATCGGTTTTCTAACCAAAAGGAGTATCAATGAACAAGAAATTCGCCGTCGTGATCATCCTCATCACCCTACTCGTCATGTCCACATTCATCGTGTTTGCCGGCGGTGGCAAAGTTCGAGGTGGCAACGCAAAAGGCCCTGCGACTCAGACCCAAGTTCATTATCCACAGGGCTGGTCCTGGCCCTAAATCGAGAAGTTGAGATCTCACCCCTCTCAACCCCCAACCCTGTTTAACGCGGCTGGGGGTTTTATTTTGCGTTTCGATTATCCTTCAAGCCCATCCTGGAGCATGCAGTACAACAAGCGCCTTGTTCTTCGCCATATTCACCAGGTGACCACGGTTGAAGCGCAGAGGCAAACCATCCATCAGGTGCATAATCATGCGAACCATGAATGGATGGCGGCGCAAGCGCAATTCAAGGAAATCGGCGATGCGTTCCGGGTCGGTGATGGGTTCAGCCAGGGCAGCAAATTCGCGCTCACCAATTTGAACATGAACATGCGGATCGACCAGAATATTCTTGAACCAATCTGCTGCCTGGCCGCGGGCAGAGGCGACATAGTACGCTCCGCCAACCTGCTCAAACTGCAGTGGTGTAAGGCGGGGCAAGCCTGACTTGCGCCCGGTAGTTGTCAGCAGCAGCACGACGCTCCTGGGGCCAAAACCGCGCCTGTAATTCGCTGCCATGCGGGCATTCAAGGCTTTCATGCGGTGATAAATCGTTTTTGCTGCCATTTTTGTCTCTGAATTCACTGCCATAGTTTCGATTGGTTAATCCTATTTTACACGCAATATCGTCTGGACTGATCTCGAAATCACATAACCACAGTTACGCATTTTCTTAACGGAAATCCCTCCAACTGCTCTGATATAATGTCACTGAGGAGACAATATGAACAAAAACAAACGCTTCCATACCCTGTTTTCTCTGCTGCTGGTCCTGGTGCTCACAGGCTGTAACCTGCCCTTCCTGGCCCCGGAACCCACACCAACCCCGCTGCCGACGGCAACCGAAATCCCGACCAACACACCCGTACCGCCTACCGAAACAGCTACGCTGCCCCCACCCACCGAAACGGCCACCCTGCCGCCGCCGACGCCGGCTATTACTGCGACCTCTTTCCTGGTACCTACAGCGATCCCCACCAAAGCGCCCACGTTGGCGCCCATCTTGCCCATCCCGCGCGATCTCTTTGAAGGCACCTTTGAAGGCGGCAGGTTGAGCTTCCGTATCGGCACCAATCCAAACGTCATCATCCCTAAGCTGGTTACGCTTAAGAAAGCCCAGTGCAAAGGGGGCGGTACGATCTCAGATACCATCAGCTTCGAGCCGCCGCCCACATTCTGGTTGCTCAACGGCAAGTTCACCATCACCGCTGGCGGTGACCAGGTCTACTGGACGGGCCAATTCAACACCTCAAAACGCGCCAGCGGTAGCATCACCCTTAAAATCAAAAAAGATAACAAGGCCTGTGTAATCGGCCCGGTCGCCTGGACTGCCACTGCGCCGTAAAGCAACAAATCGACACATCCAGCCGGGGCGATTTTATTTTGCCAAATCGCAAGAAATCGCCCCGTCATCCGTCTATTCTTTTTCGCGGGAACTTATCCCTGAACCAGTTCGTCTATTTCATATTGGAGACGCGTTTGTATGCCCGCCT
>CAZTMX010000218.1:1901-5039 GCA_964614855.1 uncultured Anaerolineaceae bacterium | reverse complement strand
GAACCAGCCAAAGAAGATCTAACAGTATACCTTGCTCCACTTCAAGCTCTACAAAATTTGCTTGAAAGTTTTCATAACCAGGGTGTAATTGTAGGGGGAATCGCTGCAAGTTTGCTCGGCGCGCCTCGTTTCACTGCTGACTTGGATGCCGTCTTTTTGCTCGAAAATGAAGAAATCCCAGAATTGATGAAATTGGCCTCACGATTTGGAATAGAGCCCAGGATTTCAGATGCGGAAATATTCGCAAGAAAAAGTCGTGTACTTCTCATGAGACATACAGCCAGTGGTGTGGATATAGATCTAATCATGGGGATGTTGCCTTTTGAAGCGGAAATGGTACAACGAAGTAATATTTTCGAAACTGGGGTCATCAAGTTACGTTTGCCCTCTCCTGAGGATCTAATCATAATGAAGGCCGTCGCTCACCGTCCAAAGGATATGGCTGATATCCAGGCTGTGGCGGAAAATACTCCAGACCTGGATATAGAACGTATCCAATATTGGGTTGAGCAATTTGCGGTAGCGCTGGATCAACCAGAGCTGTGGGTTTCAATTGAACAATGGCTGCGCTAAATTACTTGATCTTCTATTAAGGGCACTTTGTCCTAAGGGGTCAACTACATTCAAGACAATAATTCTTGCGATTGGGGGTTGAATCAGCCACTTTAATTTGCTACAATCATGGATAGACCTGTTGGGGTAGGGCCTGGTTCATTGAAGCTTAATTCCATCATTGGGCCTCCTTGTTTCACATAGAAGGTGGGCGCGATGCGAACGGGTCATTCACTTTTCCAAAACCTGAGTATCTTCATCATCTTATGTCTGGCAGCCAACCCTACCTGCCTGCCACGCACTGGTTCTCCATGCCTTACCACGGTGCGAACGAGGCAGATCTTCGTATGGCTTATAAGTACAGCTACTTGCCGCTCATTATGAAGTGAAACTGGGCTGTGTTACAGGCTAATCGTAAAGGTCGTGCCATTGCCGGCCTGGCTTTCCACAATGATGCTGCCCCCGTGGGCCTGCACCAGTGATTTGGCGATTGCCAGCCCCAGCCCGGCTTCGCCGTTAGCTTCGCGGCTCTTGTTGCCGCGGTAGAAACGGTTGAAAATGTAGGGCAGGTCTTCGGGGGAGATGCCGCTGCCCGTGTCGCGCACCTGGATAACCGTGCGGCCAGCCTCGTGCCGCGCGGAAAGCGCCACCGTGCCGCCTTCCTGCGTGTAGCGCAGGGCGTTGCTCACCAGGTTGCCCAGCACCTGTGCCATACGCTCGGGATCGACGGATACCAGCGGCAAGTCATCCGTAGCATCCACTTCAATTGCGACCTGCTGGCACTCCGCCAACGGGCGTAGGGCTGCGGCAGTGCGCTGCAGCATCGCCAGCGGGGCTATTTCTTCGCGGTTGAGCGGCAGCTCACCGGCGTCTGCCAGGGAGAGCGTGCGCAGGTCGTCGATCAGCAGCTTCAGGTGGCGCGTCTCCTGGTGCAGCACAGCATACACTTCGGGCGTGCCTTCCAGTTTGCCGTCCGCCAGGGCTTCGCTGTAACCCAGCAGCACGCTGAGCGGTGTGCGCAGGTCGTGGGCGATATCGGCGGTCATCTGCTGGCGGGAACGGCTGGCGGTAGCCAGGTCCGAGCTCATTTTATTGAATGCGCCAGCCAGCTCGCCGACTTCATCCTGGCTGTCGATCTGCACCTGGTAACCCAGCCGGCCTTGTGCCAGCTCGCCAGCAGCTTGGGTGAGCTGGCTTAGCGAGTTTGTCAGCGCGCCGGATAGCACCCCGCCCAAGATCAAAGCGATACCGATGGCGATCAGCGCCGCCAGCAGGATCACCCGATTGATGCCCTGTAGAAAATCGCTCGCCGGGGTGCCGGTGGACAGGCGAGCCTCTGATTGGATCGCCACCAGCCAGCCGACCGTTCGCCTGTTCACCTGGATAGCAAATTTCGTCTCCTTCGCCAGGTTTACACTTTTTCCAGCAAGCTCCGGGTTGCCCAACAGTACCCTGCCGTCCAGATCCGCCAGCATGTATGGCAAACGGCGGATGCCAGGGTGGGTACGATCATCCGGTAGGGCGCCTTTCTCCGGCTCCAGCACGCTGAGCTCATCTTCGGAACGCACGAAAAAGACATACGACTCGACATCCTGCCAGCTGCCTTGCCAGGCGTAATAGCGGCTGAGCGTGTCGATCAGTTCGCTGCGCCCCTGGTCATTGAGAAAGCGGTCAAATTCGAGCTGGGTGCGGCGCTGGATGAAAAACGCCGAGAGCCCGGCGCCAACCAGGCTGACAAAGACAAAAGCCAGGATCAATTTAATGCGTATAGATCGAAACATAACCCCTCATGAACGCTGCGCTGCAAAGCGGTAGCCAGTGCCGTAGACCGTTTCGATGTACACCGGGTGGGCATCGTCCGGCTCAATCTTGGTGCGCAAATTGCGGATGTGTACATCGATGGTGCGCTCGTAGCCGTCGTACACCAAGCCTTCCTGGATGCGGCTGAGCAGCTCGGCGCGCGAAAAAGCGCGCCCGGGAGCTGCCATCAGCGCCGCCAGGATATCGAACTCGGAGGGTGTCAGGTCGATGGTTTGTTCGCCGCGCGCCAGGCTGCGCCCGGCGCGGTCCAGTGTCAGGTCTGCGGCACGCAGGATATCGCTTTCCAAGGACGCTTTTCCCATGCGGCGCAGCACCGCACGCACACGGGCGGTGAGCTCGCGCATGCTGAATGGCTTTGTGATGTAATCATCGGCGCCCAGCTCCAGCCCCAGCACCTTGTCGCTCTCCTCCAGCTTGGCAGTGAGCATGATCACAGGCGTATCCGACTCGCGTGAATAAATCTGCATAAATTCATACCCGCCCATCTCCGGCATCATCAAATCCAGCAATACCAGGTCTGGCTTCTCGCGCCGGGCAACGTACAGCGCCTCCTGCCCGTTGGCGGCTTCGAGAACCCGGAAGCCCTCCTGGGTCAGGTAGGATTTGAGCAGCTTGCGCAGCTCAGGTTTGTCATCGACGACGAGGATGGTCTTGGTCACTAATGAAATGCCTTCGAAATTGAGAGTGTAGGTTTAGTATACCCGGATTTATTCACCACGGAGACACGGAGAAGAAAGAGAAGTGCTTTTCACCACGGAGACACGG
>CAZTMX010000218.1:0-1801 GCA_964614855.1 uncultured Anaerolineaceae bacterium | reverse complement strand
CCACGGAGACACGGAGAAGAAAGAGAAGTGCTTTTCACCACGGAGACACGGAGAACACTGAGAAGAACATATCATCACGGAGACACGGAGAACACTGAGAAGAACAAAGAGAGCTTTTTTTTCCTATGAGAAGAAATTAAAGAACATCACCACGGAGACACGGAGTTCACTGAGAAGTACTTATCACCACGGAGGCACGGAGTGCACTGAGAAGTACTCATCACCAGGGAGGCACGGAGTTTCTTAAGTATTAATTAAACTCCGTGTTCTCCGTGTCTCCGTGGTTAATCTTTCTTTTTACTTCTCTCCGTACTTCTCTCCGTACTTCTCTCCGTACTTCTCGCTAGCTCATTGTGGCCGCGCGCCCAAAGTGAACGGCACCTCAATCTGTTTGCCGTCGCGCAGGATGGTAAGTTGGATGGTTTGGCCGGGGCTGGTGTTGAATACCAGGTAGCTGTTCAGGTCGCCGAAATCCGTGATCTGCACCCCGTCGATGGCGATGATTAGGTCACCGCCGCGCCCGGTCTGTGGGTCCGCTGCCTGCAAGCCTGCCTGGTCGGCCGGCCCACCGCTGACCACCTGGATGATATACGCTCCCTGGGTCTGCGACAGGTCATAAGTCTCCTTTTCATCCAGCGAGACCTCGCTGTCAAAAGCCGCACCCACGTAAGAATAGGTGTAATTGCCCTTGGCGATCAGCTCGGGGATGATGCGCTTGACGGCATTTACCGGGATGGAAAAACCCACGCCGCTGTTGGAGCCGCTGGTGGTGGCGATTGCGCTATTGACACCGACGACTTCACCTGAAAGGTTGAGCAGCGGCCCGCCGGAGTTGCCGGGGTTGAGCGCCACATCGGTCTGGATGACTTCGGGCAGCGAATAACCGGATGACATCGACCTGGGGCTCTGCCCGCCGGGGACCTGACCAAAGGGGTCTTGCTGACCGCCGCCAAATTGGTCCTGGTCGCGTGTGGTGGTCAGACTGCGGCCTTTGCCACTGACGATGCCCATGGACATCGAGCCCTGCTCGCCGTAGGGGTTGCCGATGGCAATCACGATCTGTCCCACCTGCACTTTGTCCAGATCGCCCAAAGGCAGTGGATCGATGTCTTGCGGCATGTCTTCTACTTTGAGCACTGCCAGGTCGCTATCTGCATCCGTGCCAATCACTTCAGCAATGCTGCGTTCGCCGCTTGCAAAAACCACTTCCACCTGCTGGCTGCCGCTGACGACATGGTTATTGGTGACGATGTGTTCATCCTCATCATAGACAAAGCCACTGCCGCTGCCGGAGCCGGTCAGAATGTATACCACCGCCGGGTTGGCATGCTGGTACAGGCTGGTGAGGGCGGTTTCCAGATCGGTGGTCACCAGGGTTTGTGCGGCGTTGGCGGGTGCCGCGGTATTATCTGCCGCGGCAGTATTATCTGCCGCGGCGGTATTCTCCGCCGCAGAATTTGCAGCTGCGGGGTTTGAAACAGGCAGCTGTGGGGCTGTGGCTTCGGCGGCAGTTGTTGGGTTCTCATTTTGCAAAACCGCGACCTGGTCCTGGACGGCATTGCTGAGCATATCAATCGTTGTGGGGATGGCGCTGCAGGCAGAAAGCATGCCCGCCAGCAGGCTCATGGTTATCAGTAGGGTGATGTGTTTTCTCATAGGTGTATCCTTGTAAGGTAAATGGTTAATCCAATAAACAAGACATGGGAACGCTCGCCTTCACGAGCGTTCCCTGTTTGAGGAGTAGGTGCTTTAGAGGTCGCTGTCAGGGGTTACGTCGCTGTCCTCATTCGGGAGCTGGTTG
>CAZTMX010000217.1:0-5049 GCA_964614855.1 uncultured Anaerolineaceae bacterium | reverse complement strand
AGCCCATATTGTCATTCCAAAAAATTGGGTTTATACTATTCTTAGCACGTTAAATCTTACGCCCCTCAACGGGGTTGGCGCTGAGTTCCGCCTACCTCAAAAGGAGAATATGATGAAGACGCACTACCAACGGATTGCCAGTACCATCGCAATCCTATCGCTTCTGCTAATGCCCCTGCTGTCAGCTTGCGGCCAGGCGACAGAGACAGCTCCAGCCGCTCCCCCGACGGAACATCCAGCCCTGGCAACCGTGGCTGCACTGCAGGCAGAAAATGCAATGCTGGTCGCGCAATTGACGCAGCTTGCCCAAGAGGCAGCTCAACCGCCGCAAGCTACTGAAGCCCCACCGCCGCAGGATACCCCCACACCCACCATCCAGCCGACCCCGGGTCCTACAATCACCGTGCCTGAAGGGCTGGAGACGGTCAGCCACGCCTCTGCGCCGGGTTACACTTTCGCCTATGATCCGAACTTGTGGCGCGTGGGGGATGCGGTGGACCCAACCAAGGATTTCTTGCTCAACCGGCTGGCTGCGCAGTGCAAGATTAATATCGGTGCTGCACCCGCGGAAGAGAACCTGCTCACCTATTACCCCAGGGCGGTTGGGCGGCGCGGCTGGCTTGTGCGCCAGGATGCCGATAACACTTTCTACACCCACCAGGACCTGACCGTTCAGTTGTTATATAACGAAAACGCCGACTGCCTGGCTGCGCAGGAAGCGCTGTTGGCAAACCTGTTTAGCGTGCAGGAATTGAGCGGCGCTCCGGCAGCCACAGCCATCGCCACCCCCACGCAGCTGCCCACGCCGGAAGGCTTTGTTTGCGACGGCGCCTTACCACCGCGCTTACAAAAAGGCGACCGGGCATTGATGGTCACACCCTTCCTCTGGCTGCGATCCGAAGCAAAAGTCGCTGAAGAAACTGAAGTAAAACTTTATACGCAAAACGGCGCAGCGGAGATCACCATCACCGGTGACCCGATCTGCCTGGACAAAGCCATCTTCTACCCAGTCGCCGTGCGCGCCTTTGGCCCGCTGGGTCAGACGATTACAGGCTTCATGGCCGAGAGCGGCAACCAGGTGTATTACCTGGAGCCCTGGTATTTGGGCTGGTAAATTGAAAGCGGCTGTGTAAATCTATACACTTCAGCACTGCCCGGTGCGAACCGGGCAGTTTTTTTTCCCCTTAATCAACTCCCAAACAAATCTTCAGAATTTCTTTAGAAATCCGTATTATCATTAGGCGTGTACGGAGGATTCCATGACCACTAAACAAATCCTGACCATTATCCTGATCATCTTCCTCATGGCAGCTTCGGCGGTTGCCGGAGCTGCCGGCGGGGCTTTGCTCGTCTACCGCCTGGAACACCAAAACCTGCAAGCCTGGCAGCAAGAAATTGATGAGAAAATCGCCGCCATCCCCTCAAACGCCCTCGCAAGCGGCTCTGCTAGCATCCAGGTGCAAACCAGCGATGTCGAGACCGCCGTTACCCAGGTGGTGCAGCAAGTTGGCCCAGCGGTGGTCACTGTGGTCGGCACGGTGCTGGTGCAGGTCACGCCGTTTGGACACACCGCCAGCAGTGAGGTCAGCGGCAGCGGTGTCTTTATTACGCAAGATGGTTACATCCTGACCAATAACCACGTGGTCGAAGACACCAGCGAGCTGTGGATCATCCTCTCCGACGGCTCGCGCCAGGACGTGCTATTGGTCGGCGCGGATATCTACTCCGACCTGGCGGTGCTCAAGACAGATGGCGAGGTGCCTGCGACTGCAGCCCTGGGAAATTCTGACACATTGGATCCGGGAGAGACAGTGATCGCTATCGGCTCGCCCTTGGGCGAATTTATGAACTCAGTCACCTTGGGGGTGATCAGCGCCACCGGGCGCTCGATCGACACTGGCGAAGGGTATTTGATCCAGGACCTGATCCAGACGGATGCCGCCATCAACCAGGGCAACTCGGGCGGACCGCTGGTCAACCTGGCAGGTGAAGTGGTGGGCATCAACACGCTGGTGGTGCGCAGCAGCCAGAGCGGCGCGCTGGCAGAAGGCTTGGGGTTTGCCATCCCGGCGAATACCGTGCAGGCGGTCGCCGGGCAGATCATCCAGACCGGGCGATTTTCACGGCCGTACCTGGGCATCCAGTGGCAGGTGATCACCCCGCGCATCGCACGCATGTACCGGCTGCCGGCGGAGTACGGCGTGTTCATCACCGATATCGACCCGAATGGCCCGGCAGCACAGGCGGGTTTGCAGGTGGGCGATATTATCACGCAGATCGGCGGCTCTGCCCTGGACGAGACGCATTCCTACATCAACCTGCTGTACCAGTACCAGCCGGGAGATGAAGTCGAGTTGGTTGCCAATCGAGATGGGGTGGAACTGCAGGTCCAGGTCACCCTGGCCAGCGATTAGGTTTTCGATTTTCGCTGCCGGTAGAGGCATTGATCCGGCACAGCCTGCATCGCATTTGCGTCCAGAGGCAGTTCTAAGAAAGCGACGATGCGCGCCGTTTCACTAATAGGATCTGCCAACAAGCGGTCGTACCTGACAAACAAGGTTTCAATGTGATCCTGCGCCGCCAGCCAGGCTTCCACCTGGGCCAGGTGGCGCTTGTACGTTTGCGCCATCGCTTCGTCATTCACTGCACCGGGCATCTCGTTGCGGTGCAGCAGCATCTGTTTCTGTGATGCCAGCACCTCTTCCAGCTCTCGGCGCATAAAGATCACTTTGTAGCGCTGGTTGCGCGGTAGATGCTCCAGCAGCGCCGAGATCACCTTGACCGCTTTCCCTTGCGCGTGATCCACCCAGTTGGTGTCGCCTTCCTTCAGTTGTTTGACCCGCTCAAACTCCAGATAGCCCTTGGGATTATCGTCATCCGCACTGCGTTCATTGTCCGTCAGCGGTGACAGCCCTCCGGCAGCCAGCATCTGCATCATCAGGGACGTGCCCGAGCGCGGCAGCCCGGAAACGATCACGATGGGCGCATTCCCTTTTGCGCCGCCAAATAGCCCTCGTAGTGCTTTGATCAGCATGTCATATTCTCAACTTTGCTGCCCATTTTCCAATTGTCTTCCTAAACTGTGAGTTGATTTTCCGTGATTTTACGCCAGTGCGCATCCACGTCTCACCGCTGGCTTGTTTGCGCTTTTCGTCTTCCCTTACCTAAACAAGCTGTCAGCCTCCGCCAGGCGCGCATCCAACTCCTGCTGCAGCTCCCTGCCTGCCGGATCATCCTTGTACACATTCACATTCTCATGCGGGTCGTTTTCCAGGTGGTACAGCTCGTACTTCCCGTCAAAATTCTTATAACCGCGGTACAGCACCAGCTTGTACGGCCACCTGAGCACCGCCGCGGTTGCCTTTGCCAGCGGTTGGTAAGCCGGGTTCTTCTTGGCTTCCACCACAAAGATGCTGCGCTGCGGGTCTTCTTTCCCGCCCAGGGAAGGCAGCAGCTGCCCTTCGCACCAACCCGGCGCTGGCTTTTCTGCGATTTTCAAGATGCTGGGCAGCAGATCCACGGTGCTGGTCAGCGCATACACATCTTTGCGCTCACGCTGCCCCGGCGCGGAGATGATCAACGGTACGCGAATGCCCGGTTCGAATACCAGTGGGGTGGAGTGACCGCTAACGCCTTTGGCAAACATCTCGCCGTGATCGGAGGTCAGGATGACATAGCTGTTATCCAGGATGCCGCGCTCCTCCCAGTCATCCAGCAGCCTGCCAAAGCCTTCATCTAAATCGGCGATGAACTCATCGTATGCCTGGCGCTGCTCGTTCAGCCGTTCCTGCGGGATATCTGCGCCCAGCCGGTGCTGTTTCTGCGGTAAGGGCGCCCAGCCGTCGCCAAACATCCCGCTGAACTTGCTGGAGGGCAGGTATGGGGCGTGCGGCGGCATCAGGTGCAGGTAGGCGAAAAAGGGCTGTCCAGGCTGGGTGGGTGGCTGAGCGCTCGGCTGCGTCTGGGTTGGTAAGCCTCCTGAACTCGCCTGCCAGGCTTGCTGGATCAGCTGCATCACCCCATCCGTGGTCTGGTCGATGCGGTAGTACACATCCGTGTTTGCCAGGCGCGGCAGCTGCTCGGGGTACATGGCCTTGAGCTGGCGGCGCGCCAGACCGGCGCCCAGCAGGCTCTGCAGGTCATTCAGCAGCGAGAGAAACAGCGAGCCGTGCGCTTGCTCGCGGATAAACAGGAATTCGTCGTAGCTTTTCAGCCCCAGGATGGCGTCCTTTTTGAATAGGCGGTTATAGAAGGTATGTCCGGCTGCGCTGAAGCTGTCCAGGCGCGGGTGCTGGTCGATCTCCGCTTCAAGCTGGTAAAGCAGCTGGTCCACGTAAATATTCTGGGTAAATGCCAGCCGGTGATAGGCGTTGCCCAGTTCTTTAAACAGGTTGTTACCCACAATCTGCGGCTGGATCAACCCGCCCAGGCTGAAGGCACGGTGCTTCCAGGGATACACGCCAGTGAACAGCGACGCCGTACTGGGGGTGGTGAAATTGCCCGCCGAGTGGTGGTTGTGATACACCGTGGCGCGCCTGGCAAAGCGGTCGATATTGGGTGTGGTGCTGCGCGGGTAGCCGCCGAGCGAAAGGTGCTGCGCTGAAAAGGCGTCATAGATCAGCACGATGATATTGGGTGTGCCGGTTTGCGCAAGGTTTGCGTGTAGATAATTAAAGTTGTGCTGCCCGTTCAACAGGCTTATGTGTTCTCCCCGGATATCCTGCGCTTCCAACGGCAGACCTGCAGCCAACCCGGCTGCGGGAAGTGCGCCAGCCAGCTTGAGAAAATCGCGTCGGGTGAGCTTGCCTGGTTTCCTTTTCATCTGTTTTCGCTCTTAAAATAAATTCCGCAGCAGGGCAACCAGCAGCGAAACCAGCCCAAGTGGGGTGTACAGGGTTGCAAACACCGTCATGCGCTCCGCCAGGGTGCGCAGCAGGCGGGCTGCCTTTGGCAATCGCTCCAGCAGCGGGGTGAAAAGCAGCGGGGCGATGATGATCCCCGCCAGCGCCGCCAGGCTGTAAAGCGCCAGCTGTTCAGGTTCGAGCTTGT
>CAZTMX010000216.1:0-5056 GCA_964614855.1 uncultured Anaerolineaceae bacterium | reverse complement strand
CGGGCTGAGGGAGGTTACATTCTGGTCGAACCCAGCATTCACTCTAGCGGGAAACCATATGAGGTAATCCAGGGAGACTTAACGAAAATTCCTATGATCGAGCAGCAGCAAGCGGAGTATCTGCTTCGCGCGGCTCATTTGCTCGATCACTCCCCCGCCACAACGTCTGCGGCAACGTCAATGGTACGTCAACCAAACGTCAGCGGCAAGGTCAACGCAAATGTCATTGAAGCGTTCAATGCAAACTCAAAGATCGAAGACATTCTGTCACGAAACGGATACATGATCCAGCAAGATAAGGCGATCCGGCCTGGCGGCGAGCATTTCTCAATCACCATCCGTGAGAATCGAAGCTTCCACTTCAACTCAAATGATCCTCTCAGTAATGAACACTGGCGCTCCGCGTTTGACGCTTTTTGCGTTCTGGAACAGGATGGGAATGTAAAGCAAGCCGTGAAAGCTGCCGCCCAGCAATTAGGCATCGCTTATCAGATGAGGGAAGAAGAAGCGGATCATAACAAAGACGGTCTGCCCATTATTCAAACGAACAGCCGGTATTTACGCCAGGTCACGGCTGATGCGATGGCTGCACTTTGTCAAGCGAACCAACCACCGAGTTTCTTTGTTCGTTCTGGCGAGCTGGTCCGCGTGAAGCGGGATGAACAACATCACCCAAAGATCGAGCCTATTACCGATATTGCCCTACGGGGCCGGCTGGATCGAGTAGCAAACTTTGTCGTTCAGCGCACCTACAAGAAAACAACATATGAAGAGCCACATATCCCTCCGATCGAGGTGGTCAAAGATATTCTGGCTATGGAAAAATGGGACTTTCCTCCACTGACCGGAATCATTGAATGCCCCACGCTTCGTCCAGATGGAACGATCATCTCGATGCCTGGATATGACCCGGTTACCCATCTTTTTTATTGCCCGGCTCAAAATTTTTTCTTTCCATCATTTCCCGAAAATCCCACGCGTGAAGAGATATCGAAAGCCGTCGAGACCCTTTCCGAACCTCTCGCCGATTTCCCTTTCATCGATGATGCCAGCCGGGCGAATGCCCTGGGGATGATGTTGACACCTCTTGTTCGACCAGTCATTAATGGACAGGTCCCGCTTGCGCTCATTGATGCTCCACAAGCCGGCACAGGGAAATCGCTTCTCCAATCGATCCTCGGTCTTTTGGCCAATGGACGTGACCCGGCGGTCATTACTGCACCCAAAAGCGCCGATGAATGGCGCAAAAAGTTAACCTCTGCTCTGATGAGCGGCGCAAGCATTATCGCCATTGACAACTTGACCGGCGTACTCGACTCCGGCGAGCTAGCATCCGTACTGACTACATCAGTTTGGGCAGATCGGGCACTGGGCAAAAATGAGATTCTTGAACTGCCACAGCGAGCCACCTGGCTGGCAAATGGCAATAACATTCGTCTGGGTGGAGATTTACCACGCCGATGTTACTGGATCCGGCTGGATGCCAAGCAATCCAAACCCTGGCAGCGCTCTGGGTTCCGCCATCAAGATATTCTCGGGTGGGTACTGAATAACCGGGGATCTTTGATTGCCGCGGCGCTGACCCTTGCGCGAGGTTGGTTCACCGCCGGCTGTCCAGAAAGCAGCAGCCCGCAAATCGGAGGATTCAACGGCTGGGTTAAAACGATCAATGGCATTTTAGCCTACGCAGGGATCAGTGGATTTCTCGGTAACCTGGAAACCATGTATCGCAATGCAGACGATGAAAATCCCCAATGGGAAGCTTTCCTTCTAGGGCTGCATGAATACTTTGGAAAAGAGATCGTAACCATATCAATCATGATGGAAGCGATACTGAAGGAGAAATCTCTGATTGACTTGATCCCCGATTCTTTTGAAGATCTGTTTGATGATGCAGGGCGGGTGCGCGTGAACTTCAAAAAGCGGTTAGGCAAGGCCTTCACTCAGCGACAGGGAATGCGCTTTGGTGATTCGCAGGTGTTCATTGAAAAGTGCGCAGATGATTCTCATTTGAAAGTAGCGCGCTGGCGGTTTCATTGCGGGGTTAGCGGGGTATGCGGGATGTAAAGAGTACCGTACTGTGACAAGAGTTTTTTTACTCGACCGCTCAAAAAGAAACCCCGCGCACCCCGCTAACCCCGCGAATTCAGGAAAAAGTTCGAGAACAACTTTAACAACTCAATAGTCGCAAGCATTGCTGTACGGTTCATAGGGTAAGGGTATAATGAGTCCCAAGGCGATACCTATGGCAGATTGGATTAGTGTCAGCGAAGCAGCTGAAATCACCGGATACCATCCAGAACACCTGCGCCGGCTCATCCGACAGGGGAAACTAAAGGCTGTCCGTAAGGGAACCATGTTCTGGCTGGATCGTGGTGAACTCAGCAGCTTTATGGATGAGGCACAGGAATCCAGAGCCGCTGATCAACGGCATGGGCCAAAGAAAACGCCTTCCAGTGACAAAGTGTGATAAAATTAAGTTGTAATCGTACAACATAATACGCTTTAAGACGGGCCGCGAATGTGCTACGAACACAGACGAGGCCCTGACCCAGGCACCGAACAAGCGGTGAAAGGGCTGTGGCAATTCTACCAGAGGGGTAGGATAGCTACAAGCATTAACTGTAACCGCTTGCGCCATCGGCAATGCGGTTTTTTGTTTTATCGAGGTCAACATGGATTTGAAGCACATTGATGAGTTTGAACGAACAGCGGTCGGCCTGGTAACCCGGCTGATCCCCTGGCTAGCGCCTATCCCTTCCGCCTTCCTGGTAGGCAGGGCCGCTATTCAATATCTCGAATATCCAATAGGTATTGGAATCATTGCGGCGGTGATCATTGAGGCATTGGGCCTTGCTGCCACCTCAACTGCTCTGGATATGTACATTTACAACCAGACACGCCGTAAGGTTGATCCTCCAGCGCCATTGTTCTTGGCAATCGTTCTGGTACTGGCATATCTTTTCATTGCCACCTGTTTGACAATCATTGTTGAGGTCATCCCGAACTTGGCCATTTACGCCCCGGTGATCTTTCCCAGCTTGAGCCTGGCTGGGGCTGTCATCCTGGCTTTACAGACCATGTTATCCAACCGTCAAAAAGCAATCGCGGATGAGAAAGCCGAACGTAAAGCAGAGCGTCAAGCAACACACACCGATAAACGACAAACATCAGAGGCTCATCTTGATGTAACGGCGTCAAATAATACGTCAATAAACCAACAAATGGACAGCATGAGTGACAAACTACACGCCGGGAAAATGGCGAAACTTGATACTCGGCTGAACGCCTTGATTGAAGTTTTCCGTAAAGAGCCAGATGTCGAGATTACTGAGGCGGCGCGTAGAATTCAAGTCTCCCGCCAAACGGTGTATTCGTATTTATCCATCCTGGAAAAGACTGGACGGATTAAGCGCGGCGAGAATGGAATTGAGGTGCTTGGATGATTAATAAATCGAAACAACCCCAACTTGCAGCCATTTATGTGCGAGTTTCGTCTGAACACCAGGCTGAGAAAGTTAGCCCAGAAGAACAGGAGATTGAATGCCGAAAACTGGCTGAAGAAATGGGCTTATCCATTATCAACGTCTATCGGGACACGCAAAAGTTTCGCGTTGGTACAAGACTTTTCGAGCCTTCCGGGACACGGACTGATCGACCTGGTTTCTTGCAAATGCTGCATGACGCAACGGATGGTAAATTCGACACCCTGATTGCATGGCGCGAAGATCGGTTTTACCGAGGATTGAAAGCCATGATCTTGTTTCTGGAAGTGATTCAAGAGAGCCGAATCAATGTCTTTTTAGCCAGAGAAAACTTTGATCAGAAGATGGCTCCGGTCAAAGCGTGGGTTGGGCAATTGGAATTGGATGGGATGAAGGAGAGAATGACCATGGGCGTAAAGGCGAGACTTCGCGCAGGAAAAGCAAACACCGGGCAAGATCGATATGGTTATTGCCGAGTTGGCGAGATCATTGAGGTGGTCGAAGAGGAAGCGAAATGGGTTCGCCAAATCTTTGAGTGGTATATCAATCGCGTTTCGATTATGGACATCAGAAACCGTCTTATCGCCAATGATGCCCCTCAAAAAGGATCGACCAAACCTCGTACTATTCAATGGGCCAGGACGACTATTCAAGGCATTCTGAAAGCCGCGAAAGATTACGCTACTGGGATAAAAATACAAACCCGGGATGGAGAAGCTTTCGAGATCAAAACCCAACCGATCATCAGCGAAGATACCTACAGCCAGTTTCTACTGGTGCGAAAGGCGAATAAGAAACACAAGGCGAATCACATGAACCGAGATTATCTCCTGCTGGGAAAGCTGTACTGCGGGTGCAACCGGAAGTGGCAGGCTCGCACGAATTCATACACCCGCAAGAAGAGCAATGGAGAAAAGATTCCGCGCAAAACCCTATATGGCGCTTACTACTGCCCGCAAGAACACAAAGAGAATATCCACCCAGACTGTCCACGGACAATCGGCGTTGCAAAGGCAGACGCGCAGGCGTGGAAAAAGATTTATGATACTTTGAGCGAGCCGGAAGTATTGATTTCGGCTGCCAGGCGATTTATCCATGAGAAAAGGGAAATGCATGGGGACCGTCTGCGCGAGCAGGAGAAACTGCAGAAAGACCTGGCCGCGAATGATTTAGAGCGCCAGTACATCATTACCTTGGCCCGAAAGAAGTTGATCAAAGAAAGTGATCTTGAAAAACAATTAGCCGCCTTGGATTTAACCGAAATAGAGATTAGACGGAAAATGGCATTGATTGGCGATGTAAATGAGTTATCCGAAATCTCCGATTGGGAAGAGAAATTCAGGGAACACCTGGAAGATTTACGGATCGGACTGGAAAGTTTAAACGCCGCCCCCCAATCGGATGAGGAGCGGCGCGAACAATTTGAACTCAAGCGCAGATTTGTTCAGTCTGTGGTCGATAAAGTAACCATCAATAAAGAACGCGAGCTACAGGTCTGGTTCCGGTTCAACTTGCTTGCCCTTGGCTCGCAGGCTGAGAATTTTCGTGAAAACAAATTGGCCGGAACTTAT
>CAZTMX010000215.1:0-5067 GCA_964614855.1 uncultured Anaerolineaceae bacterium | reverse complement strand
ATTTTTTCTTTTTCTCGAGGAAAATCCGGGATCATCAAAACCCTCGCTTAATTTATCAACGAAAATGGTTAAATAAAAGGAAGATACGAAACGAATGATTCTTGTTCTATCAATAATATTCTTTGATATATCCGTAAGCTTTATCGAACAACTCCTGCTCTTTGTGCAGCTGGTATTTCAACAACACCCTGCGTAGTGCCTGCTTGACCTCACGCTCGCCGGCAATAGTCTGCTGCCAACCAGGGAAGCGTACATTTCGCACGATCTCGTCAATATCAGCGACAATGCGTTCAACAATAACCGGGGTCTGAGTTGTCTTAGTTTCGTTGAATAGCTCGGTTAATGCGGTCTTGGCGGATTGGCGTTCTTCTTCCGGGTCCACATCCTTTTCCGCCTGCAACACTTTACGGGCGATTTCAAGCAGTTGTTTCAGGTAATCCAGGCTGTTGACCAACCCTTGCTCCATGCGGTTCTTCAGATCTTCAAGCTGCTTTCCGAGCGCGATGAATTTTGGATTATTGCCATGCTTTCGGATGCGTGCGATGACCTTGATTTCCACCTCGCGGATTTTCTCTGGATCGCGTTCTCCGAGAAGTTCATCCAGGAAATCAGCGTCCATGACCAGTGTATCCAGGTCATCTCGAACGCGTTCGACATGAACGTTCTCGTGGATCAATTCCAGGGTCTTGGCTCCCAGTGCATGCCAGAGCAGCTTACCGCTACCGCTGGGCGGCTTCACAGACTCATACACCTGGCCTAACCAGCGATAATCATCTTCATAATCCGAAAGCACAGGATCCGGCGATATCGCCTCCCAAAGTTGTGAAAGTAATGAAAAGTCGCCGGCGAATTTGTCCCGCGTTTCGTTATCCGGCAGGCACGCCTGGGCTGCCACTAACCCTTCCCATCCACTGAGGGTACGATCCACATTGGGAAAATATACCAGGCAGGATTGCATGGCTTCAGGAAGCTGCGCATGCAGCGCCTTCAGGTTGGTAATCACCTGCTGCATGTTGGCTTCGTCAAAAGCCAACGTTCGAGCCACATCGTCGAAGACGCCAATGTAATCCACAATCAAGCCATAATCCTTGCCGGGATAGGGACGGTTTACGCGGCAGATACCCTGTAACAGGTTATGCTCCTTCATCGGCTTGTCCAGATACATCACCTGCAGAATAGGAGCATCAAAACCGGTTAACAGGCGTGAAGTTACAATGAGGAACCTTAGCGGATCTGCCGGATCGCGGAAACGGTCCAGCAATCTTTCCTCATCTTCTTTACTGCGGTCGAAGGCTTTGTATTCCGTCTCATTGTGAAAAACGCTCATCACAATTTCACTGGCTTCCGGTCGCAGGATTTCATCCATGGCTTTTTTATACAGCACACAGGCCTGGCGGTCAAAGGTAACCACCATCGCCTTAAAGCCGTTGGGTTCCACCTTTTCCTGATAATGATCCACGATATCCGATACGATGCGCTGCACCCGTTCCGGTGCTTTAACCAATACCGCCATGCGGGCTGCCTGGCGCGCCAGGTTCGCCTGATCGGCTTCGGATAAATGGCCGGTCAGATTGGCATAGGCTTCGTCAATGGATTGTTTATCCACCCGCAGTTCGACCAAACGGGATTCAAAACGCAAGGGCAGGGTGGCCTGGTCGCGGATGGATTCCTCAAATGAGTAACGGCTTAGATAGCCTTTTTCATCCTCTTCAGCGCCAAACGCGAAGAATGTATTCCGGTCGCGTTGATTGATGGGTGTGCCAGTCATGCCAAACAGAAACGCATTGGGCAGCGCTTCGCGCATTTTCCTGCCCAGGTCGCCTTCCTGGGTGCGGTGAGCTTCATCTACCAGGGCAATGATGTTGTCGCGGTTGTTCAGAACGCCGTCCGCTTCGCCAAACTTGTGGATGGTGGTGATAATCACCTTGCGTACGTCCTGAGCCAACAAGGTACGCAGTTCTTCACGGCTGTCGGTCGAGATCAGGTTGGGAACATCTGCCGCGTTGAATGTAGCCGTAATCTGCGTATCCAGATCGATACGATCCACCACGATCAGCACCGTGGGATTTTTCAGCGCCGGATGCATGCGCAGCTTCTGGGCGGCAAATACCATTAACAACGATTTGCCCGACCCCTGAAAATGCCAGATCAAGCCTTTCTTTACCCGGCCTTGCACCACTCGCTCGACAATCTGATTGGCAGCGTGATATTGTTGAAAGCGGCAAATGATCTTGGTCTTGCGATGTTTCTTATCGGTGGCAAACAGGGTGAAGTTCTTGAGGATATCCAGAATGATCGCCGGGCGCAGCATACCCAGCGCGGCAGTTTGCAGCTCATTCAAACCGGAATATTCGTTGCTATCTTCTTCACGCCAGGGCGCCCAGCTTTCCAGCGGCTGCCGGATAGCGCCATAGCGATAGGTTTTCCCTTCGGTGGCAAATGAAAACACATTCGGCGCAAAGAACGCCGGCACGTTGACCTCATAATCATCCTGCACCTGCACCGCGCCGTCCACCCAGGAGATGGCCGGTCGGGTAGGGGTTTTAGCTTCGCCGATCACCAGCGGAATGCCATTTACAAACAAGACCAGATCGAAGCGGCGGGTTTGTGAGCCGGCCTGGAAGATGACTTGATTGGTGAGGACGCATTGATTATTGCCGATATTCTCAAAATCGATCAAACGAACCGAGGTGTGCTCATGATTGGGTCCAAATGGCATCGAACGCTCGCCGCGCAACCAGGTGGTGAACTCCTCATTGGCACGCACCAGGCCATCGCTTTTGACCGACAACAGCACGGCACGCAGACGGTAGAGCACCTCGTCGGCGCGGTCGGGCTGCTCAGCGATCTCCGGATTCAACCGGATCATCGCCGCACGCAGTTCATCTTCCAGCAGCACGTCCTGGGTGGAACGATGCAGTTTATCCGCGGGTTTGTAAACCCAACCCTGCCCTCTGGCAAGCTGCGAAAGCGCGCCGGCGTACAACCCAGGCTGCTCGCCAATTTGTTTGCCGGTTTTACCGCATAACAGATCGCGGATGAAGAGTTCGACTGAGTTGGATTCGTTAAACATGGTAATCCTTTAGGTAATTTCGTTCATGTAACTATTCTTAATCTGGGTCAGCTTGATCAAATGTCCCTCAATTACGGTTTGTATTGAACATAAAGCATCTAACGATGAAATTGCTTGTTCAACTTTGGTTTCTTTAGGCAATCCAATGGGAATCGAGGAAACAATTGAAGAATTTAGGTTTGGCATTGTTGTCCCAACCGCATTACCTGATAGCCAGTTATTCACTCTTTTGGTATTGAGAGAATGAAATACAGCCCTCTCAGGCACGCCTTTTTTTACTCTAATTCTGACTGAACCGGTCCCACATATCCACCCCTCTTGGTACTGAAGAACATACGCCCTCTTAGAAAGGTCGCCTCTTCGAGGTAATAAGACGTCACCTGGTTTCAGTTTGTGCCGTCTTAGCTCATGGGCCTTTTGGGGAGAAATCCTTGCAATGTTATCTGTTTCTATCTCCCCATTTATTATGTTAACGGGCATTACCACTGGGATCCCTTCGGGGAGATAATCGGCTTCATGTAATTGACTACCGAAAGGACCGATTTGGATTCCCACAGTGTCACATAACTCATCTAATCGGAACTGCCTTACTGCGTTATCCCCAAAAACATCATCCCGAAAAACCGAAATAACTCGATCTAGTTCACATAAAACCAATGAATACTTTAGAAACGCTTCATCTGCAGCCCAGAGGATCTCTGCGATGCGGCGCTGCTCGTCCAGTGGCGGCAGGGGGAATTCATAGCGTGCCAACTCCTTGAATTTGGTGCGCGGTGAGAGCGAGCCGGCAGAAGTATCCAGGGCATGTTCAAAGAACCCATCCGATTGGCAAATAAAGGGCAATAATTCCGGTAACAGGCGGTCATCCTTGGGTTGGAACACCAGGATATCGCTGGAACATAACCCATCGAACTCGGCTACCGCGACTTTGCGCTGATAAGCGCGGCGCTTTCCAAACAAAACCTGACCTTTGCGAAAACGGCGGGTAAAACTGGTGCCTTCAGCAATCAACCCCCAGCGCT
This sequence comes from uncultured Anaerolineaceae bacterium, assembly GCA_964614855.1. GTDB lineage: Bacteria > Chloroflexota > Anaerolineae > Anaerolineales > UBA4823 > CAWJHE01. Next base: position 972 of record CAZTMX010000215.1, on the reverse strand, counting down.
GAATGTGCAACGATTCAGGGTCGATGTGTTCAAGGCCAACATAGCGTTCCAATCCGCTGTTCTGCGGGTCGCGAATGGATTCATCCACGTTGCGAACGACATCACCAAAAGTAACGATAGTAGGGTTTTTCACAGACTATCCTTCCCCACGTTCAGCCAGGTCCCAATAGGTGTGATCAATGGTTCTCCATTTAGTTAATTCTTGGTCAGGAACTTTATTTTTCTTCAGTAGCTCCAACGCGCGAGGATATCCATTTTTTCCACTCGTTTTGATAATCCGTTGGTTCCCACCTGGAATAAGAATGGCCAGTTCAATCGCCGGATACTCACTTTCCTGATATGAGTCGGAGAAATAGACCTGTGATATTTGTATTCCTTGATCTTCAAGAAAAGCCGACCACACATAGCGTTTTAATATTTCGATTGCCCGGTCATCCAACCCACAATCAAAAATATATATCTTTTCCCGGAGTCTGTTGAACGTAGGTACTAAGCGCAATCGATATCCTGGCAGAGTGCGTGCATATTGATTTAACTCTACAACATTGTATTGTTGTTTTCCGTTCTCATCCTCAGGAATCCACCAAATCATGTATCGATTGTGCTGATCGTGATAAAGAACTGAATACCCAACTTCCTGTGAAAACCCGCAATACGGACAATGAAATACAAACAGGCTACCGTCCATCACCTTATGTTTTAACGATGGATCCAGATCGACATTGATGCTTTGCCAGATTGAAAATCGAGATTGTTTCTGGCAACGAGGACAGGTATATGATATATCGCTAGATTTGCTCATTGTTCCCCCTCCAATCGATGAATCAGATCGTTCAAGGATTCGCGTAATTTCAATGAACTGGTTTGCCATTCAATTATAGCCTTGGCCAGGTTATTGTCATTCAAGTCTGCTGAGCTTCCGTTCCCATTTTTCTTGCGAACGTAGAGCGCAATATTGAGATTCCCATTTTG
>CAZTMX010000214.1:0-5092 GCA_964614855.1 uncultured Anaerolineaceae bacterium | reverse complement strand
GCTCCAACAAAGATTATATGTATTAATCCTGTGCCTGTCAATTATGCCTTTTATCGCTCCTTGCTGTTATCTTAATCACCATTTTCGCCGTAACGCATACGCAGATAGGATTGGTAACGATCCGGGTGAATTCTTCCTTGCTCCACAGCCTGCAATACAGCACAGCCAGGTTCATGGCGATGTGTGCAATCATTAAACTGGCAGGAGGATACCAAAGTGCGGATTTCGGGAAAATAGCCGTCGATTTCTTCTGGCTCAATATCCCATAAAGCCAGGGCTTTTAGTCCGGGGGTATCTGCCACATACCCGCCGTTTTCGAGCGGGAACATCTCCCTGACCACGGTGGTGTGCCTGCCTTTGCTTGTCGCCTGGCTGATCCGCCTTACCGCCAAACCGAGCCCTGGCTGCAGCGCGTTAAGCAAGCTGGATTTTCCCACGCCAGAAGGCCCTGTGAACAAGGATATCTTATTCTCTAGCGATGCTTTCAACTCCTGCACACCCAGGTTGGTGAATGCCGAGGTATACAGTACCGGATACCCCAAGCTCTGGTACACACCGAAGATATTTTCCGCCTCTTCCACCCCAAGTAAGTCAACCTTGTTTGCCACGATCAAAACCGGGACCTGCTGCTTTTCTGTGATTACCAGGAACCGGTCCAGCATCCCTGTTTTGGGTTCAGGTTCTGTACAGGCGAAAACCAACACGACCTGATCCGGGTTGGCAATCAGGATCTGCTGGTACACGCCGTGCGGGTTTGGCGCCATACGCGTGAACATGCGTTCTCTGGGTTCAATTGCTTCAATCACCCCATGATTTTTATGCAGCAGGGTGATCTCAACCCGGTCACCCACTGCTGCCAGGTCAACCGGCTTTCGCCCGTGTTTTAGCTTCCCCCGCAGTTCACAGGTATACAACCCACAATCGGTCTTAACGGTAAAGAAACCGGATTGTGAACGGATGATCAACCCTCGCATATACAGACGCTTTCCATTTTCCTATCTCTCTTTTTGATGCGTGATTGCATGGATCGTTTTCCCTGGCTGGCAAATGCGCTAGACTCATTCAATGGGCATATGCCAAATAAAATTCAAGCCGGTTTCACTCATCCTACGGCTATTCGGGCGTTGGAGTAGCCAGAACATTGAAAGACGATTCCCACCAGTACAACTTTTGGGGTTGTCCGCTAAAATACAACTCTACCACCCGGCGAAAGATCGGGGCGGCGTAATCCGAGCCCTCGCCGATATGTTCAACCACCACGGCAATGGCGATATCCGGTTTATCCTCTCGCTCAGCAAAGGTATACCCGGCAAACCAGGCATGCGGTCTATCGATGCTGGTTTGCGCAGTACCTGTCTTCCCCGCCACGGGTATCTCCAGCCCGGTAAAGCGGTGCCAGGCTGTGCCGCGCGGTTTCTCATTCCGGATCACACCCACCAGGGCTTCATGAAGTTGCTGGATCTGTTCAGCCGTCAAGGGCAGTTTCCCGGTTTCCTGGGGTGAGAACTCTTCTGTGGGTTCGCCAACGCTGGCAGCGATTTGGTTCACCACAAACGGTTGGTAAAGGGTGCCGCCGTTGCCAATGGCTGCCACAAAACGCGCCACCTGCAGCGGGGTCACCAAAACATCACCCTGGCCGATGGCCATGTTCACGGCATCAATTGTCGTTTTAGGATCGGGCAGTGAGCCCGCAGCTTCTTCCAGCCCCAGGATCCCGGTCGCTTTTCCCAACCCAAAGCCGCGCGCCATTTCGGACACAGCTGTGGTGAGCCCCTGGTTGAACAAATCCAGACCGATATGCCAGAACCACGGGTTGCAGGAGCGCATCAGGCCCTGCGAAAGGGTCAGCAATCCGCTGGGGATGGTTGTCTTGTCTTGCAGGTAATAATCATACGTCCAGTCGTTCAGCTTTACCCCCGGCAGTTCTTCAAAGAAATAGCCGCACTGGTAAGTGGAATCCACGGAAAAACGCTGGCTGTCCAACCCTGCGGCCATGGTGATTATTTTGAATACAGAACCAAGCGGATATTGACCCTGGGTTGCGCGGTTGAGCAGCGGCTGCTGTGGGTTTGAAGTGATACTCTCTATCATAGAGCTGCTGTTGTAATTGATCGGCTCAAAAGCGTTTGGATCAAACCCCGGCGCAGAAGCCATCGCCAGCACCCTGCCGGTATCACGTTCCAACACTACCACCGCCCCGGGGAAGGAGCCCAGTGCTTCCTGAACAGCGCTTTGAAAGCCCCGGTCCAGGGTGGTATAGATCGCCTGGGAGGGTTGCGGCGCCGCCTCCACCAGGCGAGTTACCGGCTGGCCCTGGGCGTTCATCACATACAACGCTCCCCCGCGCTTTCCAGCCAGGTAGCTCTCACCCCAAGCCTCCAGCCCGCTACGTCCCACCCGTTCGTCTTGGGAGTAACCTTTTCGTTTAAACTCATCCACTTCCTCTGGTTGGATGGCGCTGACATAGCCCAACACATGCGGGGCGATACCGCCCTCAAAATAATAACGCGATTTGTAAGGGCGGATTTCCAATCCCTTGAAGGTGGCAAGCTGCTCATACCGTGGAGCAAGATGGTCCGCGGATATCTCGCCAATGGGTAAATACCAATTTGCGCCTGCCGGGACGCTCTCGTAAATTGCCTGGATTGTCTCGATGCTTTTCCCGGTCAGCTCTGAAAGCTGGAGAAACAAATCATAAATTTGCGCCGGATCTACCTGTGCCGAATACAAACCCAGGGCAACTGCATCCGCCTGCGCGACTAGCGCCAGACCACTGCGGTCATAGATATTCGCCCTGGCGGGTGTGTATCCATTACGGTCCATTAACAGGTAATTGCCGCCTTCCAGTTCAGGCATAATCAAAGTGTCATCCCACTGGACACGCCACTGGCCTGCCTCCAGGCCCAAGTTCATCATAGTTTCTCGGGTGATATCTCCCACCAATATGGAGTGTAAAGTCACCCGGTAGCGCGCCTGGGCGCTTTCAGGGTTGACCAGCAGCGACATCACCTCATAATCAATCCCTTGCAGGGCGGCTTCAATTGCCACACCCTGGTAATGTGCGATGAACTCGGCTTCGCTGCGCCCAGCCTGGCTGAGAGAGGTAAGCAAGGAATACATCCTGGCATAATCCTCCGCCTGCCAGGCATCCAGGTATTCCACCACCACACCCCTGGCATCTGGAACATCCACGGGGTAGGTTTCGGTTGGCAGTAGTGGAGATTCTTGCGTGGAGGGGCTTGCCGCAGGCAGCAATGGATTTAGCGAACAGGAGGCGCTGGATACAGCCAATACCAAAACGGAGACAATTGAAAGAAATTTTTCAGCCATATTGATCGAGTTTTTCATGATCTAATTTAACTAAATCTTGATTCTTCGAACTATGTTTCGCCGGTTATTGTTTCGCCGGTTATTGTTTCGCCGAATCTGGTTTCGCCGGTTCTTGATTCGCCGAATCTTGATTCGCCGAATATCGGGCAGGGTGTATTCAGTGCCTGCTGGCAGGCTTCTACCAACCCTGTCCTGGTGGGTAAATTAAAATTCTCCAACAAGCCTGCCAGCCGGCAGACCGGCAGCCCCATTACGTTTGCATAACAACCATGCAATTCTTGTACCGGGTGGAACCCGGTGTGTTGGATTGCGTATGCACCCGCCTTATCAAACGGGTCGCCGCTGTCGATATACGCCTGCAGCTCTAAATCAGTATACGCACGCATACACACATCGGTTACGACCACATCCGTCAGGGTTTTGCCGTCTCCAACGCGCAGGGCTGCCATGCCGGTGTACACCTGGTGGGTTCTCCCACGCAGCATTCGTAAAATGCGTTCAGCCTCAGCCCCATCGGTAGGTTTCCCCAGGATTTGATGTTCTCCTGGCTCATCTCTTTCAGACAGGCGGATAGCTACTGCGGTATCGGCAGCCAGGATCACATCCTCATGCGAAAATGCCTGGTTCGATGACTGCCATGCGGTCTTTGCCTTCTCCACACACAACCTGAGTACATAATTTTCCGGTTGCTCCCCGGGCAGCAGACTTTCATCAATATGCACAGGGTTCACCTGGAACGACCAGCCACCGAGCGCTAACAATTGTTTCCGGCGGGGTGAATTTGAGGCCAGGATGATCATGGTGTATAAATTTTAACACAATCTGAATGCCTTTTACCCTGGCTCTAACCTGCCCGGCGATGTAAAATCAATCGTAATAAACTCTCGGAGGGAAAAATGCAAAAATTAATCGAGCGCATCCGCCGTGAAGGGAAAAACCTCGGCGGCGGTATCTTGAAAGTGGATGGTTTTATTAACCACCAGGTAGACCCCATGTTGATGAACGAATGCGGGATGGAATTCGCCCGGCGCTTCAAGGACGTAGGCGCAACAAAAATTCTGACTGCCGAAATTTCCGGCATCGCCCCCGCTCTGACAACCGGGTTGCACCTCAATCTTCCTGTGGTATATGCCCGCAAACACAAACCGATCACCATGCCCGACCAGGTTTTCCTTACTTTATCCCCTTCGCATACCAAGGGGCGGATGGTGGAACTGATCATCTCCCCTGAATACCTGGCTGGCGGCGAGCGTGTGCTGATCATTGACGACTTCCTGGCTTCCGGCGCAACCATCCAGGGGTTAGCAAGGCTGGCGCACACCGCTGGCGCGATCCTGGTAGGCATCGGTACGGTGGTCGAAAAAAGCTTCGAAGGCGGCAGGGCAGCCCTTGCGCCGCTCAATGTACCCATCGAGTCGCTGGCGATCATCAAATCGATGGAGAATGACCAGATCATTTTCGAGGAATAACCAGCCCATGCCAGACACCATACTTATCCTTGATTTCGGAAGCCAATATTCGCAATTGATCGCACGCCGGGTACGCGAGCTCAACGTGTATTGCGAGCTGCTTCCCTGGGATACTTCTGCAGAAAAAGCGCTCTCCGTGCAGCCAAAGGGGGTCATATTATCGGGTGGTCCAGCTTCTGTCTACGATCACGGAGCGCCGTCTATCCCGCCGTATGTTTTTGAGAGCCGGCTGCCAATCCTGGGAATATGCTACGGAATGCAGACGCTTACCCAGGCATTAGCCGGTGTGGTGG
>CAZTMX010000213.1:0-5117 GCA_964614855.1 uncultured Anaerolineaceae bacterium | reverse complement strand
ACCGCCATCGTCGAAGGGCTGGCGCAGCGCATCATCAACGGCGATGTGCCCGAGGGGCTGAAACACAAGCGCCTGGTGCAGATCGATATGAGCTCCCTGGTGGCCGGCGCCAAGTACCGCGGCGAGTTTGAAGAGCGCCTGAAAGCCGTACTCAAGGAGATCACCGATGCCGCCGGCGAGATCCTGCTCTTTATCGACGAGATGCACACCGTGGTCGGCGCCGGCGCCGCCGAAGGCGCCATGGACGCCGGCAATATGCTCAAGCCCATGCTGGCGCGCGGCGAGCTGCACATGATCGGCGCCACCACCCTGGACGAATACCGCAAACACGTGGAAAAAGACCCCGCCCTGGAGCGGCGCTTCCAGCCGGTGGTGGTGGATGAGCCCTCGGTGGAGGAGACCATCAGCATCCTGCGCGGACTGAAGGAGCGCTACGAAGTGCACCACGGCGTGCGCATCACCGACCCCGCTGTGATCGCTGCCGCCTCGCTCTCGCAGCGCTATATCGCCGACCGCCACCTGCCGGACAAGGCCATCGATCTGATCGACGAGGCCGCCGCCCGCCTGCGCACCGAGATCGACAGCAAACCCCAGGCGCTGGACGAGGTGGACCGCGCCATCATGCAGCTCGAGATCGAGCGCCAGGCGCTGCAAAAGGAGAAGGACAAGGCCTCCAAGGAGCGACTGGAGAAGCTGGAGCAGGAACTGGCCGACTGGCGCGAAAAATCCACCCAGCTGCACGCCCGCTGGCAGACCGAAAAGGAAGCCATCGGCCGGCTGCAGGCGGTCAAGGAAAAGATCGAGCAGGCACGCGGCGAGATGGAGCGCGCCGAACGCAGCAACCAGCTCGAAACCGCCGCCCGCCTGCGCTACGGCGATCTGCGCGAGCTGGAAGCGCAGCTGGTCGAGGGCGAACAGCATCTGAAAGCGCTGCAGCAGGACGGCGCCATGCTCAAGGAAGAGGTGGACGCCGAAGAAATCGCCCAGATCGTCGCCCGCTGGACCGGCATCCCGGTCTCGCGCCTGCTGGAAGGCGAGATGGAAAAGCTGCTGCACATGGAAGAGCGCCTGCGCGAGCGCGTGGTGGGGCAGGATGACGCCCTGCGCGCCGTATCCAACGCCGTGCGCCGCGCCCGTGCCGGGCTGCAGGACCCCAACCGCCCCATCGGCTCCTTTATCTTCCTGGGACCCACCGGCGTGGGCAAGACCGAGCTGGCGCGTGCGCTGGCCGAGTTCCTCTTCGACGACGAGCGCTCGATGATCCGCATCGATATGAGCGAATACCAGGAAAAGCACACCGTCAGCCGGCTGGTGGGCGCGCCCCCCGGCTATGTGGGGTATGATGAAGGCGGGCAGCTCACCGAAGCCGTGCGCCGCCGCCCCTACAGCGTGGTGCTGTTCGACGAGATCGAAAAAGCGCACAGCGAGGTCTTCAACGTGCTGCTGCAGCTGCTGGATGACGGGCGGCTGACCGACGGGCACGGGCGCACGGTGGACTTCCGTAACACGCTGGTGATCATGACCAGCAACCTGGGCAACCAGCTGTGGGAAGGCGGGCGCCAGGTGAGCCGGGATATGATCACGCAGGTGCTGCAAGCGCACTTCCGCCCCGAGTTCCTCAACCGCATCGACGAGATCGTCATCTTTCACCCGCTGGGGCGCGAGCACATCGCCCAGATCGTGGATATCCAGCTGCGGCGGGTAGCGGCGCTGCTGGCCGAGCGCGGCTACACCCTGGAGGTGAGTGAAGCCGCGCGTGAGTTTTTGGCCGAGGTGGGCTATGATCCCGATTTCGGCGCCCGCCCGCTCAAGCGTGCCATCCAGCGCGAGCTGCAGGACCCGCTGGCGCTGAAATTGCTGTCCGGAGAGTTCAGCGAAGGCGCCGTGGTGCGCGTGGAGCGCGGGGCCGAGGGATTGGAGTTCACCCAGGTCATCCAGGGTGAGCTGGTGGATTAAATTAGTAACCTTTGGGCGGGTTGCGCATCAAAGGAAGGTAGCTAATCACCATGAACGATAAGGTAAAATGGTGAGCGGCGGTTTGCCAGGAAAAACATCCAGGGGTCCGGTGGTCAACCCGGGCCCCGAACTTTTGTAGCGGCTGTCTACGGACAGGCGAGGGAGTAAAAAATGAATTATCAAGAATTCGTGGATAAGCTAAAAGCCAGCCCGAGACCGGTGGTGGTGGATTTTTGGGCGCCCTGGTGCGGCCCTTGCAAAGCCATCGAGCCCATGCTCAAGAGCCTGGACAAAGAATACAGCGGGCGGGTGGATGTCTGGCGGGTGAACGCCGATGAAAACCAGGAAGTGCTGCGCGCCCTGCGCATCTACGGCATCCCCACGCTGGCCGCCTTCAACGGCGGGGTGGAGGTTGGGCGCCAGACCGGTGTCACCTCGCTGCCGAACATGATGGCGCTGTTCGACGCCGCCATCAGCGGGGTCAAACCGGTGAAGAAAGTGCGCCTGGTGGACCGCATGCTGTGGATCCTCTCCGGGCTGGCGCTGGTGCTGCTGGCCTATTCGCGCGACTTCGCCGGCGGCTATTGGATGATGGTCCTGATCGGCGCTGTGATCGTCTTCGCCGCGGTAAGGGATCGCTGTCCGATCTGGCAGGCCCTGGCGCCGAAATTAGAGGCGCTGTGGAAGAGGGAAAAGCGCGCGTAAGAGGGAGCGCGCTGGAGGACAGATGGAAAAGCCCCGCCGGGAAATGGTGGGGCTTTTTTGCGCTATTAGGATGGACTGGTTACATCGGGGATAGGGGCTCTGTTGCCCGGTGTAATGCGCTTAACAGGCGGCTGGCATTAGCCGGCGAGCGCAGCAGGTAAGCAGTTTCCAGCAGGCTAGAGAGTTCCGCTACGGCGATCATCGCCACATCCTCTTCGCCGTCGCGTTGGATGATGACGATCTCGCCTTTGTGGGTCACGTGGCTCAGTAAGTTTGATTACTCTACTAGCTCCAGATATCAGAAATATGAATGGTTATTACTAGTCGCAATTCCTATTGGATTGCTATACTATACGTCAATTTTTACTGTATGATAGCTAAGCAAGAATCAAAAATCATAAAGGCGCAATATGGATAACGTTGGAATAATTAAGCTGATTTCATTTGGTTGTATATCAAAGTAAATTTGAAATGTCCCCTAAGCTAAGGGGGGATAAATAGATATAGTAGACTCAAGGCGCTCGTGCAGAGGATAGGGCAACGCTGGAGAGCGACCTGAGCGCTACACGAGGCCGAAGACAGGGCAGAACCAAACTGGCTCTGCTCTATGTCTTTAGCCCTGTTTTCGGCCAAAACCGAAAAACACAATAACCAGCCCACATTAGTCTGCAGCATGGGAAGAGACCTCGTCCATGGGTTTACCGCTGATATGATGACCATAGCGACGCCAGTGATGGTCAGGAGCTGATGATGTGGGGGTTCTGAGCTGGCGATCGAGGGTCTTTGAATCCACAATTTGGGCCTGTTGAGTGGGCCTTTGGTAGATCGTGTAGGATAAAGGTTTATTATTGAAGAGGATAGTAACTTCTCCTTTGATATTTTCACGAATAGTGACTTGAGCATTATGCAAAGCATAACCAGGGCGTTTAGATTGGATTTGGTAGATGACATGTTTGAACTGGGCAGTTAAATTTTTGGACAAAGTGCGGGGTTCTTGGTGAGTGAGGATCAGGTCCAAATTGTCGGTTTTGAGCAAAGGGCAGTGGGCATTATGAGTGCTACGGGGTTGAGCGGCAAAAAGATGATTGAAGTCTTCCCGAAATTCGGATAAGAAAGCATTGGCGGTCTCCATGTGCGAAATGCCGCGTAAACGCAGCTCCTTTACCAGGCGATCTTGCAGGGTCTGGTTCGCGCGTTCAATGCGTCCTTTGGCCTGGGGAGTGTTAGCACACAGGATTTGGATATCCAGTTCCTGCACCGCTCTGCCAAACTGGGTAGAACCAGTGGACAGGCCCAGCGAGCGTGTCTGGTTGACCCTGAAGATGCCATGTTTGTCGCTGTAAAAGGCCACCGGCTTGCAGTAACACTCCAGGTAGTGCCGTGTGGCCTCGCAGTAGGCAAAAAAGGTCTCATCCGGCACAAACCACAATTCCATTAGCTGCCCGGTGGCATCATCGATGAATACTAACAGGGTACATTTGGGCCCACGCTCTTCAAACAAGGCATGATCTTAGCTATCTGTCTGTATCAACTCCCCAAAACAGACCCGCCGTTCTCGCATTTGGTACACTGACGGCTTTTTTGCTCGTTTCGGATTTCAGATTACTCCAGCAATCTTGAACTGTCTGATATTTTTGTCTGAGACCTTCAACCCACGCGTTTCTTAGAGCTTCTCATGTGCGAACTCTGTATTCATTGTAAGTTGTTCATCCATTTCCTGCCCCTTAAAATGGAAATAGTAGAATTGGTACAAGTGGGCTCATCGACTTTGTGCAAACACTCTAATGTAATAATCTTGACAAAAATTTGAAATATTATATAATTGTCGACAATAGACGGTCGACAATTATATTAATTACTTATGTTGAAAGACTTGAAGAAATGACACATACTAATTATAAAAAAATTAATAAAAAAACCTTAAGCCTAGAAATTTATGAATACTTGAGGAATCTTTTATCAATGGGCGAACTAAAGCCTGGGACTAGATTGTTGGAATCGGAAATTGCCAAAGATATGGCAGTAAGTCGAGCTCCTGTCAGAGAAGCCCTGAGGAAATTAGAGGCTGATGGATTAGTTGATTTTCGTATTAATCAAGGCGCAACTGTAAGAAAGATAAATGCAGAAGAAATCTGGCAAATCTATTCGGCACGATATATTATTGAAGGTTATTTAGTGATGATTGCTGCAGAGCAAAGGACACCTGATGATCTTATCAAATTGAGGCGAGCAATCGACGACGCGCGCGCAGCGGTTCAGAGTAAAGATATTCAATTAATTATTCGAAGAGATTTAGAGATTCACAGAATTATTTGGGATATCTCCAAACATGATTTACTTAGAAATATTCTGCTTCAATTCGAATCACAAATATTGATGATAATGAATTATCAAATGAAATTATTTGCAAATGAATTTGATGGAACAAGCTTTCATGAAGATTTGTTTGATTCAAT
>CAZTMX010000212.1:0-5119 GCA_964614855.1 uncultured Anaerolineaceae bacterium | reverse complement strand
TCGCTGCTAAAAAGCGAGGCGTTGCTGGTATCCAAATAACGGCGAATATCGCTCTCACTGTACTGAGCAATGCCAAGCATGCGCAGATGGGTGTAAATTTTTGCAATAAGCACATTGAAGGCTTTGACGATTCTCGATTTGGCGTCTTCCCCACTGATCCGCACCTCATCTCCGGAGATAATAAACACAGCCTCGGCCAGCAGATCGTGTGCTCGCCTCACAATGGCTTTTTTTCGTTCTCCATTCTGGTAAGCCTTATTTGACAAGATCGCATTTTTTGTATCGGAAGATGAAACGCCGTGGTTCTTTTTAATGTAGCTCTCCGTGCGTTTGTACATCAACAAATCCTGCATAAACTGGGTATCAGGCGGCATGACAACCATCATCTCCGCCTTGCCCATGCTGTGTGCTTTCAAAGCCACCAGGTTATCGGCGAATTCTGAAAATGGGGTGATGAAATCGATGGATAGTTCACGGTCTTTGCCGCGCAGTTGTTCATCGATCCGTTTGGCAAAAGCATAATCTTGCTGGTTTTCCACATACGAGATCTTGTTATCCCGGATGATCTCGGCAAAAAACAAGTCTTCTAGGAATTTGAGGGTTTCTTCATTCTCCACCCCCTCAGCCTTAATTTCGGTTTCAATATCCTGTTCTTCTTCGGTCAGGTATTCGTAGAGATCATCGTTTCGCTGGATATAGGTCTCTTTTTCAAGTTGCGACAGGCTTTCCACAATGCGTGAATCCAGGCTTTTGATATCCTCATCAAAACGGGTCTGCATCAGTACCCGCAGATTGCGCGGCGTCGCCTTGAAACTCTTGACATACTTGACCATAAAAAGAGCCTTCAGCAGCCGGATAGCCAGCGGATTTCTCAGGTGTTCTTCCGCGGTCAAAATGGCGCGCATATGGGTGGATTTGATCGCGCTGCGAATGCCCTCAAACATCAGGTCGAAGCTGCCCAAGGCGCCTGTCTCTTTATCTGCAATCGATTTGACCACATCCTGGAACACGCCCAGCATCGAACGTTCGCCGACAGAATTGTGTTTACCCGTGAAGGCGTTATGCCGGCTGAGGCTCTCAATCGATTGTTGGAAGAGGGTGTACTGGTAGGGGATAAACGGATAGGAGATCACAAACTCCGCTTCGTCACGGAAGTCACGGAAACCTAACCCCCCATCCGGAAAGGCAAACAGGGTGCCGAAATTCTGGCGCTCTTTCGCATACAGCATCCTGGCATCCAAGGCGCCCTGTTCCGTCTTGGTCAGCAGGCGTTTCTGGATGACCTCAGCCACATCCCGGCTGCTAAGATGCATCTGGCATTTAAAGCGGGCCTGGATCTTCGTAAAATCGTTGCTCTGCTTCTGGCCAAAATCGCCAAAGACCGTACTGATATCCTCCTGCGAGGTGACAAACAACCAGGAATGCCCCTTACATATGGTGGCCAGGCTCTCGGCAATGGTCTGCAAATTGGTCATCAGTTTGATATTTTCAGCCACATATTGCCCAACTTCATCCACAAAGAAATTTAGCCTGAAACCATTTTCCTGCTGCTGGATGTACTTCATCACATTATTGGCAAAATCCTCAATCGAAAGATGGTAGTCTTCACGATAAGATTGGATAATATCGCGTGCGCTTTCCTGCAGGTTGCCGGTTACCCTGGCATAAGCCGCAGAAATCAGGCGGCGGTTCATATTGAATGCCTCTCGCCCTTCGTGCCAGCTTTTGCCTGACTCTGCAAAATATGCGTCTCTGAATTTTTGCAGCATCCCCTGGCTATCCAGGTCGCGCTCAAATTTGGCGATAAAGCCTTGCTGGCCGTAGTAACCGCAAAAGTCATCAAATACCCGGGCAAAAACCCCCAGCACGGCATCCGACTGGCTTTTGCTGATTGCATCTGCCTTTTGATCGATATTGAACAGGATACTCTGGGATGGAATGGCAGCTGCCTTTTTCAGCTCGGCTCTCAGCATGGCGTCTGAGGCAGGCGCTTTGGAAATAAATGTCTCTGCCACGTTAAAATCATCGATCGGCCGGTTCTCCAGGAATAGAGCTAGCATTTTCAGCAGGTGGGATTTACCAGAACCGAAAAACCCGGAGATCCAAACTCCATTATTCCCCTGGTTCGGCCGGTTATATTGCTCCATCAGGTTCATCAGGTTCTTGGCAATTTCATTTGTGATGACGTACTCATCCACCTCTGTCTTAAGGCTATCCAGGTCGTCAGCCTTAATCACACCCTCAATCTCGCGCTCAATGGGTTTTAGGAATAAATGCTTGATTTGCATGGTACGAACCCCTTATTTGACTCTTGATTTATCGGATCATTTTTAACTGCGTCAAAACGGTTAGATTTGAAACTCAAGGATATTGAACGCCCGGTAATATTTATCATCGTGAAGGATGCCAAACAGGTCCAGTGAGCTGCCGCCTTCTGATGTGAAAGTGTATTTGCCAGGAAACCAAAGCAGCGTTGGTCGCTCTTTGGCTGTGCTTTGTAAGTTGTTCAGGATGGTATGGGAACGAATATAAGGAAATACCTCGCCGACGCCTGTCAGAAACAAGATATCAAAATGCGTCGCATCCATCTTTTTAGCAATCGCAGGGATGATATGCCGCTCTGGACTTAATACGCCCTGTAAATCTTCCATCAGTTCTTGCCTGCTAAAACTGCTTTCGTTCTCTAATAATGGCTCCCAAATGCCTCGTTCTTGCAGCAGCTCGATTGCCAGGTCGTAGAGATTGATTTTCAGGACATCCACACCATCGGTTTTCAGGCGCTTAATCAGCGCCTTGCCCATGCTTTCGATCTCATTATGTTCTTGTGGTTTGTAAGGAAAAATAAAAAATGGGATTTCGTTATTTAACCCTTGTTTTTTTAAGAAACGTTCACTTTCCAACACAGCCAATAAATGATCAAAACGGTCCTTGATGGGTTGGTTGTATAGATCCTGCATTATGAACCCTCAAAATCACGCGGAAATGCCGGGTAAATTGTAAAGGCAATTTTTCGCTCGGGCGCTAACACTTGTGACAGACGCCGGGAGGGGATAATACGAATAATCCGGCCGGATTGGTTTATCAGACCCGCCTCCCGCGCCATGCGAAATATTTGGGTACGAATTTTGTCTTGCGTACTGGCTGTAATTTTTTCCAACTCCGGATGGTGATCCACTTTTCTTAAAAAGAAAGCCAGAAAATCATGCTCTGACACCTGCAGTTGCATACCCAGGAATTTCTGGTGCAAGACCTCTGCTGCAAATTCACGGATGATGGGGTAGTACTTGCACATCGTAAACCACAAAAGCAGCCGCTGTTCTTCCAGGTCGCCTTCTACCAGCAAGTCTAATTGGCCCTCTGATAGGGCAGAAAGTCGCTTAATGATTTCACGCACGACGCGCACATTGCGGGAAGCCGTGCGTGACTGCAAAATGTTATTTTTATGCAGAATGTCGCCAGTCTTCCCCCAATCTCTACAAGTCAAGTAGATTTCTGCTACTTTTATTGATTCGTTGACAGCCAGGCTTAATGCAGTGAAAGATAGCTTATAAGATTGCATGGTTTCTATTATAACCCCAGGTAGAGCTAGCCCATGCTCCTTAAAACAAAAATGACCCATATAGGATTCGAACCTATAACCAACTGATTAAGAGTCAGCTGCTCTGCCGGATTGAGCTAATGGGCCGTGTGCCGGATTATTATACCGCAAAGGATTTTCATGTCAACAGATTTTTGGTGGGAAGTCGAGCATTAACTGCCCGCGAAATTCTATCGCCGTTTGCCCTTCCTGGTAAAATTGCGTCTTCGCCACGCCTACCTGGCGACGCCCCACCTGCGCCTGTCCTATCGGGTGAACTCCCACCCCAGCATGGGTATCTTGCGCGCCGGGCGGTAGCGGTAATTCCCCAGCACGCCTGACTTACGGATGACGCAGTGGCAGGGTGCCAATTATGCGATCGGGTTACCGCCCTCAGCATTGCCAACGGCATGTGAGGCATCGGGCGTTCGATAAAACCCGCAGTCTATCGAGATCGTGACCGCCCAATCACCCTATCATCCCGTTCAGGAAATCTTCTTCAGCTGGGAGAAATTGATGACACCCACAGAGCTGATGATCACCAGGGCCGCGATCAGGGTGCGGGCGGAGAGCTGCTCGTCTGCCAGCAAATATCCCAGCAAGAGCGCTACGATCGGGTTGACATAAGCATAGGTGGCAACCAGCGGGATGGGCGCGGCGCGCAGCAGCCAGGTGTAAGCCGAGTATCCCACCAGCGCGCCGAATACGATCAGGTACAACAACCCCATTATTGAATCAAGTCGTACAGCCATTGGATCAAAGCTGCGGATCTCGCCAACCACCATGCTAAACAAGCTCAACCCCACCCCACCGGCGAGCATCTGGATGCCTGTCCCCATCAAAGGTGAGCGAGGTAAATCGGCTGTGCGACCGTACACCGACCCCAGCGCCCAGGCAAACGACCCACATACCAATACCAGGGCGCCTGGCAGATACAGGCTGTGCTGCGGCTCTGCTGCCTGCCCCGGATTGATCATCAAGACGATACCCGCAAACCCGATCAACAGGCCTATGGTTGTCAGCAAGGTAGGTTTCTTCCCACCAGGGCGCAGGGCATCGATCAAGATGATCCACAAGGGTGTGGAGCCGATAAAAACCGAGGCAATCCCAGATGGCACAAACTGCTCCGCCCACACCAGGCCGCCGTTACCGCCCAATAACAGAAGCAACCCGATGACAGCAGCAGACTTCCACTGGCTTTTTGGTGGGAAAGGATCACCCGCTGCCCGGCGCCAAACAAACAAGATCAGCCCGGCGACCAGGTAGCGCACGCCAGCCATCAGAAAGGGCGGCAGGCTCAGGACAGCGAAATGGATCGCCAGGTAGGTCGATCCCCAAACCAGGTAAACGGTGAGCAATGCCAGCCAGATGCGCGGTTTCAAGCTGCACCATCTGCCAGGTGAGCAAATTCCCAACCCAGGATGGCTTTCTTACGCGCCGGTCCATAGCGGTAATTGCCAAAAACGCCCATTTTGCGGATCACCCGGTGGCAGGGGATCAAATAAGCTATCGGGTTATCCCCTACCGCGTTACCGACTGCAC
>CAZTMX010000211.1:1999-5123 GCA_964614855.1 uncultured Anaerolineaceae bacterium | reverse complement strand
AGCGCACGAGGAAAAGATCCTGGACCGCACGGTGACCACCGGCGCCGGGGTGCTGCAGATGGGCGATTTTATCGGGCTGGCCAGCGACGGCGTGCTGTACGCCGGGCCGGGCAAGTCGATGGATTTAAGTTGGGACTGGCAGGCGGTTGGGGGATATATCGAAGATCTCTTTACCCGGCGCGTGTACGCCGCCCACAGCATCGCCAACAACCTGATGACGGTGACCAACCAGCGTTACCAGTTCCGCCCCGGCGATGACGCTTCGTTTATTGGGGTGCTGCGCCGCCAGCGCCACACGCTGATGGTCTTCACCGGCCCGCCATTGGACACCGGGTTCGATTATGTGCCAGTGGACCGCTTCCTGGAATTCCCGGGACGCAAGGTGATCTGCGGCGGCACCACTGCCAATATCGTCGCTGCCTATCTAAAGGCGAAAGTCGAGACGGATATGAGCTCTCAAACGGACGAAATCCCGGCCATCGGGCGTCTGCCGGGGGTGGACCTGGTGACCGAGGGCATTATCACCCTGGCGGCGGTGCTGGATGCGCTCAAGCGCTGCGAAGGCCAGGCCGAGCGGTTGGAGCCAGGACACAACGCGGTGTACCTGCTGGCCAGTGAGCTGCTGCAAGCCGATGCCATCCAGTTTATCGTCGGGCAGTCGATCAACCCCGCCTACCAGAACCCGCTGCTGCCCAAGGATATCTCCATCCGCAAATACCTGGTGGAGCGACTGGCCGAGCTGTTGGAAAAATACCACAAAGACGTGCAAATCGAGTATTATTGACTTTTTTGGACAATTTATCTTTCTAGGAGTTATTCCATGTCTCATATTGCCGTTATTACCGACAGCAGCGCCCGCTTGCCTGCCGGACTTCAAGCGCTGCCTTTTGTAAGCGTGATCCCGTTGAAACTGAACTGGAAAGGGGCATCCATCGAAGACAGCCTGGAGCTTGACTTGGACGCCTTTTACCACCGGCTGGATCAAGAGAGCGAGCTGCCCACCACATCCCAGGCTACCCAGGGTGAATTTCTGCAGGCTTTCGATGAACTGGCGCTGCAATATGACGGCGCTGTGGTGCTGCCTATCTCATCCGGGATCAGCGGCACGATGGATGCTGCCTTGCATGCGGCAGCGGATTACTCGAAGATGCCTGTGGAGGTGGTCGATACACGCCTGACAACCGTGGGTTTGGAGCTGGTTGTGCGCGCTGCGATCCAGGCAGCCGGTGAGGGCAAGTCGCTGGCTGAGGTAACCCAGGCCGCGCGAACCGTCGCAAATGCCACCAGCATTTATTTCATGGTGGATTCGCTGATCTATCTGCATAAAGGCGGGCGTATTAACGGGGCTTCGAAATTTTTGGGCAGCGCCTTGAATATCAAACCCATCCTGTACCTGAACGAGCAGGGCAAGATCGACGCCCTGGAGCGGGTGCGCACGCGTGCCAAAGCCCTGGAGCGGCTGGTGGAGCTGGCTGCGGAGAAGGCAGGCGGCAAACCATCGGTGGTGGGCATCCTGCATGCCAACGCGCCGGATCGAGCGGAGATGATCAGCCATCAGGTGCAGCAGAAATTCCCATGCCAGGAAATCTACATCTCACAGCTTAGCCCGGTGGTAGCGGCGCATGTTGGGCAGGGCACAGTCGGAATTGCGGTGTACAATATATAAAAAAGTATCGAAAGCTGGGTGCAGTTCATTTGATTGCTCAAAGCTTCTGGAGCACAGAGAATATGAAAAAAGGTACGTTGAATGTTTGGGTTGATTTGGGGTTGTTTTTCTTGTTGGGGTTAACCATCCTGACTGCGCTGGTCGAGATTTTCATTCCCTGGTTTGTGCATGTATTCTTGGGGCTGATGCTGAGCAGCGCAGCTCTGATCCACGTCTCGCTGCACTGGGCGTGGATAAAGAATGGCTTCAAGCGCTTTGCATCCTTGCCAGACCAGGTGCGCACCAATTTTATCCTCAATCTGGCGTTGTTCACGGCATACGGTGCGGCTGCGTTAGTGGGGTTAACTGCCCGGTCGTTCATATTCATGGGACCGCTGCGCCATTTCATTGGCTTCTTCCACGTTCTCCTGGTCATTGGATTACTGATCCTGCAAACCATCCACCTGGCGCGCCATTGGAAATGGATAACCATAACGGCGAAAAGAACATTCGCATCCCCATCGACAGGCTCTCCGCAGGCGCGGGCGTCTTGAGGGTTATCACCCCCCAGCGTTTTGCATTATATACAAATCATTAGATGATAATTGCTTGATATATGCCAATTTATCAGATATAAGCTAGAAAATACCCGATGATCAATCCGGTTCATCAAACCGTCAACATGGTAAAATCGTTTATAGGAGTTTATTATGCGACAAGTGATCCTTTATACCGGAGAAGACGGATACATTATCGCTGAGTGCCCAAGCTTGCCGGGCTGCATATCCCAAGGAAAAAACCGTCAGGAAGCTATCGAGAATATTAGAGAGGCTATCCAGCTTTACATTGAAGTGCTTAGATGTACTTGATCTAGGAACTCTACATGCAATTATCCGCCAGGCTGGTTTGAGTACAGAAGAATTCTCTCAATTGCTTTAATCCCTTTAATAATATACTTACATTCCAATATCGCCACCTCTTTTTGACGGATCATATTCTTTCTTCCATGTCATTTACTCTCTCCATCCACACCGAAGCGCTCGGGCGCATCTACAAAATACGCAACAACCGCAAGGAGCCAGCCAAGCAACTCATTGCGCTCAAGGATGTCAACCTGGATGTACGCCAGGGCGAGCTTTTCGGCTTGCTTGGCCCAAACGGCGCTGGCAAGACCACGCTGATCAAGATCCTAACCACCTTGCTCTCGCCATCCAGCGGGAAGGCCTCTATTGCCGGTTTCGATGTCAGCGAAAAGCCCGAGGAAGTGCGCAAGCTGATCAACATGGTCTCCGGCGGCGAGACCTCCGGCTACGGGTTGCTGACGGTGCGCGAGAACCTGTGGATGTTCGCCCAGTTTTACGGCATTGCCAGCAAGGAAGCCAACCAGCGCATCAAGACCCTGGCGGAAATCGTGGGCATCGCTGACCGGTTGAACACCAAAAGCTCCGATCTATCCACCGGTCTGCGCCAGAAGATGAA
>CAZTMX010000211.1:0-1899 GCA_964614855.1 uncultured Anaerolineaceae bacterium | reverse complement strand
ACCGGTTGAACACCAAAAGCTCCGATCTATCCACCGGTCTGCGCCAGAAGATGAATATCATACGCGGTTTCCTCACCGAACCCACGGTGCTCTTCCTGGACGAACCTACCCTGGGGCTGGATGTGGGCGCTTCGCGCGATGTGCGCGCCTTTGTGCGCCGCTGGGTCGACGAGGACCGCAATCGCACGCTGCTGCTGACCACCCACTACATGGCCGAAGCCGACGAGTTGTGCGACCGGGTGGCGATCATCAACCAGGGCAAGGTACTGGCTTGCGATACCCCGGCGCATCTCAAACAGTCGCTCCAGTCGCAGGTCATATTTCAATTCCTGCTGGATGCGCCGCAGCCGCTCAACCAGGAAGCCATGTGCTGGATCAAAGGTGTGCAGGATTTTCACCAGAAGCAAAGCCTGGATGGTCTGAAGCTGGAAATCATCCTGGAAGAGGAAGCCGCGCTGGCGGAGGTGATCGGCGAGATCACCCGCCAAGAAGCCCGCATCCTCAGCTTACAAAAGCGCGAACCCACGCTGGAAGACGTGTTCGTCAAGCTGGTCGGCCAGCGTATGGAAGAGGTCGAAAATGCAGATGCTGCCCCGGTTGCAAAATAAGGCTTCGGGCTGGCGCCTGTTCTGGATGACCACCATTGGGCGCTCGTACCCGCGCTTTGTGGGCATGACGCGCGACCGCTCCTGGATGTTCTTCGAGATCTTCATGCCGTTGCTAAGCGTGTCAGCCTATGTGTTTGTGTATCGCGCCATCGGCGCTCCGGAAGACTACATCGGTTTTGTGCTGGTAGGCGGCGCCATGACCGCTTTTTGGATGAATATCCTGTGGGGCATGTCTTCGCAGCTGTACTGGGAGAAGGAACAGGGCAACCTTCCACTGTATATCATCGCCCCCGGCTCGATGATGGCCATCCTGTTGGGGATGGCGTTGGGCGGCATGGTCTCTACGCTGTCACGCGCGGTGTCCATCCTGCTTTTGGGCAGCCTGATCTTTAAAGTGAGCTATGCTCTCGCCAGCCTGTGGCAGCTTCTGGCTGTCTTTTTTCTCAGCATGGTCGCCTTGTACGGGTTGGGCATGATGACCGCATCGATCTTCTTGCTGCTTTCACGCGAAGCCTGGCACCTGGCTAACCTGGCGATGGAACCGGTGTACCTGGTCTCAGGGATGTATTTCCCGATCCGCAACCTGGGTTTCTGGACCGCTGCCTTCGCCTCGCTGATCCCGCTCACCCTGGGGCTGGATGCCATGCGCCAGCTTGTCTTTGCCAGCGGCGCTTCGCTGGGTTTTCTCAGCGTCCCGCTGGAAATGGCCATCCTGGCTGTGCTTTCGCTGGTATTTCTGGCGGCATCCTACATTCTTCTCAAACACATCGAGCGAATTGCCGTGCGTGAAGGCCGGCTGACAGAGAACAGGCGCTGAGCATGCTGCGCAAATCCATCTCACTGCGCTCTTTTTTCACCGCCGCCTGGCTGGGCTGGCAGATCGAAAGCAACTGGACCGATCCATTCCTCTTTGCCACCTATTCGATCGTCAAACCGCTTTCAGGTGCAGCCATCCTGGTGATCATGTACTCGATCATCAGCCAGGGGGATTTTGGCTCGCCGGTGTTTGCCTACCTGTACTTCGGCAACGCCTTTTACCAGTATGTGCCAGCGGTGCTATCCGGCGTTTCCTGGTCGATTATCGACGACCGAGAGCATTACCGCACGCTTAAGTACATCTATATAGCCCCGATTAAGGTGCCCTCCTTTCTCATCGGACGCAGCGTGGCGAAATTTATCACCTCTTCCTTTGCAGTGATCATTACCCTGGCAGCCGGCGTCCTTTTTCTAAATGTCCCGCTCGATTTTGCGCAGGTGGATTGGGGGCTGTTTGCCCTTTCGCTCAGCCTGG
>CAZTMX010000210.1:0-5134 GCA_964614855.1 uncultured Anaerolineaceae bacterium | reverse complement strand
TTGTTATGCTACTAAGGATAAAACTGGTGTGGTTCACTTATGAATATTTATCTGGAGCGCTTACCGATGAAAATCACCTTCTTGGGCACAGCAGCCGCGACATCTTTTCCGATGGCATTTTGTCGTTGCGAGACATGTAACCTGGCGCACAAAGCCGGCGGTAAGGATCACCGTAAGCGCTCATCTGTGTTGATCAACCAGGACTTGCTGATCGATCTGGGGCCGGATGTGGTCACTGCTTCGCTGATGTATAATACGCCGCTAACCGATGTGCGTTTCTGCCTGCAAACGCATTCCCATCCTGATCATTTTGATGCGACACACCTCACCACGCGTGTGCATGAATACATGGGTGTGGATACCCCGCCGCTGAAGATTTTCGGCTCACAGGCTACTTTAGAGAAAATGTCACAGATGTTGGCGGATGCAGGATATGTCTCGGGTCTGTTATCTGCAAATGATCAGCAGCGTTTGAACATACAAGTGATCCCTATGCAGCGGTTCCAGTCTTTCCAGGTAGGCAAGTACCTGATCACAGCCTTCCAGGCTAACCATGATGACTCGGTTGATTCACTCATTTATTCAGTAGAGGAGGATGGTTTTGCTGTGCTGTATGCTACTGACACGGATAATCTCCCCGAAGCTACCTGGCAGGCGTTTCACGAGAAGGGGATGATGTTTGATGTGGTCATCCTGGATCATACCTATGGCCCCAATGCATACAGCGGAGGGCACTTGAGCGCTGAAAGGGTGATCCAACACATCCAGCGCATGAAAGTAGAAGGCCTGGTGCAGGAAGGGGTGCGGTTTTTTGCCACGCATATCTCGCACGAAGGCAACCCGGTGCATGAAGCGCTCTCTGCCTTTGCACAACAACACGGGTATAAAATCGCCTATGACGGGCTGGTGATCTAACGCGCTATGAAAAAAGCAAAGGAAACCCAAACTGTTTTGCTGAGCATTGACCTGGGCAGTACGCATATTAAAGCTGCAGCCTTTTCAACAACAGGGCTGGTGCTGGGGCAAGCAGTGATCGAGAACATTCACCGTCTGGATGAGCATGCTTATCCAATCTTCGATCCCAAGGAGATGTGGAGCGGCTGCATGCAGGCGGTGCGGCAGGCTTTGAAGGTTGCGCAGGGTAGATCGGCCGCGCCGCTGGAAAAAAGGCGAGTAGAAACGGATAGGGGGCTACCGCCTGAGCGGTACCTTCAGCCGATGCAGGTGCTTGGAATAGGCATCACCGGCATGGCTGAGAGCGGACTGCTGCTCGATCGAGCCAGTGGGCAGCCGCTGACCCCGATCTATCCGTGGTTTGACCGGCGCGCACAAAACCTGGCGGGGGGATTGCCCGGCAGCCCACCGGCGGCTCACACGGCGGAGGGGGCGGAGAGCCAGTCCCGCATCCCTGCGGATGCTCACACGGCGGAGGGGGCGGAGAGCCAGTCCCGCATCCCTGCGGATGCTCACACAGCGGAGGGGGCGGAGAGCCAGTCCCGCATCCCTGCGGATGCTCACACAGCTGAGGGGGCGGTGCGCTTTCTGCAGCACGGTGTGCGCCCAACATATAAATGCAGCCTGGCGAAGCTGTTGTGGATTAAGGAGCACTTCCCGCAGAAATTTGAGAATGCCATCTGGCTGGGTGTGCCGGAATATATTGCCTATCGCCTGACCGGCGCCTTCGCTACCGATTACTCTTTGGCCGGCCGCACCTGTGCTTTTCGTATAGATGAACTATGCTGGGATGGTGACTGGCTGGCTAAACTGGGGCTGCCGAGGGAGATCTTTCCACCAGCGCTGCCTGCAGGAACGCCTGTAGGAGCGGTACCTGTAAAAGATATTATCCCTGGGGGAACCATGGACAGGGTCGATGCCGCACCCGCTGCCCTGAGCAGCGCCCAGGTGGTGATCGCCGGGCACGATCACGTTTGTGCTGCATTAGCGGCATCCTTATCCAACGCGGGGGTGGATCGGAGCCTGGTGTATGATTCTATAGGTACAGCCGAAGCGCTTGTGGGCGCTTTTCCGCAGCGCCGGCTGACGATGGATGATTACGATTCGGGTTTCTCCTTCGGCGTACACGTGCTGCCGGGTTTCATGTATTGGATGGGGGGTATCAATGCTTCGGGCGGCTCGCTGGAGTGGCTGTGCGGGATCTTGGGGAAAGAACGGCTGACTTATCAAGATATGGAGCGCCTGCTGGAGAGCTTGCCGGATAAACCGGGTGAAATCTTGTACCTGCCATACCTATCTGGGCGCGGCTCGCCGCATAATAACCCGCAGGCACGCGCGGCCTTTATCGGCTTGCGCACAGCCACCACGCGCGCCGATCTGCTGCGGGCGGTGTTGGAGGGAACTGCGTTGGAATTGGCTTGCATCCTGGAGCGGGCGCGCGGCAAATTGGGCATATCGGCGAGTGTATTGGCAGCGGCTGGCGGCGGCGTGCGCAATAAGCACTGGATGCAGATGCGCGCCGATATCACCGGCTGCCGAATTCAGACGCTGCCACAGGTGGAAGCGGCGTTGGCAGGCGCGGCAGTGCTGGCGGGTCTGGGTTGCGGCGTGTATGGAAGCCTGGAGCAGGCTGCGGAGAATTGGCGCGCTGGGGCTACGGCTACTTTCCTGCCTGATGACGAAAAGCAAGCCCATTACCTTAAGCAGTTCCAACAGTACAAGCAGTTTAATCGTGTATTGAAGGATTTCTTTTAGATTATTTTAATGAATTGAAGATAGTTAGCAATACACGGTCTTTATGTAATCGTGCCAGCAAACATCGCAGCGTACGTATGACGTAAAACTTCAAACCTCAACCCCCCAAGATAACAAACGCCATATCCCCTCGGAGGTTCTTTTTGGAGATGGGTGATTAATTCTACTGGCATTGGACCGCTGATAAATAACTGCAGCAGCTCTTCTTTATCATAGCTAGACGACGCCCACCTCCAACTGGCACTGGTGCTGGCAGGGAGGGAATTTCTCACCAATAAAGCGATATTGCGAACTAGTGCTTTTCTTGCACCATCTTGGGAACAATTGTAGAATGTCCTGACAAAGGCAGGAAAGCTAAGATCGAGTTTTACTTTTTTACCACGACATCTCGGTAGCTCAATTTCCTCCCTTGCATAGTGTTCAGATATGACTTTTTCCAGATTCTTGAAGCGTGCAAACTGCATTGCCAGCAAGGTTGATTGATAACTGCTGTCAGTCCCAAAGAACCAGCGATTATTCTGTTGCCATCTTTGTTCTACCCGTATTGGACCATCCTCAGATGTCATATTGGTGTTCAGGTATTCTAAAGGGCTAGCTGCCAGGATGGGTGAGATCTCCAGGATAAATCCTTCTTCAAATTTCTTATCATGGATACTCCTGTTTCCTCCCTTTAAAATATTGTCCCCTACACCTGGAGTATGAGGAGTAAGTTTATCCAGACCCCAGCGTTCATACAGGATAATTGAACGGGCTATCGCCACGGCATCTTCTTTGGAATGAGGATTTGAGAAACCATAACGCCGAATGGACCATGGATCCCAGGAAAATCCGTCCTTTTCCAACCCTTTATAGGCCGGTAAACCTTCAATTTGCCATAACGCCAGGATCTCATTTGGCGGCCATTTGAAACGATAGGCGACAATTAACACTGCTTTGATAATATGTCGTCGCTCCGGGTGGAGAAATGGCCAGAAAACCTCATCGGGTTTATTCCATAACTTAAAGAAATCTCCTGTCCGTGTCTTGTGTGTAACAAAATTGTGGTAGTTTCTCCATACCTCCATCGCGATCGGAATATTTTCACTTACTTTCCTGCACCAAATCTCCAATTGCCTGGCTTCTTCCTCAGTTGGAATAATCGGATATTCTACAGCAATAAGCGCCATGATCAATCTGCTGCAACAATCGTTAACCCTGAGGTAGTTTTTGGTCGAACTCGATATCGAGTGCGCTCGTTGGTGTGTATTCAAACCAGGTCCCGATCAGCGAGGCCTCTGCCCAATTTGTGATATCTGCATCGAGATCGTCCCCACCTAATTTCCCATCCGCACCGAAACAGGATAAATCAAATTCTCCATAATCACCTGGATATTGATAAACATATGCATTATTCCAGGGATCTGTTAATGGCAACACCTCCCAAAGGATTTCCAGTCCTTCTTCTGAATTTGGATAACGAGTATGAGTCTTGAAAAACCTTTCCAATAATTCTGTAAATAGTTGGATATCTTCCCAGGCTTTAACCTGATTCTTTGATTTGTACCTTGTTGGGAATTCCTCCCAACTATCAATATCCAAATCTTCCAAACCAGGGGCGTTTTCTCCGCCTTCTTTATGATCAGCGCCGTATGATATCAGATCATATGCACCGTGCTGACCAGGACAATTGTAAATGTATGTCCCACCCCATGGATCCTTCAAAGGGAAAAATGGGTGTAGGGCGGAAAGACCCTCTTCCTGGTAAGGATATCTGTGTTTGCTGGCGTGGAATTCTGCTAACAATCTTATGATCACCTGCATCTCTTCCCACGCTTGGATTTGTTTATAGTGTACCTGTGGTCTTGAGCTTTGCACTGGATTGGCAGGGGGAATGCCAGGATAATTGGTCTGGGCATAGTCTTTAAATTCTTCACCAATGGACAGGTAGGGTGGTTCAGGAATTTTTTCGTCATACCCATTCACAAATGCAAGGAAAGCCTCTTCGAAACCGGGGCGTATGGTCAGGATTACACGCGCAGCCCCCGCTCGCAAAAACGCCCGGTGTATCGGGTCGGGATGATCCAAAAACTTCTTGAATTCCCAATAAGGGTGGACTTGCTGCTCTTCCCCATCGTCTTCTCGATTTCGCCCACGAGAATCCTTTTCCGGATTTGACCAGAAATATGGGTACAGGAAATAGAGCATATTTTCCCATTCAACCGCCTGTTGGATCAGTTTGATCACTTTTTCATTTCCAATCAGATAGAAAGGATCGATCCCCAGTGCCAACAGGCTGATCCGCATCACTTCTTCTCGTTCCTTTTTTCGTAAACTTAATGCGTCCTGAGAGCCCAGGTCGTCCTCCAGCCGAGCCAGGCGGTCTTTGAGGTATTGGCGCTTTTCATAGTATGTGAGATGAACGACGCCGTCTCCGGCTTCGTGCGCG
>CAZTMX010000209.1:0-5142 GCA_964614855.1 uncultured Anaerolineaceae bacterium | reverse complement strand
TTACTGATCCTGCGGAGCCAGTTTCCGGTAGCGATCGGCGAATAATGCCGGGGAGCCGCCGGTATGCCAGAACAGCACGGTTTCATCCCGTTTGAAGAAGCCCTTTCGAATCAGATCCAGCAACCCACCTGCAGCTCTGGCGGTATAAACCGGATCCAACAACAAGGCTTCATAGCGCGCAAACAAGTGCAGCGCTTCAATCTCCAGATCGCCCATGACACCGTATCCTTCGCCCAGATAGCTGTCATTGACCAGGATATCCCCAGGCTTAAAAGAGAGCGGGACCTCCAGTACTTCAGCAGTCTGGTTGGCAATATCTGCCACCCGTTCGGTCAGGTCCTTTTCTTTCTCATCGATGCTGATACCCAGGATCTTCCCCGAATAACCAAAGAGCTTCGCCCCAACGACCAGGCCTACCTGGGTGCCTGCAGAGGAGGATGGAAAAACAATCCAATCAGGCCTCACATCTTGAGCCATCATCTCCTGGACGGCATACACATATCCCAGTGCGCCAATTGGGTTGGAGCCACCGTATGGAATTAAATAGGGGCGTTTTCCCTCTGCTTGAGCTGTTTGGAATGTCTGCTCCAGGGTCTGGGTGCGCCGGTTGCGATCTGTCCACACAATTTCAGCGCCCAGTAAGCGGTCGAGCACCAGGTTACCATTGGATTGCATCGTCGCGTCAGGGTCAATGTCTTTCTCGGGCGGCAGGTTTAGCACCAGGATGCAGTCCAAACCTACACGCGCGGCTGCAGCTGCAGTCTGGCGGCAGTGATTGGACTGCACTGCGCCGGCGGTGATCAGGGTTTGAGCGCCGCTGGCTTGCGCAGCAGCCACCAGGAATTCCAGTTTTCGGGTCTTGTTCCCACCCAAAGCCAGGCCTGTTTGATCATCTCGTTTTACCAGAAGCTTAGGCCCGTTCAACATAGCTGAAAGCCTGGGCAGTTCTTCCACAGGCGTGGGCAAATGTGCAAATTTTGTACGCGGCAGCGATTTCATCGGTTGCTCCTTAGGCGGCAGGTTTTTGTAAAGAGGAATGGGTGCGCGCCCTACCTGCACTTCGCATCCATTCTAATATCTTGGGTAAGATTTGGGTATACAAATGGTAAGATACCTGCCTGATGGGTAGATCCCAGGCGCCGATATGGCGATAAACTCGCCCCCCCAATCCTTCCTTGAACCGGTAGACGCCCCACATCGAATCCGTTTCATCAAATACATCCGGAGCGCCCCACAAATCATAGGATTGACATCCCAGGCGGCTGGCAGTCCGGATTGCTTCCCACTGCAGCAGGTAGTTGGGCATCAACTCACGTTGTGTACCGGCAGACATGCCATGCAAATAATATGCCTTACCAGCGAAGTGAAATAACATCAAGCCGGCAATCAGGTTCCCTTGATAAAAAGCCACCAGGGGAGTCAGCTTTTCTGTTTGATAAAAAAGCTTCCACAGCTCCAGATAATACTCTCGATCGCGGATGACAAACCCATCCCGCTCTGAGGTCTCTGCGTATAAGCGGTAAAGGGTGGAAAAATCTCCTTCATTCCCCTGGCGCACGCTGACACCCTTGCGACTGGCAAGACGTACGTTATACCTTGTTTTCTGCTTCATCTTCGCCAGGATCTCATCCAGGTCCTGGCTTAGATCCAGCTTCACCGTGTTGCGAAATTGAATCTGGTCCGCAGACATGCGCCATCCCAGGGCAGAGAGTTCTTTAACCACCTGCTGACCGGCCGGGTACTCGGATGCATCTGGATTGCCAGGGATGCCGCTGCCCAGGCAAACATCTGCATCGATTTTGATAAAGATGGCACGTTCTTTGCGCGCCAGATCAGCCAGGTCATTTAGTACTTGAAGATACTCTTCAGAACGCTCCCAATCACAAATCGGACCTTTGGGCACATACATCACACGCAGCCCAGCCAGGTTCCAAGGCGCTGGCAGCGCTCGCAGCAATACCATGGCAGCTGCCTTTGTTTTTCCCTGCTCGTCCTGCCAGGAAACTGGACGGGCAGACCAGCCGTATTTTTTCTTCAAGCTGGCCCAGTCCCAGGTTTGCAGGATGTGAGCTCCTGGCAATTGTGCCAGGGTCTCATTCCAAACCAGATCATCCGTGTGCTGGTCGAGCATTCTCATGGGCTTAATTCTTTCGCGACATCCACCAGCGATAGGCTGAGTATAAGGAGCGCTGGTAAACACGATCCCAAGGACCCTGGGTGCGGCGCAGCACACCGCCAAAACCGCGCTTGAAACGGTAAACACCCCATAACCCCGTGTTATTCTTTAGAAAGTTTGATTCCAGGGTTTCTTCATCTTCGTCTGGGACACCCCACAGGTCATACGACTGGCAGCCGCGGGCGCGCGCCCAGCGTACCGCTTCCCACTGTACCAGGTAACTGGGCATCAGATCACGATGCTCATTGGAGGAAGCGCCGTAAAAATACCATGCTCGTTCGCCATAGGCAAAAACCATCACTGCCGCCAACGGCTCGCCCTGGTATGCAGCCACCAGCAATTCGCATGAGCCTCCAGGTTGAAAAAGCTGGTAGGCGCGCTGGTAATACTCCAGACTGTGAACACCAAAGGCATCTCTCTGACCGGTGGATTGCATCAACTGGTGAAAGAGGCCGATATCCGAGCTCTTCTCGACCACAACCCCCTTTTTTTGCGCCAGGCGGATGTTGTAACGAGTCTTTTGTTTCATCCTCGCCAACACTTCGGCTTCATCACCGCGGATGTCAATAAGCAGCGTGCGCGCTGGTTGAATATCCTCCGAACTGTTCAGGAACCCTTCTGGTGGGTTGCTCGTGTAGTCAATTGAACCATCCGTCTCGCCAGGCAATGGTTGCCAAAGATCAGGTTCGATCTTCAAGAAAATCGAGCGCTGCCTGCGGCACAGGCCATCGATTTCTGCTATCAACGGGTTCCATAACGCATGCGCCGGGGAGAAATCCTGCGGTCCAACAGGTCCGCGCGGGATGTATGCCACGCTCAAGCCAAAGGGCAGCCTGCGAAATAAGACCTGTGCACCTGCTTCTACGCCTGAAACACCACTCGTAACCGCCACCCGTTTTACCTGCCAGCCAAATGCCTGCTTCAACTCTCCCCAAGCACAAGTCTGCAAAATATGGACATTCGCATATTTTGCGGCAAAAGACTCCCATTCCTTTGCAGTGAGAAGGGGCATGCTGGTTAGAAATTCCTGTCTATTGAAGAACTCACGGGTTTGAATTTATACAATCGATGTCATATCCGGCGGGGGCATGCTGCGCACAGATGCGCCGGGGATGCAATTGTCAAGGATACGGACGATCCCTTCCTCATCGCCTTCACGAGCCAGGTGAACCAGCTCTTCCACTGTATCCTGCAACACTTCATCGGTAAGCAGCTCTTCATCCGCCAATAGGACAATATCTGGGTGGTCGGTCGGCTTATATTGCGCCCAGCTGTCCCACAATTCTTCAGATAGCTTTTCGCCTGGTCTGATGCCAGTGAAGACAATCTCGATATCCTTGTGCGGTTCAAGTCCGGAAAGCCGGATCAGATCTTCCGCCAGTTCCAGGATTTTCACCTGTTCGCCCATGTTGAGCACAAAAACCTCGCCGCTGTGCCCCATCGAAGAAGCCTGGAGCACCAGGTGTACTGCTTCTGGGATGGTCATAAAATAGCGCTTCATATCCGGATGGGTTATCGTTATCGGACCGCCCTTTAGAATCTGTCTTTTGAATAAGGGGATGACACTGCCTCGGCTGCCCAGCACATTGCCAAAGCGGACTACGGAATAAGCCAGCCCCGAGCGGTGAGCTGCATCCAGGACGAGCATCTCGGCAATTCTTTTTGTGGCACCGTACACACTCGTCGGTCGGATGGCTTTATCGGTCGAGATGAGCACCATTCTCTCAACATTGAAATTCAATGACGCTTCAACCAGGTTTCGAGTGCCGAGCACATTATTGGTTATTGCCTCTTCTAAATTGATTTCCATCAACGGGACATGTTTATGCGCCGCAGTGTGAAAGACCACCTGAGGCCGGTGATCATCAAAAATGACATTCAAACGATCTGGATCTCGCAAATCCGCAATCACCGGGTGCAAGGCTAACCCCGGGAAGTTTTCTTCAATCTCCAGCATGGTCTCAAAGATGCTGTTTTCGCCGTGACCCAACAGGATGATCGCATCTGGACGCCAACGGGCTACCTGGCGGGTGATCTCCCGGCCGATAGAACCGCCAGCTCCGGTGATCAGCACCCTGCGCCCACCCAGGCTTGCGCCAATTTTTGCCTCTTCGATGTGAACCGGCTCGCGCCGCAGCAGGTCAGAGATTTCAACCTCTCGCAGGCGGTTGACGTTCACCTTTCCGCCGATGAGTTCATAGATGCCGGGCATGGTACGAAATGGGATATTGCGCGCCTGGCACACCTGCGCCACCTGGCGGATGACGCTGCCGGGTGCGCTGGGGATCGCAAAGATCACTTCGTGAATTCGTTTCGCAGGAACCACTCGCGCCAGGTCGTTGATCGTGCCAGCCACTGGCACCCCATGGATTTGCTGTTTTTGTTTATCCGGGTCATCATCCAAAAAACACACCGGGATAAGGTGCAGCATGGCATTTTTCTGCATTTCTCGCACCACCAGCGCACCCGCATCACCTGCCCCGACAATTAACACACGGCGATTGGTCGATGGGGCTCCTGATGTTGATGCTTGGCTTTCTGAAAATATCCGCAGAGACATTCGTAAGCCGCCAATGAGCACCAACGATAACAGCCAATCGATCGGCAGAGTGCTGCGCGGAAAATCAGGCAGAAAGCGAAACGCACGGAAAAGGACAATCAAAAGCGAAACAATTACAGAGGAGGTGCTCACTGCAACAATAATGAGCTTCAATTCCTGGATGCTGGCGTAAACCCAAAGCCGGCTGTACAGGCCAAACAAATAAAACACCACCGGTTTTACTATCAGGGAAGTTACCAGTAGCCAGTAAGCACGGGGCAAATAATAGACAAATAGCGGTCCAAGATCGGTCCTGAGGGCAAAGCTGCCCAGGGCTGCCACTCCGATCAAGAATAAATCGGCAAATAATACATATCGCTTGCGTATTAAGATTCGTGATTTCATAATCAACGACCCCGGAAACCTA
>CAZTMX010000208.1:0-5180 GCA_964614855.1 uncultured Anaerolineaceae bacterium | reverse complement strand
TATGATCCTGAAGCCAACAAAACTGAAGGAGAGATGGAAGTAACCCTCGATGAAATTTCCAGTGACCTTAGCTATCCAGTGGCTGCACCGGTAGAAGGCTTAATCCTGGCTTCTGATACCAGTATTACCGGTCTTAGCGACAACGTGGTGACCCTGCTGGATGTGCAGCGTACTGAAGCAGGCTTTCAATTTACATGGCAAAACTTCAACCCCACAAAATTTCCACTAAAAACCCACATCGGCACACCTCCAGTGATTGGGGCAGACGGCATTATCTACGGGGTGTATGAAACTCTGGATATGGTTTCATTGCCCATCACCCCTGCAAACTCCAACATGGAATGGACAACCGAGGTTGCAGTACCAGCCAGCGGCGCTGGCTTTTATATCCTCCTCAGTGTCGAGTCAAAAAAGCCGCGCACCTATGTAAACTATGTATTGGATATAACTTCTAAGTAATTATAGAGAGTCTGACAGCTATGAAAACTCTACGACTTCACGCTTCTGGCAAACTCCGAATACACGATGAGCCTGCACCCATACCTGATGCCAGTCAAGATTTGCTACAAGTAAAGGCTGTTGGCATCTGCGGATCAGACTTACATTGGTTTTCTCAGGGCAGCATTGGAGATGCGCAGCTCAAACACCCATTGGTGCTGGGTCATGAATTCGCAGGAATTACCAGCAACGGCCAGGTTGTTGCAGTGGACCCTGCCATTCCTTGCAGACATTGCGAATATTGTTTGGCTGGGAACCCAAATCTGTGCGAGCAAGTGCTCTTTGCAGGTCATGGTTCGCAAGACGGCGCCCTGCAAGAACAAATCGCCTGGGATAAACGAAATCTGTTTCCGCTGCCAGAGCCGATGACTTGTGAAGATGGCGCCATGCTCGAGCCCCTCGGGGTCGCAATTCATGCAGTAGATCTGGCTGACCTTAAGTGCGGTATGACTATCGGAGTTTACGGTTGTGGCCCAATTGGTTTGCTTATCATCCAACTAGCTAGGCTTAGCGGGGTAACATCTATCCTTGCAACAGATGTCTTACCGCACCGTCTGGAGGCTGCGATTGCATACGGCGCAACAAAAACACTCCTGGCAAACAATGGCGTTGAAATCCAACAAATCATGCACGCCACAAGAGGACGTGGTGTAGATGTCGCCTTTGAAGCCGCTGGGGAGCAAGAAGCGGTTGACGTGGTATTTTCCACCGTAATTCCAGGAGGGAAAGTCATACTTTTGGGGATACCGGCAAGTGATCAAACCACTTTCACCGCATCTCTGGCACGCCGCAAAGGATTGACAATAAAAATGGTACGCCGCATGAAAAACACCTACCCGCGCGCCATCGAGTTGGTCAGCAAGCAATTGGTGGATGTGCGCTCGATCATATCACACCGCTTTTCCCTGGATCAGGCATCACAGGCTTTCCAACTGGCAAAGAACCGTGAAGGAAACAAGATCATTATCGTCATGTGAGGGACAATGTCAAAATATACAATCGGAATAGATTTCGGAACCGAATCGGGCCGTGCAGTTCTGGTGGATGTGCAAGACGGGAAAGAGCTTGCGACAGCCGTCTACGCATATTCACACGGCGTAATAGATGAGTTTCTCCCCGACACACACATCAGGTTGAAACCGGATTGGGCTTTGCAGGATCCGCAGGATTACATCCGGGTATGCCAAGAAGCTGTTCCTGCGGTTCTCCAACAATCAGGGGTTGATCCGGAAGATGTGATTGGTATTGGAATTGATTTCACTGCATGTACCATGTTGCCGGTTAAAGCAGATGGTACGCCGCTGTGTGACTTGCCGGAATACCGCAACGAGCCTCATGCATGGGTAAAACTCTGGAAGCACCATGCAGCTCAACCAGAAGCGGATAGGATCAACAGCCTGGCGTCCCAGAGAAATGAAAACTGGTTGCCCCGTTATGGTGGAAAGATTTCATCCGAATGGTTTTTCTCAAAGGTCCTGCAGATATTAAACGACTCACCCGCGATTTATCAAGCAGCGGACCGGTTAATAGAAGCAGCGGATTGGATTGTCTGGCAGCTTACCGGTCAAGAAACCCGCAATAGCTGTACTGCTGGCTATAAAGCGATTTGGTCAAAACAGGATGGATTTCCATCTGAGGATTACTTCGCCGCTCTGCATCCTGATCTCGCCTCAGTCGTCACAGAAAAAATGTCTACCGAAATCATCCCTGTGGGACAAAAGGCTGGTGGGTTATCTCCTCGGGCTGCAAACTGGACCGGTTTAAAACCTGGAACTGCAGTGGCAATTGCGAATGTGGACGCTCACGTAGCTGTGCCCGCCTCAACCGTTACCGAACCGGGGCGCATGGTTATGATTATCGGTACATCTACGTGCGACATGGTGCTCGGATCTGAAGCGCATTTTGTCCCCGGGATGTGCGGTTACGTTGAAGACGGGATTATTCCCGGTTTCTTCGGATACGAAGCGGGACAATCTTGTGTGGGGGATCATTTCGCCTGGTTTGTAGAAAATTGTGTCCCCTATGAATATGAAATAGATGCCAAAAACCAGGGGAAAAACATCCACAACTACCTGGAAGAAAAGGCAGCAAAATTAAGTGTGGGCGAAAGTGGCTTGCTGGCGCTGGATTGGTGGAACGGCAACCGCTCGGTTTTGGTGGATGTCGACCTGACGGGTTTACTTATCGGTGCAACTCTGGCAACCAAACCGGAAGAAATCTACCGCGCCTTGATTGAAGCCACGGCTTATGGAAAACGTATCATCATTGAGACCTTTCAGAAGAACGGCGTACCGATCCACGAGCTTGTTGCCTGTGGAGGTTTGCCCGAAAAGAATAAGTTGTTTATGCAAATCTACGCGGATGTTATCGGGTTACCAATCAAAGTCAGCGCAGCCAAACAGACACCCGCCCTGGGATCTGCCATGTTTGGCGCAGTTGCCGCAGGCAAGAAACTCGGGGGGTATGACTCGATCTTTGATGCTGCCAGGGTTATGGCGCACTTGAAAGATGAGGTATACCTGCCCAATAAGGATAATCAAGTAATTTACGAAAAACTATACCAGGAGTATGTGATTTTGCATGATTATTTCGGACGCGGAGCAAACGATGTAATGAAGCGGTTAAAGAAAATCAAAGCACAGGCCAGGGGTTAATTATGCTGGAACATTTAAAAGAAGAATTGGTTGAATTGCATTTGGAGCTGCCTAAAAACGAGCTTGTAAGCTGGACGGGTGGCAATATTAGCGCGCGCGACTTTGAAACGGGTCTGATCGTGATCAAACCCAGCGGTGTTCGCTACAAGGATTTGCTTCCAGAAAACCTGGTGGTATTGGATCTCGACGGTAAGATCATCGAAGGAAATCTCAAACCGTCCTCCGACACCTACAGCCACCTGTATATCTACAATCATCGGAAAGATGCGGGCGGTGTGGTACACACACATTCTCGCTTTGCCACAGCTTTTGCGGCTGTGGGAAAACCCATCCCTTGCGTCCTCACAGCAATTGCAGATGAATTCGGCGGTCCCATCCCATGTGGTGATTTTGCATTAATTGGTGATGAAGCGATTGGAAAAATCGTGGTGGAGAGCATAGGGGAATCTTCTGCCGTTTTACTAAAGAAACACGGGGTATTCACCATCGGCAAGGACGCTGTTTCGGCTGTCAAAGCAGCGGTAATGACCGAAGATGTAGCTGCCACGGTCTGGATGGCAATGCAAATAGGCACCCCCGAAGTCATACCCCAGGAATATGTGGATAAACTTCATGACCGGTACACCAGAGTATATGGTCAATAAAAACATCTAATAATCAAATAAGTGAAATTATTCGCTGCGTCAAGGAGGCATACGTGATAAATCTCAATCCAATGGAAGTTTGGTTTGTAACCGGAAGCCAACACATGTACGGCCCCAAAACCCTGGAGATGGTAGCAATCCATTCAAAGGAAATTGCTGCAGCGTTTGGGGCTTCAAGCCAAATCCCAGTACAGGTAATTTATAAGCCTGTGCTAACTACCCCGGATGCGATCCATGAGTTATGCCTAGAAGCCAATGCTGCCAAGCCATGTATTGGGTTGATCATGTGGATGCACACCTTCTCCCCCGCAAAAATGTGGATTGCCGGTCTCTCTGTCTTGAAGAAACCCTTCGTCCACTTGCACACGCAATACAACCGCGAAATTCCCTGGGCAGAAATCGATATGGATTTTATGAACCTGAACCAATCTGCCCACGGAGATCGTGAGTTTGGTTTCATCTGCAGCAGGATGCGTCTGGAGAGAAAGGTAGTGGTCGGTCACTGGCAGGATGAGGATGTACTCGCAGAACTGGGTGTTTGGGTGCGGGCTGCAGCCGCCTGGGCCGACTGGCAGGGTGCAAAAATTGCACGCTTTGGTGATAATATGCGCGATGTGGCTGTCACCGAAGGCGACAAAGTGGAGGCACAGAAGCAATTTGGCTATGCCGTGTATGGTTATGGCATGGGTGACCTGGTTCGGGCTGTTAACCAGGCCAGCGACACTGAAGTTGATGACACGGTGAAAGCTTATCTGGATGAATATGATGTATCTCCCGGATTGCAGCCAGGTGGAGAGCGATACCCGTCTTTGCGAGAAGGAGCAAAAATTGAAGTCGGAATGCGGAATTTCCTGAGCGCAGGTAATTTTAAAGCTTTTACAACCACATTCGAAGACTTGCACGGGTTGGCGCAATTACCAGGTCTTGCAGTCCAGCGCCTGATGAGAGACGGTATCGGTTTTGGCGCTGAAGGGGATTGGAAAACTGCTGATTTGGTGCGAGCGATGAAGGTGATGTGCTCCGGGTTGAGTGGGGGTGTAAGTTTTATGGAAGATTACACCTATCACCTGAGTACGGCAGGGTACAGGGTTTTGGGAGCGCACATGCTTGAAGTATGCGAGTCCATCGCATCCAACAAACCCAAGCTGGAGATATTACCGCTTTCGATCGGGGGGAAAGCAGACCCTGTGAGGCTTATTTTCGACTCGAACCTGGGTCCAGCAATTTGCGCTTCAATCATGGATATGGGCCAGCGCTTCCGTATGGTGGCAAATGTTGTTGATGTTGTGCCAACGGATGAAAATCTACCAAAGTTGCCCGTCGCACGCGCCTTCTGGCAGCCCCGGCCGAATTTGAAAACCGCAGCAGCTGCCTGGATCTATGC
>CAZTMX010000207.1:0-5201 GCA_964614855.1 uncultured Anaerolineaceae bacterium | reverse complement strand
CTAACTGCATCCGCGGGGATGCTGAGAGATACATCAGGAATGGTGATGAACACCCTGGCGCTCTTACTCGACAGCACCTCAGCGCTTGACTGGACAAATACAGGCGTGGATTGAACGCTGGTTTGTGGCTCTTGCAGCCCTTGCCACAAAATGATCAGACCGCAGATCAAGGCAATCGTGACAAATGCTAGCAATATAACCAATTTCTTGAGCCAATCTTGAGGGGAAGAAATGCCAGTTAACATATATTTCCTCTGCTAATATCTCTGCCGATTGAACCCATTACCAGAAATCCCGGCGTCTAGGGTTTATACAAACCTTCAGGTTCCGCCACTGGGGTAGGCGGTGACTTTACAGCCAATGCAAACAGAGTCAGGTGGTCCACTTCTCCGCACAATTGCTTGACCTCTGGACGAGGCCACAGGTTGAGCGATAACCACTTGCTTTGGTCCAGCCTGTAATATTGCACATCGTAAAAATCCGGTTGCCCTTGATAAAAACTCCACTCCTCGTCAGTCAGCGAAAAACATACAAAGAATGGTTTGTTAAACGTAACATTTGGGATCAGCTTGCCAGCGCGATCAAACATATCCAGGTTGACTACGATGTTGCGGTACCACACACGCTCTGGACCCGGCTCGGGAAAGAGGTCCGGTTCTCTCCTGGTCAAGATCAACACGCCGTCCGTATTATTTGCCAGGATGGGCACATAAACAAACACCTTTTTATCCTCTGTTACCAGAAGCGCATCCTGATCGGGTTTTACAACTGCAGTCACCTGTACCTGGTTGGGCATTTCTGTCACCAGGCTAGTTTCCGGTTTTTCCGACCCAACCTGCAAGGCAAAGAATATCATCAATGCAGCCAGTACCAGGATCGCCGCAGTGGTAATGATCATTTTTCCGCGCTGAGAGTAGATCATTTCAATTTACCCCAAGCCATTCATAAACCTCACAAGATCACTCGGGGATAACCCCTGCGGCATTGTGACCGCCGGATAAGAAGTACATGGCCCGCTCTACAATGATCGGCAGATTACCTGTGATTTTCGTAGAGAATATGGCATCAAGACCCATCTGAGAAGTATCCTGCGTCGCCACAGTGTAACGCGAATTCGCCGGGATTGTCAGGGTCTTGACAAATGTGCCGCCTCCATCCACCATGTAAGTCAGAGTCACGTTCACAGAAGAAGCGTTTGGATTCTGAATTAATATGTAGGTCGAAAAACCTGATCCGGTATAGCCTTCAGCCAGGTACCAGGTGGTTGCAGAGGTCGTGACGCCCGTTGATGCATGCCCGGCATTGCTTCCCACACCGTTGTTCCAGTACATTGCCCTTTCGACGATAATGGGTTGGGTGCCTGTTACCTTTGTGGAAAATGCCAGGCCGTCTCCCAATTGGTCTACATCATTAACACGGATTGTCTTACGGGAATTCGCCAAAACGCTGACAGCGCGTGTCTCCACGCCACCGCCTTGCAACATGTATGTGAGGGTGACAGTAGCGTCGGTGGCATTGGGATTTTGGAGCAAGATAAAGGTCTCCGTGCCGTCGCCCGTAAAGCCTTCCGCCAGGTACCAGGTGTTTTGCGGAGATGTCACTCCACCCACAACATGACCTTCGTTGTTGAAATACATGGCGCGCTCAACGACAACCGGCTGGTCCGATACCAGTTTTGTTGAAAATGCCGCATTCTCGCCCACCTGGGTGGCATAATTAGTCACCACGGTGAAGCGTGATCTCGCCGCGACAATAACCTCCCTGGTCACATTCTCGCCGCCCTCGATCATATAGGTGAGCGATACATTGGCTGGAACATCATTGGGGTTTTGGATGAGGATGAATGTTTCAAAACCATCCCCGGTGTACCCCTCAGCCAGGTACCAGGTATTTTTTGGAAATGCAATGGCAGACGAGACATGCCCACCTGATGTGCCGTCGCCGTTGGGCCAGTACATCGCCCGCTCGACAACGATGAACCGGTCAGCCGTCAGGCGTGTGGAAAATGCCTGGTTTTCGCCGACATCTAACACCGCAGCAATGGTGTAACGAGAATAGGGGTCCACCTCATGTGTTCGAGCAATGACACCACCGCTTTCCGGCATGTAATCAATGGTAACTCTTGCCACTTCCGGATTGGGGTTCTGGATCAGGATAAATGTACCGTAACCCGGGCCTGTATATCCCTCCGCCAGGTACCAGGGGTGGATGGTGGTAAAACTCCAGAATGCGGTCGCACTGCCGTTCGAGTAGGTGGTGCCGAGGCTGTTTACGGCGCGCACATGCCAGTAATAGGTGGTACTGGGGTCCATCGATCCAAATAGCTTTTGGATGGATGTACCGTTACTTGTCCAGTTGGTGGAACAGAGGCTGTCATTGGTGGTATCCAGACAGTATTCGTAATACTCAACTCCTGTAGTCGCCTCCCAGGTGGCAGAAATGGTCAATGGCACTTCCTTTGCATTGTTTACAGGATAGGTTTTGCTAAAGGCTGCAGGTGCAGCAGAAATCGTCGCAAAGCTCCAGTAGGCTGAAGCACTGCCGTTGGAATAGGTGATGCCGTAGGCATTGATCGCTCGCACATGCCAGTAGTAGGTGGTGGCTGTATCCAAACCAGTTTGCATAATTTCGGTTGCTGTGCCCGTGCTGTTCCAGGTGGAGCAGGCATTGTCGTTCAATGTATCTATGCAATATTCATAGCTAACAGCGCCGGCGCTAGCATCCCAATCCAATTTCACGTTGAGGAGTTGGCTTGTTGCGTCATCTGCAGGGGAGGTTTTGACGAATGCACCTGGCGGATCACCGGTCCTGAAGCTCCAGAAGGCTGTTGAGCTGCCGTCAGAATAAGTAACACCGAAGCTGTTGATCGCCCGTACGTGCCAGTAGTAGGTGGTTGAGGCACTTAATCCGGTCAATCCAGCCGTAGTGAGATTCGTGCTGGTCCAATTCGTACACGAGCCCGTAGAAGTGC
The DNA here is from genome assembly GCA_964614855.1 of uncultured Anaerolineaceae bacterium. Classification (GTDB taxonomy): domain Bacteria; phylum Chloroflexota; class Anaerolineae; order Anaerolineales; family UBA4823; genus CAWJHE01. The sequence goes on along the minus strand of CAZTMX010000207.1, from coordinate 2,230 downwards.
CATAGCAGTATTCGTAACTTACAGCGTCGCTGCTCGCTCCCCAGGTCAATGTGGGGTTCAAAATTTGGTCCGGCGCCCCGTTCGCTGGGGCGGTTTTGCTAAATGCAGCCGGCGGGTCGCCGGTAGTGAAGCTCCAAATGGTGTCTGTATTGGAGGGGGTGGTGCCAAAGTCGTTGGTTGCACGCACATGCCAGTAATAGGTTGTGGAGACTGAAAGACCGGTCAGTGACGCCTGTGTGGTCGTGCCCGTGCTGATCCAGGTGGTACACGCGAGTGCAGACGTGGCGTAGCAGTATTCGTAACTCGTTGCGCCGGCGCTCTCTTCCCAGTTCAATGTGAGGCTCAAAGGCTGGCCCGTCGCCCCGTTCGTTGGGGCGGTCTTGCTAAATGCTGCCGGTGGGCTACCGGTAGTGAAGCTCCAAATGGTGTCTGTATTGGAGGGGGTGGTGCCAAAGTCGTTAATCGCGCGCACATGCCAGTAGTAGGTAGTGGAGACTGAAAGACCGGTCAGCGATGCCTGGGTAGTTGTGCCCGTGTTGGTCCAGGTGATGCACTCGCTAGCAGAGGTGGCGTAGCAATATTCGTAACTCGTTGCGCCGGTGCTCTCTTCCCAGTCCAATGTGAGGCTCAAAGGTTGGCCCGTCGCCCCGTTCGCTGGGGCGGTTTTGCTAAATGCAGCCGGCGGGTCGCCGGTAGTAAAGCTCCACAAAGTAGTCGCATCACCATCGGAATAGGTAAAGTCATAACTGTTCTTCGCCCGCACATGCCAATAATAGGTTGTGGATGCAGCCAGATTGTTTAGCGTGACCTGTGTATTTGTGCCTGTGCTGGTCCAGTTTGTACACTCACTAACAGAAGTGTCATAACAGTATTCATACTCCGTCGCACATTCACTCGCAGCCCAGGATAGTGTCGGGCTGGTTGACAAGCCATCATCGTTGTTAACAGGAGCTGTTTTTGTCAACGACCCGGGTTTGACATTGATCACCCCATCTGGAGTTGAGCCAAGGACTGATACAGTATCATTTTGAATATCTGACCTGCGAGGATCTATATTATTAAAACTGATTGATGTGGTACCGCAGAAACCCGTTTGGGCTTGAAATTGGATACTCACCAAGCCGATATCCCCGCTCACATCCAATGCATCTGTACCGGCAGCATAATCTATGGTCCCGTTTTCATTGCTGTAATTATTGACGCTGGTATTTGGCAGCTTGCTCAGATCCGGTGTCACGCTCACCACCTGCAGGTCAGCGATATTAAAATTCAAATATGCAGCAGCATAATCTACCAGCTGAGTGCCCGATTCGATGGATAGCACTTGTGAAAAAGCCTCTCCTGGGCTGATCAGCTTCGGGTTTTCCAAAAACATAAAATTCGCCAAATCAAGCGGCATTTCCGGGCTGACAACCGGCTGCTCAACCATAGGTTCCAGCCCCTGGATTTCAGGGATGAACTCCTGGGCGGTCGCCACATTGTTCGCCTGGGAAAATTGGAAAAGCAAAATTCCCACCAACAGGATTTCCATCAGTGCGAATGTGATTTTGGATATTCTTGCGAAATAATGAGAATGGGTTTTCATTGCCCCTCCGGTTTATTTCTGGTTACTGCTGGAGTCTGCCGTTGGCATAACGAAGGTTGTCAATTGAAGGCTTTCTTCCAGAGTGATAGAACTTATGCGCCATTTTCCTCAGCCAGGTTGTGGAAGGCTCATACACCTCCCAATTAATCTGGCAGATGCATACTGAAATGCCGCCTGGATTAAATTATATCACCCTATGAGAATTTGAAGCGTTTGACCTAACCCCTACAGCACGTTCATTTACCCCTTCACCCGGTACACCATCCGTTCCTGGTAGCCAGTGATCACCTTAACAAAACCGCTCAATTCCTGGTCCAGCGCAGCATCGCCCGTATCCACCAGCAGCGGGCGCCCACCCAGCGCCAACAGCTTATCCAGCGTGGCGGCGATCAGGATATTGGTTTTGCCCACCTTGTGCAGCACTGCCGGGCTGAGCTGCTGGTTGCCGCGGCCAAACACATATCCCTGCCCGCCTATTGGGGTCACCACGATGGTGGCAGGCCGTTCCTGCAGCAGCTCCAACAGCCGGCTCTCATTGGCATCCAGCGCCAGCAGATTTCGCCGGTAGACTACATCCACCCCGATCAGGGATTTTTCAAGCCCCAGGCGCTGCAGGATCGGGCGGGTGGTGGTGCCCGGACCGAT
>CAZTMX010000206.1:0-5205 GCA_964614855.1 uncultured Anaerolineaceae bacterium | reverse complement strand
CAGACTGGCACGCTCTCTTTAGAAGACAGGTTGGAGGAAGCTATTGCAGCCCGCCGGGCTGATTCAGCTTGCGGTCGAGAGCCGTCTGCTTCACCAACGGTTGCTCCTGCCAGCCAGAGCGGTCAAGAAACGCCAATTAGTACAGGTTCGATCAAAGCCGCGGCTTCAGACGCGGATGATAATCTTGAGGTTATCCTTGCAAACCGAAAACGAGGGCGACCCGATAAGGCTGCGGGTTTTTGTCCGCAGTGTGGGTCGCCGCTTCAGGTGTCCGATAGATTTTGCCCAAAGTGCGGTAATAAAATCTGATAACCTGGAAAATCCTTCTGATATTTGAAAATGTAAACGCAATGAAAAGAAATCCTCTAATTATTGTTCCACTATTCCTCACAATTTTCCTGGCAGGATGCAATTTTTCCCTCGCCGCCGATGTAACACCTCCTCCAGGTTACCAGCCTCCTGTACAGGTTCCAAGTGCTGTAGAAGCAACCAGCGAGCCGGTTTATCCTTTGGTGCCTCCGGACCCCGCTCAAGGAGAAGTGATCTTTTTAGAAAAGTGTGCTGGTTGTCATGGTGAAAAAGGTTTGGGTGATGGGCCGCAAGCCTCGGAAATGCCCAACCCGGTCGCTGCTCTGGCATCTGTTGATGTTGGCCGCCAGGCTGTACCATCGGATTGGTTTGAACTGGTGACCAAAGGCGATTTGGAAAGGTTTATGCCCCCGTTCCGCTCGCTTACAAACAAACAGCGCTGGGATGTTGTGGCGTATGCCATGAGCTTGAGTGCATCCATGCAAACCATTGAAGAAGGAAAAGCGTTATTTAACAGCGGTTGTTCAGGCTGTCATGGGGCGGACGGCAAAGGGATTGGACCGATGTCTGCCGGTCTGGATGTAAAACCAGCGGATTTCACTGACCAACAACAGATGGCTGAAAAGTCGCAGATGGATTATTTTATTGCCATCAAAAACGGAATGGGTTCAGCCATGCCTGCCTTTGATGTTGAATATTCGGATGACCAGCGCTGGGCATTGGCTGCCTATATTCGCTCGCTGTCTTTCTTGCCAGTGGAGATTTCCCAACCTTTGACCGAAAGTGCAGGTACTCCTGCTGCACCCACTGCAGGAGCGACAAAAGGGGTGGAGAGCCCTGGCACAACCCAAGTCACGAAACCGGTTGCGCAAGCCACCGCAAAACCGAGAAATACCGCAACTCCGACAGTGATACCAATCAGCCTGGGTTCAATTACCGGGTCTGTTATCTATGGCTCTGACACCCATCCTAAGGAAAACCTTGAGGTTGTGCTTCATGGGTTTGATCAGATGAGCGTGGTGCTGACCCAGACAACCACCCTGGCTGCTGATGGCACATTTGCTTTTGACAATGTAGAGATGACGGAAGGCAGGATTTTCCTGGCTACCGTTGACTATAGTGGGATTACCTACGGGTCAGATGTCGCCACGGCTACTGGTGAAGTGGAAAATTTCGAAATGCCAATCGAAATCTTCGATACTTCCACAGATACCAGCCTCTTGTCCGTGGATCGCTTACATTTCTTTTTTGATTTTCTGGATGAACAGACCTTGCAAGTGGTTGAGTTGTACGTGATCTCCAATCCATCGCAAAAGACTATCGTCTCCGCTATCCAAGATGGACCGGTTTTGTCTTTCAGCTTACCGGATGAAGCGCTTAACCTTCAATTCCAGGATGGCGAATTGGGCGGGCGTTTCTTCCCAACGGATGGCGGTTTTAGCGACAGCCAACCTGTTCGACCTGGGGTAGCCAATTACCAGGTATTATTTACTTATGAGCTGCCGTATTCAAAGAAAGTTGTGTTAGATCGGAAAATGCAGCTAAACACCAATGCGGTGGTCATCCTCTTGCCGGCAGCCGGGTTGGAAATCAAGGGAGATACGCTGCAAGATGCTGGCACGCGTGATGTGCAAGGCACGCAGTATCGTATGTACAATGCCAGCAGTCTCAAAGCTGGCGAAAATATAGAGCTGACCATTACCGGTAAATTTATTGGAGAAAATCTCAACAACACCTCAAGCATTTTAATCGGCATTGGGGCGTTAGGCCTTGCCTTGTTGGTGGCTGGGGTTTGGCTTTTCCAGCGGAATAAAGCGCGTCAGAAAACAGAAGAAGAAGAATTGGAGCCAGAGCCGCCGGTGCAACAACCTGCCGAGACTATTATGGATGCGATTCTAACCCTGGATGACCTGTATCGGGCAGGAGAGCTGCCTGAAGACGCATATCTTCAGCGCCGTAAGGAACTTAAAGAACGTTTGCGCCAGGTGATTAGCAATTAGGTCAGCGGGTGAGAATCGCCATGGTGGATACTCAACCTCCCGACTCGCAGGCCAAGGGTTCAGCTCCGATTATTGTGGCGCGAAAACTGGTTAAACGGTTTGGTTTAAAATCCGTCTTGAAGGAACTAAATTTCCAGGTGTATCCGGGGGAATTTGTGGCCTTACTGGGTCCCAATGGCGCTGGGAAGACCACTTTCTTGCGCGTGTTATCTTCGCTTTCGCGCCCATCCTTTGGAGAAGTCCGTATCGCCGGGTTTTCCTTGCCCGGGCAAGCGGCAGCTGTGAGGCGCATCCTGGGGGTTGTCTCGCACCAACCGCTGCTGTACGGCGACTTGACTGCAGAAGAAAACCTGGTTTTTTACGGTCGTATGTATGCGGTGCCGGATCTAAAAGCACGTATCCAGGAAGTGCTGGAGATGGTGGGTTTGGCGAACAGGCGTGGTGATCTGGTGCGCACGTTTTCTCGCGGTATGCAGCAGCGCCTGGCAATCGGCAGGGCGGTTTTGCACAATCCTGAGGTGATGCTTTTTGATGAGCCTCACACCGGTCTGGATCAAGACGCCTGTGCGATGCTCGATAATGTCTTACAAGAAGTAGCTGCCCGCGGAAGGACTGTGGTGATGACAAGCCATGACCTGTCGAGAGCGGCAGACCTTGCCTCTCGCTTTGATGTGATTTCAAAAGGTGTGATTGTCGCTTCACGGGAGCGCTCTGAAATTGATACAAACCAGTTGCTGGGCTTTTACCGCCAGGCGCTTCAGGAAGGAAAACCTTAGCCTATGGGTTTTTTGCGCGCGCTATGGGCAGTCGTATGGAAAGACCTGGCAGCGGAGATGCGCAGCCGTGAGTTGCTCTCCGCCATGCTTGTATTTGCCCTGCTGGTGATCATGATCTTCAACTTCGCCCTGGAATTGGATGCCAAAACCAGGTCCAATGTGACTTCCGGTGTGCTCTGGGTCACATTTGCCTTTGCGGGTACAACTGGGTTGAACCGCTCCATGGCGATGGAAAAAGACCGCGGCTGCCTGGATGGTCTGTTACTGGCGCCTGTAGACCGCAGTGCGATTTACTTTGGAAAGATGCTGGGTAACCTGTTCTTCATGTTGATTGTGGAAGCCATTGTACTCCCGGTGTACAGCGTACTCTACAATACCAATTTATTTGACCCGGGTTTGCTGCTGGTGATTCTCTTGGGGTCGATTGGGTATGTGGCAGTAGGAACATTGTTGTCCAGTATGGCGGTTCAAACACGCACTCGCGATATCCTGCTGCCGATATTGTTATTTCCGGTTGTGCTGCCGTTATTTATCGCTGCAGTAAAGGCCAGCAGTGGGTTTTTAACGCAAATCGAACTGGCAGAAATTATGCCCTGGCTGAACCTGTTGATTGTATACGATGTTGTATTTATCGCCATAGCCTTTATGGTTTTCGATTTTGTGGTAGAAGAGTAAGCCTGGCTTGATCAGATGAATTATCGGAGGTGATGAAAATGTCAAAAGTACCTCGTTTGCTTAGAGCCTTAGATGTAGTGACATTGCTTTTCTTCCTGGCAGCTACTGCACTGGTGTTCTTCTTTACACCCACAGAAAAGGTCATGGGGGATGTGCAAAAGGTGTTTTATTTCCATGTCGCTGCGGGATGGGTGGGGATGTTGGGTTTTCTGGTGGCAGCTGTGGCAGGCATCCTTTATCTGGCAAAAGGTAACCAGAAGATGGATATTGTCGGTCTTTCTGCTGTGGAAATTGCCATCGTTTTTACGTTTATCACCATTGTCTCAGGTTCAATTTGGGCCAGACCCGTATGGAACACATGGTGGACCTGGGATCCGCGCCTGACCACTGCAACCATCATGGAATTAATTTATGCAGCCTACCTGATGCTGCGTGCCGGGATTGAAGACCCTAACCGCCGTGCCCGTTTTAGCGCAGTGTATGCGATCATTGGCTTTATCAGCGTGCCGATGACATTCCTTTCAGCCAGGCTATTTCGCACAATCCATCCAGTCGTTGTCGGATCCAACCAGCCAGGTGCGGCAGGCAGCTTTGACATGTCCCCAGCGATGCTGCAGACATTTATGTTCAGCCTGTTAACCTTCTCGTTGATATTCGTTAATTTACTCTGGCATCGTATTCGTTTAGGTAGTTTGGCGGAAAAAGTCGAGCAGTTAAAGCTAAAGGCAATGGGGTAACAGCAGAGGGAGGATGATCATGTTATATTTACAAGAAGCAACCGCCAATACAACAAACTATATGATTGCTGGATTTAGTGTGATCTTTGGGGTGATGCTTATTTATATTGCCAGCCTTTATTTACGCTTTCGCAAACAGGAACAAGAATTGGCGTTGATGCTGGAGCTGGAAGACGAATCGGGCAATTAACTACCATCTTTCCGCAAGCGTAATTCATTTATCTTTTGGCTGTACGCTTCATGGATTTTTGAATTGGGATAATGAAACGAGCCAGAAAGAAGGCTGCAAATACAGCCAGAAATTTCAGCAGGTAGCCTACTATATATAAATTTTCTGGCAGCAGCTTGTCTGGTGCTGCCAGAAAAAGCGCAAATAATGCACCAAATAACGCCCAGCGGATCGCCCCGGTGCTGCCGTAATAACGCTCGCCAAAAAATCTAACTATCCAATAAGCCCCTATACTGACCAATCCCAGGATTAGGACCAGCAAGATCCCTATCAAGATCAGAATATCTTGTACCCTGGAGAGTTGACCCGGGTTGGAAACCACTGTCTGTAAATCGCCAGTCACAAGGTAGGGGATCAGGATATTAATCAACGCCGAGATCAATGCGAAAGAAAGCACACAGATGGCGCTGAGCAGGAATGCACTGGTTTTACTCTTTTTTAGCAATTTGGCGCCTCACATTCTCCCTGGAATACATATT